>NZ_JBFUIY010000019.1:0-147535 GCF_056401655.1 Allobosea sp. P4_E12 | reverse complement strand
GAACAATGACGAGCTGGCCGAGCTGCTCGCCCGCGAGCACGGCAAGACCATCGCCGACGCCAAAGGCGACATTCAGCGCGGCGTCGAGGTCGTCGAGTTCTCGCTCGGCATCCCGAACCTGATGAAGGGTGAATTCACCGACGGCGCCGGCCCGGGCATCGACATCTATTCGATGCGCCAGCCGCTCGGCGTCTGCGCCGGCATCACGCCCTTCAATTTCCCCGCAATGATCCCGCTCTGGAAGCTCGGCCCCGCCATCGCCTGCGGCAATGCCTTCATCCTGAAGCCGTCCGAGCGCGATCCCGGCGTGCCGATGCGTCTGGCCGAGCTGTTCATCGAAGCCGGCGGTCCTCCCGGCATCCTCAATGTCGTCAATGGCGACAAGGAAGCGGTCGACGCCATCCTCGACGATCACGACATCAAGGCCGTCGGCTTCGTCGGCTCGACCCCGATCGCTGAGTACATCTATGCCCGTGGCTGCGCCAACGGGAAGCGCGTGCAGTGCTTCGGCGGCGCCAAGAACCACATGATCATCATGCCGGATGCCGACATGGACCAGGCCGTCGACGCGCTGATCGGCGCCGGCTACGGCTCGGCCGGCGAGCGCTGCATGGCGATCTCGGTGGCGGTTCCGGTCGGCAAGGCCACCGCCGATGAACTGGTGAAGCGCCTCATCCCTCGCGTCGAGAGCCTGAAGATCGGCCCCTCCACCGACTCTTCCGCCGATTACGGCCCGGTCGTCACCAGGCAGGCGCTCGACAAGATCAAGGGCTATGTCGAGACCGGCATCAACGAGGGCGCCAAGCTCGTCGTCGATGGACGCGGCTTCAAGATGCAGGGCTACGAGAACGGCTTCTACATGGGTGGCTGCCTGTTCGACCATGTGACGCCCGACATGCGCATCTACAAGGAAGAGATCTTCGGCCCCGTGCTCTCGGTCGTGCGCGCCAAGGACTATGAGGAAGGCCTCAAGCTCGCCAACGACCACGAATACGGCAACGGCGTCGCTATCTACACCCGCGACGGCGATGCGGCGCGCGACTTCGCTTCCCGCGTCCAGGTCGGCATGGTCGGCGTCAACGTGCCGATCCCGGTGCCGCTGGCCTATTACACCTTCGGTGGCTGGAAGCGTTCGTCCTTCGGCGATCTCAACCAGCACGGCCCGGACTCGATCCGCTTCTACACCAAGACCAAGACGGTGACCTCGCGTTGGCCGTCCGGCGTCAAGGATGGAGCAAGCTTCGTCATCCCGACGATGGGCTGAGACCCCGGACGACAAGGATCGCGACATGTTCTCCCTCACCGAAGACCAGATCGCGATCCGCGACATGGCGCAGGGTTTCGCTTCAGAGACCCTCGCCCCTCATGCCCTGCGCTGGGATGAGGAGAAGCACTTCCCGGTCGAGGAGATGCGCCAGGCCGCCGCGCTCGGCATGGGCGGCATCTATATTGGCGAGGATGTCGGCGGCTCCGGACTGTCACGGCTCGACGCGACGCTGATCTTCGAAGCGCTGGCGACCGGCTGCCCGACGATCGCAGCCTATATCTCGATCCACAACATGTGCGCCTGGATGATCGACCGCTACGGCTCGGAGGATCAACGCCATGCCTGGCTGCCAAAGCTCTGTTCGATGGAGCATCTGGCGAGTTACTGCCTGACGGAGCCCGGTGCAGGATCGGACGCCGCCGCGCTGAAGACCAGGGCGGTCCGCGACGGCGATGATTACGTGCTCGACGGCCAGAAGCAGTTCATCTCCGGCGCCGGCGTCTCCGACATCTATGTCGTGATGGTGCGCACCGGCGAGGCCGGCCCCTCAGGCATCTCGACGCTCGTCGTCGAGAACGGCACGCCCGGCCTGTCCTTCGGGGCCAACGAGAAGAAGATGGGCTGGAATGCGCAGCCGACGCGCGCCGTGATCTTCGAGAATTGCCGCGTCCCCGTGGCGAACCGCCTCGGGTCCGAGGGTATCGGCTTCAAGATCGCGATGGCAGGGCTCGATGGCGGCCGGCTCAATATCGGAGCCTGCTCGCTCGGTGGAGCACAAGACGCGCTCGACAAGGCGCTGGCCTACGCCCAGGAGCGCAAGGCCTTTGGCGCACGCATCGCCGATTTCCAGGCACTGCGGTTCAAGCTTGCCGACATGGCGACCGAACTCGAGGCGGCGCGGACGTTCCTGTGGCGGGCAGCCTCGGCACTCGACCAGAAGGCACCCGACGCGACCAAGCTCTGCGCCATGGCCAAGCGGGTTGCCACCGATACCGGCTTCGCGGTCGCGAACGAGGCGCTGCAGATTCATGGCGGCTACGGCTATCTCGCCGATTACGGCATCGAGAAGATCGTGCGGGACCTGCGCGTGCATCAGATCCTGGAAGGCACGAACGAGGTCATGCGCATGATCGTGGCGCGCTCGCTGGTAGGGCGGGCAAAGGGGAACTAGCCTCAGAGCCGGGATATCCCTGCCCCATGGAAAAGTTTCTCAAACGACGAGGTTAGACCATGACCAGCATCGCCTTCATCGGGCTCGGCAATATGGGCGGCCCGATGGCCGCCAATCTCGTCAAGGCCGGACATCAGGTCAGCGCCTTCGACCTGGTGCAGGCCTCGCAGGACGCTGCGGCCGAACTCGGCGTGCATATCGCGGGCTCGGCCAGGGAGGCGGTCGCCAATGCCGAGGTCGTCGTCACCATGCTGCCGGCGGGCAAGCATGTGCTCGCGGTCTGGGCCGACATCCTGCCCGTGGTGAAGGCTGGCACGCTGATCATCGATTCCTCGACGATCGATGTCGAAAGTGCCCGCAAGGCGCATGCGCTGGCCACCGAACGCGGCTGCCTCTCGCTCGATGCGCCGGTTTCCGGCGGTGTCGGCGGCGCAAGGGGCGCGACGCTGACCTTCATGGTCGGCGGTTCGAAGGAGGCTTTCGAGAAGGGAGACCCGATCCTCTCCGCCATGGGCCGGCGCGTCGTCCATTGCGGACCCTCCGGCAACGGCCAGGCGGCGAAGATCTGCAACAACATGATCCTGGGCATCTCGATGATCGGCGTCTCCGAGGCCTTCGTTCTGGCCGAGAAGCTCGGCTTGTCGCATCAGGCCCTGTTCGACGTCGCATCGACCTCATCCGGCCAGTGCTGGTCGCTGACCACCTACTGCCCCGTTCCCGGCCCGGTGCCGACATCGCCGGCCAATAACGACTACAAGCCGGGCTTCGCTTCCGCGCTGATGCTGAAGGACCTGAAGCTCGCGCAGGAGGCCGCCCAGGCAGCCGGTGCTGCGACGCCTCTCGGCGCAGCCGCAGCCCAGCTTTTCGGCCTGCACAATGCCTGGGGTGAAGGCGGCTCCGATTTCTCTGCGATCATCCATCTGCTGCGCGGACGCGGCGAGCGCTAGATCGCCGATCTTGCATCGGCTTTCCCGAAAACCGCAATCCACTTTTCGGGCCGATGCTTTAAGGCACGACCAACCCGCCGGGAGCAGACCCGCCTCGCGCCTTCCACCTCTGGCGCAGGCGGCACTTTGCCGCTAGCACATCCGCCTATACGGCGGCTGTTCTTAAGCCGCCTGCCAGACGGGTGTGCGCATGAACGATGTCTCCTTTCGACGCGAACGCTCGGCCCTGACCGGCTTTGCCACGAACCCGCTCGACCGCCGCGGCGACCTGCGTGACCGTCCCGACGCGGTCGAGGGCTTTCGGGCTTCGCCCGGTACGCGCCACGCGATCGTCTCCGGCGAGACGCCGATCCTGAAGCGGATCGACGCCGAGACGTTGACGATCTGGTTCGCCGAGAGCGAGGCCGACGCTATCGGCAAGGCGCATGAGGAAGTCTTCCTCGGACTCGACCCGCAAGGGACCGCCTGCTTTGGCCGACTGGTCGACCGGGAGCTCGCCGAGACGCTGCGCGAGCGTGACGACCTCCTGGTCAGCGACCTGCGCTCGATCGCCCTGAAGCGGCTCGTCCCAGCCGAAGAGGTCGGGCCGCTGGGCGAGGCCAAGGCCCTGCTCGACTGGCATGCGCGGCATCGCTTCTGCGCCCGCTGCGGCGGGCTCTCGCCGACGGTGAGCGGCGGCTGGCGGCGCGAATGCTCGCAATGCGGCACGCTGCACTTCCCGCGCACCGATCCGGTCGTGATCATGCTCGCGGTGCGCGGCGATCAGTGCTTCCTGGCCCGTCAGGCCCGGTTCGCGCCGGGCATGTATTCCTGCATTGCCGGCTTTCTCGAGCCCGGCGAGACCTTTGAGGATGCGGTACGCCGCGAAACCCTCGAGGAAGCAGGGCTGCGCACCGGCGCCGTGCGCTATGTCGCCTCGCAGCCCTGGCCCTTCCCGTCTTCCCTGATGATCGGCTGCATCAGCGAAGCGCTGAACGACGACATCACGCTGGACGGGAACGAACTCGAAGCAGGGCGCTGGTTCTCGCGGGAGGAGGCGCTGCAGATGCTGGAGGGGAGGCATCCGGACGGGCTGTCCTGCCCGCCCCATATGGCGATCGCGAACACGATCCTGAAGGCGTGGGCCGAGGACGGCGTCACGCCCTAGCACGTGAGGGCGTCTGCAGCCGACGCGGTTTCCGGTCGGCTGCGATCGGCCTATTCTCCCGGCTCGGCGAGGCTCGCGCGGAACGCGTGCGCCGGGTAGACGCCGAGAATCTTCATCTCCTTGGAGAAATACTCGAGCTCCGTCAGGGCCCGCTTCAGGTCCGCGTCATCAGGATGCCCTTCGACATCGCAGTAGAACATCGTCGCTGAGAAATGGCCGTCGACCATGTAGCTCTCGAGCTTGGTCATATTGATGCCGTTGGTGGCAAAACCGCCCAGCGCCTTGTACAGCGCCGCCGGGATGTTGCGCACGCGGAACATCAGCGTCGTCACGGTCTTCTTCGTGCCCTGGCGGGCGAATTCCGGGTATTTCGAAAGCACGACGAAGCGCGTGGTGTTGTGCTTCTCGTCCTCGATGTCCTCCATCAGGATGTTCAGCCCGTAGACTTCGGCGGCGATATGCGGCGCGATCGCTGCGCGGGTGACGTCGCCGGCTTCCGCGACCTGCCGGGCCGAGCCGGCGGTGTCGGCAGCGACCTCGGCCTTGAGGCCAAGCTTCTTGATGATCTTGCGGCACTGGCCGAGCGCATGGATATGGCTCTGCACGGTCTTCAGGGTGGCGAGCGTCGCTCCCTGCACCGCCATCAGGTGAAAGCGGATCGGCAGGAAATGCTCGCCGATGATGTGCAGGCCGGAACGCGGCAGAAGATGGTGGATATCGGCAACGCGACCGGCGATCGAATTGTCGATCGGGATCATGCCATAGCGGGCCGTTCCGTCGCTGACCGCGGACAGGGCATCCTCGAAGGTTGCGCAAGGCAGCAATTCGCAATCCGGAAAGACCTGCAGGGCGGCCTGAGAGGAGAAGGCTCCGGGCTCGCCCTGGTAGGACACGACGACAGACATGATTCAGGCTCCGAGGCGGGATTTCAGGAGCGCGCGGGCGCGATCCAGGTCAGGAGGCGTGTCGACGCCGCGCGGGACGTGATCGATGACCATCACGTCGATGCGCATGCCGTCTTCCAGTGCACGCAGTTGCTCGAGCTTCTCGCGGAGTTCGAGCGGCGATTGCGGCAGGCTGACGAAGCGATCGAGCGCACGGCGGCGATACGCATAGAGGCCGACATGGTGATAGAGCGGCCCCTCGCCGCTCGGCGCGGTGGCACGGGTAAAGTAGAGTGCGCGCATCCGGCCAGGACTGATCTCGCTGCCGATCAGCTTGACGACGCTCGGTGCGGTCTTCTCGTCCTCGTCGGTAATGACCCCGGCCAGGGTCGCGATGTCGACGGCCGCGTCCGCAAGCGGCTTCACCGCGGCAGCGATCGCGCTCGGCTCAAGCGTGGGAAAATCTCCCTGGACGTTGACGATGATGTCGTGGCGCCCCTGCGGGTCGACGATATCCGCCGCTTCCTTGATTCGATCCGAGCCGGTCTGGTGGTGGATGCTGGTCATCACCGCTCTCCCCCCGGCCTTCTCGATGGCCGCGACGATGCGCGGCTCGTCAGTGGCGACGACCACGGCACCGACGCCCGATTCCATCGCTCGGCGCCAGACATGCACGATCATCGGTTCGCCCAGGATGTCTGCCAGAGGCTTGTCGGGCAGGCGGGTCGCCTGCATGCGGGCGGGAATCAGGATCAGCGGGTCCGACATCGGCAACAGCTCTGGGGGGAAGGTCGCGAGGCTGCGACGGGAGGCGTCAAAAGGTCTCAAAGAGGTGCGTGCTTATACGAGTTGCAATGAAGCGCGCAAAGCGGTTAAGCAACGGCCGTGTGTCGGCGCTCCCAGGCTCCGGCCGGAGCGCTGCTATGCCTTGCCTGTCCTGTGGCGAGGCCCAAGGGTTTCGATGCGATGAATATCGAGCTGAACAAGATTGCCGGCGCGGGACTGTCCACGCTGCTCGTGGTGATGGCCCTGAACATGGCCGCCGGCATTGTCTTCGCGCCGCACAAGCCGGCCGTGCCCGGCTTCGATCTGCCGAGTCCGGAGCCAGCTGCCGCCGGCGGTGCAACCGCTGCGGCTCCAGTTGCGGACGCGCCGATCGTGGAACGTCTCGCCAAGGCCGATCCGGCCCGTGGCGAAAAGGCTGTCGGCGCCTGCAAGGCCTGCCACACCTTCGAGAAGGGCGGCGCCAACAAGGTCGGCCCGCATCTCTTTGACGTCTATGGTCGCAGCAAGGGGTCGATCGACGGCTTCGGCTATTCGGCCGCGATGAAAGGCCATTCCTCCGAGAAGTGGGAAGCCGAGCAGCTCGACGGCTTCCTGAAGGGTCCGAAGGCCTATATGCCAGGAACGACGATGGCTTTCGCCGGCCTGACCAAGCCCGATACCCGTGCCGACGTGATCGCCTATCTCAACACGCTCGCGGATGCGCCGAAGCCGCTTCCGAAATGAGTCTTGCGTCGATTCGGCGCGCCTGAATGATTGCAAGCCGGGCCCTTGAGCCCGGCTTTTGCTTGCTCCCGCCATGCTCTTGCCCTCACCATGGCGAGGAATCTCCTCTCCGCGCTGGTATCGACCTCACGGGTCGACATAATCGGCCAGCGAATCAGTTGCAGGAGGACGAGGCACCATGGCGATGCGCATCACACGCCGCAGGCTGCTCGAAGCCGGTGGAGCAGCGCTGGCAAGTGCGGGCCTGCCCGGCCGGGCCCTGGCCGAGACCGGGGAGGTTCATGGCCTCTCGACTTTCGGCGAACTGGCGCTCCCCGCGGATTTTCCGCATTTCGCCTATGTGAACCCGAAGGCCCCGAAGGGCGGCACGATCACGCTGCAGATCAAGCGGGCCGGCGGCAACCAGAACTTCGACACCTTCAACACGCTGAACACCTTCGTGCTGCAGGGCGATGGCGCCGCTGGCATGGATGCGTGCTTCGACAGCCTGATGTCCGGCTCCGGCGACGAGCCAGGCGCGCTCTACGGCTTGCTGGCGAAGAGCGTCGCAATCTCCGGGGACAGGCTGACCTACCGTTTTCGGCTCAGGCCCGAGGCGCGTTTCCATGACGGAAGCCGGGTGACCGCTTCCGATGTCGCCTTCTCCATGAATATCCTGAAGAGCAAGGGACACCCATCCTACCGCCTGATCCTGAACGAGCTGGTCTCGTCGGTGGCGGAAGGCG
Organism: Allobosea sp. P4_E12; assembly: GCF_056401655.1. Classification (NCBI taxonomy): domain Bacteria; kingdom Pseudomonadati; phylum Pseudomonadota; class Alphaproteobacteria; order Hyphomicrobiales; family Alloboseaceae; genus Allobosea; species Allobosea sp. P4_E12. The sequence continues at coordinate 139,885 of NZ_JBFUIY010000019.1, read as the reverse complement.
ACGACATCGTCATCGTCACGCTTTCGCCGAAGCGCGGTCGCGACCTGCACCTCGTCGTCGCAGGCCTGCCGGTCTTCTCCGCGAAATTCTGGTCGACGCGGAACTTCGACGCCTCGACGCTGGAACCACCGCTTGGGTCCGGCCCCTACAAGGTGGGGCGGTTCGAACAAGGCCGCTTCATCGAATTCGAGCGGGTTCCCGACTACTGGGGCAAGGACCTGCCGGTGAATGTCGGCGTCAATAATTTCGACCGCACGCGCTGGGAGTATTTCCGCGACCGGCAGGTCGCCTTCGAGGCCTTCAAGAGCGGCATCGTTACCTTCCAGGAGGAATTCACCTCCCGGATCTGGGCGACCGGCTATGACTTCCCGGCGATCAAGGACGGCAAGGTCAAGAAGGAATCCCTGCCCAATACCGAGCCGACCGGCTCGCAGGGCTGGTATTTCAACCTGCGCCGCGATGCCTTCAAGGACCCGCGCATCCGCGAGGCGATCGGGCTCTGCTTCGATTTCGAGTGGACCAACAAGAACATCATGTTCGGCTCCTTTGCCCGCATGACCTCGTTCTTCGAGAACTCGGATTCCAAGGCTGTGGGCACACCCTCGCCCGAAGAGCTCGCTCTGCTCGAACCCTTCCGTGGCAAGGTGCCGGACGAAGTCTTCGGCGAGGTCTATCTCCCGCCGGTCAGCGACGGCTCTGGAAGCGACCGCGCCCTGCTGCGCAAGGCGGACGATATGTTCCGCGCAGCCGGCTGCAAGCGGGACGGCAATGTGCTGAAGCTGCCCGATGGCAAGCCCTTCGAGATCGAGTTCCTCGATTTCCAGGCCTCGCTCCAGCCACATACCCAGCCGTTCCAGGCCAATCTCAAGCGCCTGGGCATCAACGCGACCTCGCGCATCGTCGATGCCGCGCAGTACCAGCGAAGACTCGATGAATTCGATTTCGACGTGGTCAGTCGTGCGTTGACGGGCAGCGCGATTCCCAGCGATTCCCTGCGCATCGTCTATGGTTCCGAAGCCGCGAAGACGCGCGGCTCGCGCAACGTCGCCGGCATCAGCGATTCAGCCATCGACGCGATGATCGATCGGATCGGCCAGGCCGATAGCTACAAGGACGTCGTAGTGGCGGCCAAGGCGCTGGACCGGCTGCTGCGCGCCGGCCGCTATTGGGTGCCGATGTGGTGGAACCCGAATGAATGGCTGGCTTACTGGGACATGTTCGACCGGCCGGCATCCAAGCCGAAATACACGTCCGGCGCCCCCGCCATCTGGTGGTTCGACGCCGAGAAAGCCAAGCGGATCGGGAAGGCGTGAGGATGGCAGCGGAAGCCCGAGGCCAGGTCAGCGGAACTCCCAGGGTTCTCCTGCGCCTCGAAGGACTTGTGCTCGGCGTGCTGTGCATCTGGCTCTTTGCCGGCACCGGCGCATCGTGGTGGCTCTTTGCTGCACTGATCCTGGCCCCGGATCTCGGCATGCTCGGCTATCTCGCCAATCCGAGGCTGGGCGCCACGATCTATAACGCCGCTCACTCGCTGATCGGTCCGGCCTTGCTGGCAATCGCGGGCCTTTCGCTGGCCCTGCCGACGGCCCTTGTGATCGCGCTGATCTGGGCCGGGCATATCGAGTTCGACCGGGCGCTGGGCTATGGCCTGAAATACCCCTCGCTCTTTGCCGACACCCATCTCGGTGTGCTTGGTCCTTCCCGAAAGGCCGGGTGAACGGATGCTCTCCTATATCGCCCGCCGCCTCGCGCTGATGGTGCCGACATTGTTCGGCATCCTGCTGATCTCCTTCGTCCTCGTGCAGTTCGCGCCGGGCGGGCCGGTGGAGCGCGTGATCGCACAATTGCAGGGCCAGGGAGGCAACGCCTCCGACCGTGTCGGCGGCAGTGCCGGCGGCGATGCCGGAGCACAGCACGGCGATGCAAGCTCATCCTATCGTGGCGCGCAGGGGCTCGATCCGGCCTTCATCAAGGAGCTGGAGAAGCAATTCGGCTTCGACAAGCCGGCACATGAGCGCTTCGGCAAGATGCTCTGGGACTATATCCGCTTCGATTTCGGCCGGTCCTATTTCCGCGACGCACCGGTAATGCAGCTGATCAAGGAGAAACTGCCGGTCTCGATCTCGCTCGGGCTGTGGATGACGCTGCTCTCCTATGCGATCTCGATCCCGCTTGGCATCCGCAAGGCGGTGAAGGACGGTTCGCGCTTCGACACCTGGACCAGCGCCGTGGTCATTGTCGGCTACGCCATTCCGGGCTTCCTGTTCGCGATCCTCCTGATCGTGCTCTTCGCCGGCGGCTCGTTCTGGCAGATCTTTCCGCTGCGCGGGCTCCATTCCGAGAATTGGCAAGAACTCAGCTTGATAGGCAAGGCCACCGACTATCTCTGGCACATTGCCCTGCCGGTCACGGCGATGGCGCTGGGCGCCTTCGCGACCTCGACGCTGCTGACCAAGAATTCCTTCCTCGACGAGATCCGCAAGCAATATGTCCTGACGGCGCGGATGAAGGGGCTCAGCGAACGCGGCGTGCTCTACGGCCACGTCTTCCGCAACGCCATGCTGATCGTGATCGCCGGCTTTCCCGGCGCATTCGTGCATGCGCTCTTCGCCGGATCGCTGCTGATCGAGACGATTTTCTCGCTCGACGGCCTCGGGCTCCTCTCCTTCGAGGCCATCGTCAACCGCGACTATCCGGTCGTCTTCGCCAATCTCTACATCTTCTCGCTGATCGGCCTTGTCGTGCATCTCATCACCGACCTGACCTACACATGGGTCGACCCCCGGATCGATTTCGAAACGCGGGAGGCCTGAGGTGAGCGAGACGCTGATCGACCTGCCGCCGAGCACTCGCAGTGCGGCGCTTGCACCGCCCGAGGCGGGCCAGGGCTGGCTCAAACTCTCGCCGATCAACCGGCGCCGGCTCAACAATTTCAAGGCGAACCGGCGGGGCTGGTGGTCGCTCTGGATCTTCCTGGCACTGTTCGTGCTCTCGCTCTTCGCGGAGTTCATCGCCAATGATCGACCGCTCGTCGTGCGCTACAAGGGCGAGTTCCTGTTCCCGATCGTGGTGAACTATCCCGAGGAGAAATTCGGCGGCTTCCTCGCCACCACCGACTATCGCGATCCGGTCATCGCCAAGGAGATCGATGCCAATGGCTATGCCATCTGGCCGCCGATCCGCTACTCCTACCGCACGCATAATCTCGACCTGCCGGTTCCCGCTCCTGCGCCACCGACCTGGATGCTGAAGGACGAGCAGTGCCGGCCGATCGCCGAGCGAACCGGCGGCATGACCTGCCGCGAGCTCGAATGGAACTGGCTCGGCACGGACGACCAGGGCCGCGACGTCGTGGCGCGCCTGATCTACGGGTTCCGCATCTCGATCCTGTTCGGCCTGATCCTTTCCACGATCTCTTCGGTGATCGGCATCGCGGCTGGCGCCGTGCAGGGCTATTTCGGCGGTTGGACCGACCTGATCTTCCAGCGCTTCATCGAGATCTGGACCTCGATCCCCGCGCTCTATCTCCTGATCATCGTAGCGGCCGTGATCACGCCCGGCTTCTTCGTGCTGCTCGGCATCTTGCTGCTGTTCTCCTGGGTCGCGCTGGTCGGCGTGGTCCGGGCCGAATTCCTGCGGGCCCGCAATTTCGAATATGTCCGGGCGGCGCGTGCGCTCGGCCTGTCCAACGCCAAGATCATGGTCAAGCATCTGCTGCCGAACGCCATGGTCGCGACGCTGACCTTCCTGCCCTTCATCATGAACGGCTCGATCACGACGCTCACCTCGCTCGACTTCCTCGGTTTCGGCCTGCCGCCCGGCTCGCCCTCGCTCGGTGAGCTGCTGGCGCAAGGCAAGGCCAATCTGCAGGCGCCCTGGCTCGGGCTGTCCGGCTTTTTCGTGATCGCCCTGATGCTGTCGCTGCTGATCTTCATCGGCGAAGCGGTGCGCGACGCCTTCGATCCAAGGAAGACCTTCGCGTGAGCGCTCCCCTTCTTTCCGTCGAGGATCTTTCCGTCGCCTTCCGCCAGGGCGGCAGGGAGACGCTCGCCGTCGACCGCATTTCCTTTCATGTCTCCAAGGGCGAGACTCTGGCGATCGTCGGTGAATCCGGCTCGGGCAAATCCGTCTCCGCGCTCTCGATTCTGAAGCTGCTGAACTATCCGGCCGCGCATCACCCGTCCGGCAAGGTGCTGTTCAACGGACAGGACCTGATCGCGGCCGATGAGAACGCGATGCGCAAGGTGCGCGGCAACGACATCACCATGGTGTTCCAGGAGCCGATGACCTCGCTGAACCCGCTGCACACCATTGCGCGGCAGATCGGCGAGATCCTCGAGCTGCACAAGGGCTTGCGCGGCGCGGCGGCTCGCGCCCGCACGTTGGAGCTGCTGGCCCTGGTCGGCATCCGCGATGCCGAGAGCCGGCTCGACGCCTATCCTCATCAGCTTTCCGGCGGTCAGCGCCAGCGCGTGATGATCGCCATGGCGCTCGCCAACGAGCCGGACCTGCTGATTGCCGATGAGCCGACCACTGCGCTCGACGTCACCGTGCAGGCGCAGATCCTGTCCTTGCTGAAGGATCTGCAGAACCGCCTCGGCATGGCGATCCTGTTCATCACCCATGATCTGGGCATCGTGCGGCGCATCGCCGACCGGGTCTGCGTGATGCTCAAGGGCCGGATCGTCGAGCAGGGGCCCGTCGCCGAGATTTTCGACAAGCCGCAGCACAGCTATACCCAGCGCCTGCTCGCAGCCGAGCCCAAGGGTCGCCCCGCCCCGGTCGCCGAAGGCGCCGCGACGCTGCTCGAGGCCGGGCCGATGAAGATCTGGTTTCCGATCAAATCCGGCTTCCTGCGCCGGACCACCGGCCATGTGAAGGCCGTCGATGGCATCTCGATCAAGGTGCGGGAAGGCGAGACGCTCGGCGTCGTCGGCGAGTCCGGCTCAGGCAAGACGACGCTGGGCCTCGCCATCCTGCGGCTGATCTCCTCGGAGGGGCCTGTCGTCTTCCTCGGCGATCGCATCGACGGGTTGACCAGCGCCGCCGTCCGCCCGAAGCGCAAGGATCTCCAGGTCGTTTTCCAGGATCCCTATGGCTCGCTGTCGCCGCGCCTCTCGGTCGCCGGCATCGTCGAAGAAGGGCTGACCGTCCAGGACAAGGGGCTGAGCTACGAAGCCCGCCGCGAGATCGTCGCCAGGGCGCTCAGCGATGTCGGCCTCGACCCGGCAGCGATGGATCGCTACCCGCATGAATTCTCAGGCGGACAACGCCAGCGTATCGCGATTGCGCGCGCCATGGCCCTCGACCCGAAATTCGTGGTGCTGGATGAGCCGACCTCTGCGCTCGACATGTCGGTGCAGGCGCAGATCGTCGAGCTCCTGCGCGAACTGCAGAGCCGCCGCAAGCTCGGCTATCTCTTCATCAGCCATGACCTCAAAGTGGTGCGGGCGTTGTCGCACCGGGTTGTGGTGATGCAGAACGGCAAGGTCGTCGAGGAAGGACCAGCCGAGGAGATTTTTGCGCATCCGCGCGAGGCCTATACCCAGGCCCTGCTCGCCGCCGCGCTCAACCTCGAGCCCGTCGGCAGCGCTGCGGTGAAGGATTGAGATGACCCGCGCCATCCTTATCGTGCTCGACTCCGTCGGCTGCGGCGGCGCGGAGGACGCGCATCTCTATGGCGATGCCGGCGCCGACACGCTGGGCCATATCGCGGAGAGCTGCGCGGCAGGCAAGGGCGACCGCGAAGGTCTGCGGCACGGCGCATTGCAGGTGCCGAACCTCGCCCGGCTGGGCCTGGCCCATGCCTGCGAGGCTTCCACCGGAAGCCCGCTCGCGGGCGTCAGCAAGCCGATCGCGCCACAGGGGCAGTACGGCTATGGCATCGAGACCAGCCAGGGCAAGGACACTCCCTCCGGTCATTGGGAGATCGCTGGCTGCCCCGTTCCGTTCAAATGGGGCTATTTCACAGAGCTGGAAAACTCCTTCCCGCAGGATCTGGTCGCGGCGATCATTCGCGACGGCAGGCTGCCGGGCATTCTCGGCAACAAGCACGCTTCGGGAACCGTCATCATCGACGAACTCGCCGAGGAGCATATCCGGACGGGCAAGCCGATCTGCTACACCTCGGTCGATTCCGTGCTGCAGATTGCGGCACATGAGGAGCATTTCGGGCTGGAGCGGCTCTACGAGCTCTGCCGCACGGTACGCGTCCTGATCGATCCGCTCAGGATCGGGCGCGTCATCGCGCGCCCCTTCGTCGGCACCGCGACAACCGGCTTCACCCGGACGGCGAACCGGAAGGACTTCGCCATTCCACCGCCCAACGACACGATCCTCGACCGGCTCGCGACGCTGGGCCGCAGCGTCATCACCATTGGCAAGATCGGCGACATCTTTGCCCATCGCGCCACCGGAGAAGAGATCAAGCCGTTCGGCAATGCGGCCATGTTCGAGGCCGCCCTCGCCGCGCTCGACCGGTTGCCGGATGGCGGCTTCTGCTTCGTGAACCTCGTCGATTTCGATACCGAGTACGGCCATCGCCGCGACGTGCCGGGCTATGCGGCCGCGTTGGAAGCCTTCGATGCGATGCTGCCGCGGCTGGAGGCGAAGCTCGGCCCGGGCGATCTTGCCATCATCACGGCCGACCATGGCAACGACCCGACCTGGAAGGGCACGGACCACACGCGCGAGCATGTGCCGATCCTCGCCTTCGGGCCAGGGGTGCCGGCACGGGCGATCGGGGGGCGCCGGAGCTTTTCGGATGTGGCCGCGACACTCGGTCAGTGGCTCGATATCGGCAAGATCGGACCCGGCCAGGCCTGGTAACCGAGCCTCGCCCGATCAGGCCGCCGCGACGCGGCCGCAGAACGCCGCGACCTCCTGACGGATGCTGTGCGCCTGCTTCGCCAGCGCATCGGCAGCGTCCTGCAACTGCGCAGCGGCATCATGGGTGCGAACGGTCATCGTCTCGAAATTGCCGACCGCGCCGGCACTGCGCCTTGCTCCCTCGAAGGAGAGCTGGACCTGCCGGGCGATTTCCATGGTCGCCCGGTCCTGCTCGTGGACGGAGACGGCGATCGCCTCCGCCACACGCTCGACCTCGGACATCGCCGTCACGATATCGCGGATCGCCTTCAACGAGCGCTGCGACGCGACCTGCATCGCGCTGATCTGACCGGAGACCTCGTCCGTTGCACGGGCGGTCTGGGCCGAGAGCGTCTTCACCTCGCTCGCGACGACGGCGAAGCCTCGTCCCATCTCACCGGCCCGGGCCGCCTCGATGGTGGCGTTGAGAGCCAGCATGCTGGTTTGCGCTGCGATGCCGCGGATGATCTCGACGACCGCACCGACATTCTCGCTGCTGCGGGCGAGATCCTCGATTTCCGCGCTGGCGCGCCGGGCAAGCTCGGCTGCGCTCTTGGAGCCGTCGGCCGAGTGCGACACATTCTGGCCGATCTCGCCGATCGAAGCTGCGAGTTGCCCGCTGGCAACCGCAAGCTGGTCGATGCTGCGCGTCGTCGCCTCGGCAGCCTCCGAGACATGCCCCATCTGGTGACGCGCCTGATCGGAGGTGCCGGTCAAGGCCCGCGACTCGCCCTGCATGGCCTCGGCCGCACGGTCTAGAACCGCCATGGCCTGCTCCATCTGCCGGCGGAAATTCAGAACGGTTTCGCGCAGAGTCTCGCTGCGGCGGCCGAGCTCGTCGGCGAGGTGCCTCTCCCGCTCTCCGGCCGCGCGTTCGCGCTCGGCGATCGCATTGGCATGACGCAGGCTGTCGCGGTTCATGGCGAACATCCGCCCAAGGATCATGGCAAGCGCCGCCAGGAACGCGGTCTCGATCACCACAATCACGGCATGCAGGAGCACGCGCCAGATATTGCCGCCCTGGTAGAACACGGCTGACGGAAGCAGGTACTGCAGCGCCAGATGGTGAAGTGCGGTCAGGCCAGCCCCCATCACGATCGGGCGCCAGTCGCAAAACCCCGCCAACAGCGCGAGGACCGCGAAATAATACATGTGCGTGTCAGGCTGCCAGGGATGGCCGGCGAAGCTGTAGACCAGCATCGAAACCTGGCCGATCAGCACTATCGCTATCACCAGCTGCGTGACGATCGCCACGCCGAAGCGGGCATAGAGCAGCAGGGCACCAGCGGCGAGAACGAAGGCGAAGGAGGCAGCAAGCAGCACCTCGCCACCGTGGAACCAGACGCTCAGCGCCAATAGCGGAACATGAAGGAAGGCGAGCCCGAGCAGGAAGCGGGCCACGACGACGCGAACTCCGGTCAGGGTCCAGATCATGACGAAGCATCCGCCGACGAACGGGCGTCAAGGCACCCGGCCAGCCCCGAAAGCGCCAGCATCAGCAAGGCCCCCTTCGGTTTCGCCTGTTTGACGCCCGGGTCCACGGAAGGCGCCGTAATGACGATGAAGTGAGCGATCCCGCTGCGCAGGACGCGATGCCCCGCCGCCATCGTCATCGCTAGCGCGTCCCGCTCAGAGGTCCATGGCGAAAAGACAATTGCGCGCGATGGCGCTGCTTCATCCGAGCCCCGGGGCAGGCTGAGCGCTGCCGCCAGGCTGACCGCCACGAGCGCAATGACAATGATGAGCGCATCCCGCAACAACACGCCCCGGCCCTGATCGGCCGGAATCTCGTTCAGGAATCCGGACGTCATGGGAACTCGGTTTCTCCGCGCTATCCGGCAGGCCATATCGGGCCGGACGAAGTCGCTCACCACTCGTAAAGTTTCACTTAAAAGTACGCGTGGCGCAGGTGGGGCCGTGCGTGTCCAGGCGTAACGTCAGGCCCGCAGGCGCTGCTTGATCCGCCGCATCAAGCCATCCCGTACGTCGCGATAGGCGTCGAGCACCTGCTCACGCGAGCCCTGGACGATGGTCGGATCCGGCGTCGGCCAGTACTCGACATCAGCGGCGAGCGTTCTGGTCAACTCAAGGGCCTTGTGATGCGCCTCCGGTGAGAGGGAGATGATGAGGTCGAAGTTCAACCCCTCCCACTCCTCGAGATCCTCAATCGATTTTGGCCTGTGGCGATGAGCGTCGATGCCGATCTCGTCGAGCACGGCCAGCGCGAACTTATCGACGTCGCCCTTCCTCGCTCCGGCCGACTGGACATAGATCGATTTGCCGAAGAAGTGCTTCGCCATGGCTTCCGCCATCGGGGAACGCACCGCGTTATACGCGCACATGAAGAGCACGCTGTGGATCTTGCGCGGCGGCGCTCCCTCCACCGAGCCTAGCCCTTCCAATGCAAGGCATAGATCAAGGTGAACAGGCGACGCGCCGTGTCGTGGTCGATCTCGACCTTGCTCGCCAGGCGCTCGACCAGCATGTGGGCCGCCTCGTCATGCAGCCCGCGCCGGCCCATGTCGATCGCCTCGATCTGCGCAGGCGTCGACGCCCGGATGGCGGCGTAATAGCTCTCGCAGACCAGCCCATAGTCCTTGATGATACGCCGCAGCGGCGTCAGCGAGAGATGATGCGTGACGACCGGCGCTCCGTCGGCCCCCTTGATCTCGAATACGAGGCGTCGCTCGACCAGCGCGAGATGGGCGAGATAGGGGCCGCCATCATGCCCAGGCAACGCGAAATGGTTGCGCTCAACGAGGTCATAGACCGCAACCGCGCGCTCGTGTTCCTGATCCGGACTGCCACGCCCCAGCGAGGCTTCGTCAAAAGTCACACCGACCAGGCATTGGCTTTCCGACATGCAGCCTCCGGACACAGGGCGCGCGGGACTCAGAGATTGAGCCTGATCGTCACGGATCGGCCATGCGCCTGCAAGCCCTCGGCCTCGGCCAGTTGCGTCGCGGCCGGCGCCAAGGCGCGAAGCCCATCGACGCCGCATTTCAGCAACGAGGTTCGCTTCATGAAATCGGCGACACCGAGCCCCGAGGAGAAACGGGCGGAGCGGGCGGTCGGCAGAACATGGTTGGGACCGCCGACATAGTCGCCGATCGCCTCCGGTGTATGTCCGCCCAGGAAGATCGCGCCGGCATTGCGAACCTTCCTTGCCAGGCCGTCGGGATCTGCGGTGACGATCTCGAGATGCTCGGGCGCCAGCCGGTCGACCAGCGGGAGTGCGCGCTCCAGGTCTTCGACCAGCAGGATGGCGCCGAAATCCTGCCAGCTCTTGCCGGCGATCGCAGCGCGCGGGAGCACTGCCAACTGGCTGATCACCGCCTTCTCGACCTCGGCTGCGAGCGCTGCATCATTGGTGAGCAGGATCGACTGGGCGGATTCGTCATGCTCCGCCTGCGCCAGCAGATCGGCCGCGACCCAATCCGGATTTGCACTTGAATCCGCAATCACCAGAACCTCGGAGGGGCCGGCGATCATGTCGATACCGACCTGTCCGAAGACGCGGCGCTTGGCGGCTGCCACATAGGCGTTGCCCGGTCCGACGATCTTGGCCACCGGCGCGATCGACTGCGTTCCATAGGCCAATGCCGCTACCGCCTGGGCACCGCCAATCCGGTAGACCTCGTGGACGCCGGCAAGCCGCGCCGCAGCCAGGACCAGCGGGTTCGTCTCCCCGCGCGGGGTCGGCGCCACCATGACGATGCGCTCGACGCCGGCAACCCTGGCCGGCACCGCGTTCATCAGCACGGACGAGGGATAGCTCGCGGTACCGCCGGGAACGTAGAGCCCGACCGTCTCGATCGCGCTCCAGCGCCACCCGCTCTCGACGCCGAGCGCATCGCGTGTCCAGGAATCCTGTGGCTTCAGGCGCAGGTGATAGGCCTCGATGCGGGCACGCGCGGTTTCCAGCGCGGCCAGCAGATCGGCGGAGCAGGCCGCGACGGCCGCATCGATCTCGGCTTCACTGACCCGAAGGGTCGAAGGGGTCAGATCGAGCTTATCGAAACGGGAGGTGCAGGCGATGACGGCCTCATCCCCCTTGGCGCGAACATCGGCAATGATGTCGGCGGCAACGCGGTCGACGTCCTCGGACACCTCGCGCTTGGTCGTCAGCAGCGCGGCAAAGGCCTGCTCGAAGCCTGCGTCTCGTTGATCGAGCCTGATCGGCATCGCAAATCCTGAAGCTGAAAGAAGAGGTCAGGCGCCATTCGGGTGATCGGGCTTGGCGACTGCCTCCCAGACCGGGCCCAGGTCCTTCATCTGGGCCTCGATGCACTCGACGCCCAGGCGGATAGCGGCACCATCCGAGAAATGCAGCGTGACCTCTCCCGCCGGCGCCTCGGACTCGGTGAAGGTGATGGCGAGGAGATTGAGAACGGCTCCTGTCGCCGTCGGGTCAACCTTCGTGCTCTTGGCGTGAACGACTCGTTCGAAATGCAGGGCGGCAAGGCGCCTGCGCTTCTGGCCATGCGGCACGCCTTCCCAGTCGAAGCGTCGCGCGGCCAGCGCGAAGCGCTTCTGCGCTGGCAGATAGGCGACATCGCCGACGCGCAGGACAGCATCCTGCAAATGTGCGGAGATGATCGCGAGATCCTCCGCGTCGAGCGCGATCAGCTTCAGTGGGTCTGCGGTATCGTCCGACATCGACCTGTTCTGGCGAGCGGACGGTTCGGCGTCAACCGCTGATCCGCTCGACCTCTGCGCCACAGCGCGTCAGCTTGGCTTCCAGCGCCTCGAAACCGCGATCGAGATGGTAGACCCGGTTGATCATCGTGTCGCCCTCGGCCGCGAGGCCACCAATGACGAGCGAGACCGATGCACGCAGATCGGTTGCCATGACCGGCGCACCGGTGAGCTTGCCGACACCCTCGACATAGGCGACGTCACCATCCAGCCGGATCTTCGCGCCGAGGCGGACGAGTTCCTGGACGTGCATGAAGCGGTTCTCGAAGATCGTCTCGCGAATGCGCGAGGTGCCCTTGGCCCGCGTCATCAGCGCCATGAACTGCGCCTGCAGATCGGTCGGGAAGCCCGGGAACGGGTCGGTGTCCACATCGACGGCCTCCAGTGCCCCGCCGTTGCGGCGCACGCGGATGCCTTCATTGGTCTCGCTGATATCGACGCCAGCCTTGACCAGGATATCGAGCGCCGATTGCAGCAGATCGGCCCGCGCGCCTTCGAGCAGCACGTCGCCTCCGGTCATCGCGACAGCCATCGCATAGGTGCCGGTCTCGATCCGGTCCGGCAGGACAGCATGGTGCGCGCCCCCGAGCCGCGAGACCCCCTTGACCACGATCTGCGAGGTGCCGGCGCCCTCGATCTTGGCGCCCATCTTGATAAGGCACGCGGCGAGGTCCGTGACCTCGGGCTCACGCGCCGCGTTCTCGATCACTGTCGTGCCGTCTGCGAGAACCGCAGCCATCAGGGCCGTATGGGTGCCCCCGACCGTCACCTTCGGGAAGACGATCTCGGCGCCCTTCAAGCCCTTCGGCGCGCGCGCCAGCGCATAGCCATTCTCGATGCTGATTTCCGCGCCGAGCCGTTCCAGCGCCATCAGCAGGAGGTCGACCGGCCGCGTACCGATCGCACAGCCGCCGGGCAGGGAGACCTTCGCTTCGCCCATCCGGGCCAGGATCGGAGCAATGACCCAGAAGCTCGCGCGCATGGTCGAGACCAGTTCATACGGCGCGCAGGTGTCGACGATCTGGCGTGCGGTCAGCGCGATGGTCTGGCCCGTCTCCGCCGACTGACCGATGCGCTTGCCAGCGATGGAACGGTCGACGCCGTGGTTCGAGAGGATGCGCGACAGCGCAGTCACGTCCGACAGTCGCGGGACATTGACCAGAGTCAGCGTCTCATCCGTGAGGAGGCTCGCGATCATCAGCGGCAACGCGGCATTCTTCGCGCCCGAGATCGGGATCGTGCCATTGAGGCGCTGGCCACCGGTAATGCGGATACGGTCCATCTGGATGTCCTGCTGGAGGTCGCGGCTATCGGCCGCGCGGCGCGATTGAGGGCGGGATCAGGACCGGGGAGTCTCGGCCTGGGCAGGCAAGGCTTCGTCTTCCCGCTCCGCTTCATCCGCCCGACGAGCGCGCGCCTGCGCCTTGCGGCGCTTCAGGTTCTCGCGCAGGGCTGCGGCAAGGCGCGCCCTCTTTTCGTCGTCTGCGGTTGGTTGGCGACTCAAGGGATCAAACTCGGCTTACGCGGTTCAACGCTGGGATCGCGGCGAAATCGCGGCGCATGGTTAGCTCTGCAACGCCCGTTGGACAAGTTTCCAAAGCGGCGGCACGTCAATCAGCGGTCCCTCGCTCGCCAAGCTGAGACGAAACTGTGCCGCAGCGAGGCGCCGACCCTTTGGGGTTCGCGTTTGCAGCTAGCCCTCAGGACCTCCAGCCGCCGCGGCCGCCGCTCGGCTGCACGCTGAAACCGCCTGCATTTTCCGTCTCTTGCGCTCGGCCGGCATTCGCCTGCGCCGCGCGTTTCGTGCGCTCTTCCCCAGCGGCACACGGCTTGCCTTGCCGGCTCGGCGCGCCGCCTCAAAGGCCAGCGACATCGCATTGAGACAGGCTCTCCAGCAGTACAACTTAGACGACAAAGTTTAATGAAATTAACCATTTCTGCCGGTTATCGTTTACAGTTCATTAACTTCTTCTACCCTGCGGAGGCGTTCCAAATTGTCTGACCTGACGGGATTTGCGGCATGTTCCAGGCCTTCGCTTCACAGACCCATTCGGTGCCCGCCGTCGCTCTGGAATGTTGCGAGGTCATCGACGCGTTGCGGCACAAGGCGGGTTTCCTGCCCGAGGTGCAGTTGGCCTACGAGGCCGAGATCAAGACGCTGTGGGTGACGATCAAGCCGGAGCTGAAGCCGGTCTTCACGCTCCAGCTGCTTGACAGCCTCGGCAAGATCCAGAAGGCGATCTATGCTCTCTGGGGAGCGCCGGATCAGTATCACGGCGCACCGGTGCGCTTCCTCGCCTTCCGCGGGACCGGCCCCTTCTTCACCCTCGGCGGCGATCTCGATTTCTATCTCGACTGCCTCGCCAAGAATGACCGCGCCGCCCTGGCGGAATATGCGCGCCTCTCGATCGAGGGCGCGGTCTGGAACGCCAGCGGTCTCAACGGCCTGGTGATCACGCTCTCGACCATTCACGCCAAGGCGATCGGTGGCGGCATCGATGCGCCGCGCTCCTGCAATGTCATGATCGCCGAGGAGCAGGCCTCGTTCGTCTACCCCGAGATCAAGTTCAACCACTTCCCGATCACGGCAGTGGCGGTGTTGTCACGCCGCATGGGCTCGCGTGCAGCGGAGCGCCTGCTGCTCTCCGGCGAGGAGATGAGCGCCGCCGAATTCATGGCGGCCGGTGCACTGGAAGCGGTCGTGCCGACCGGCACCGGCGAAGACTGGATCCGCAAATATGCCAGCGACTCCCTGCCGGTGCACGCGGCCAAGACCGCGCTGTTCTCCGCGTTCAATCGTCGGGCCGGCGACCTGCGCGAGGAACTGGAGCATCTTGGCGATATCTGGACGGATTGCATGCTGCGCCTCAACCCGAGCGCCATCTCGAAGCTGCAGCGCATCGCGCAGACGCAGGACCGTATGCTGACCCGCGTCTACCAGCGGCCGGCGAGCCCGGTCCTGTCCAGCGCAGCGGCCCTCTGATCCTGCAAAGGCGCCTTCGCGGAGACGCAAGGCGGTTGCAGCCCCCCTCACGAAACATTTACCTGTTCCGCTTAAAGGGTTTATCCGGCGCGAACTCGGGCTCGTGAAAAGCTCGTGTCGCGCGCCTGAAGCCTTGCAAGGCGGGACTGGATGGCGGGTGTTTTCAAAGGGCTTCTCAGCGACAGACCGGGCGACGTCCGCGAGGATTTCGACCTGCCGGACTATCGTTTGCTGGTCAGCTCGCTGTTCTCCTCGCCCGGCTCGATCATTCCGGGCGGCATCGCTGGTATCCTGACCCCCTATCTGTGCTGGCTCGCGACGGGCGCCAGCATTTTCATGACCCTGACGGCGCTGGTGACTCTGGTCGTCGCGCTCCGGATCATGACCGTCATCAGCTATCGCAGGCGCGATCATTCGGATGACAGCTTTGCCGAGACACGGCGCTGGGATCGCGAATACTTCCTCGGCGCAACGGTTTTCAGCGCAGTCCTTGGCTACAGCTGCTACATCGCACTGACGCAGACCGAGGACCCCGCCGCCCATATCACTTCGGTCGCCTCGACCATCGCGCTGGCCTCGGGCTATGTCTCGCGCAACGCCGGCCGGCCGAAATTCGTCGCCGTACAGCTCCTGACCTTCTGCGTGCCGATGGCCATCGGCCTCGTCCAGGCCTCCAACGATTACTATCACTATATCGGCTATTTCGCGTTCCTGTACGTGGCCGCCAACATCGCCATCACCAATTCCCTGCACCGGAATCTCCTCGCGCTCAGCGAAGCGACCAAGCAGTCAAGAGGGTTGGCATCTGCGCTGCATTCCCAGAACCTGACGCTCGACGCCGCGCTCAACACGATGATCCATGGCCTCGCCATGTACGATCGCAGCCTCAAGCTCGCGATCTGCAACGCACCGCATCGCACGCTCTTCGGCATCCCCGAGACGCTCGCCCTCCCCGGCACGCCCTTGACGGCGATCGCCCGTTTCCTGATCGAGCGCCAGGTCATCAGCGCCGACCAGGTTCGCGACATCAGAAGCGCGCTCAGCGAGGTTCAGCAGTCGCAACAGGCGGTCACCCGCGAATTGCAGACCCGTGGCGGCCGGCTGCTGGTGGTCACCATCGCGCCTGCGGCCGAAGGCGGTGTGCTGATGCTGACCGAGGATGCGACCGAGAGGAAGGCGACGGAAGCACGGATCGAGCGGATGGCTCGCTTCGACGAGTTGACCGGTCTCGCAAACCGCTTCGAATTCAACAACCAGCTGTCCGAGTCCTTCCGCAAGCTGGAGCGGACCGGAGAAGCCTTCGCGCTGCTCTATGTCGATCTCGACGGTTTCAAGCAGGTCAATGACAGCCTTGGCCACGATATCGGCGATCGCGTCCTCTCCGAAACGGCTATGCGCCTGCGCGGTGTCATTCGCGGTGGCGACCTGCTGGCCCGCTTCGGCGGTGACGAGTTCGTTCTGATCTTGCCCTCGGCCAATCTCGCCATCGTCACCACGATCGCCCAACGCATGATCGATGCGATGGCCAAGGCCTTCCTGCTTGAGACCAAGACCGTCTACGTGACCGCCAGCGTCGGTATCGCGATGGCGCCGCTCGATGCCGCGACGCCGGCCGATCTGCTGCGCCACGCTGACACCGCGCTCTATAAGGCCAAGGCCGCCGGCCGCAACACCCTGACCTTCTTCAATCCGGCGATGGCCGAGGAGATGCTCGATCGGCACGAGATAGAGGTGGATCTGCGCCGGGCTTGCGAGAACAAGTCGCTCGAACTGTACTATCAGGCCATCATCGATCTGAAGACGCAGGATGTCGTGAACCGCGAGGCGCTGATGCGCTGGCGGCACCCCACCCGCGGAATGATCCCGCCTGGCATCTTCATCCCGATCGCGGAGAGTTCCGGCCTGATCGCCGCCATGGGCGACTGGGCCATCAGGCAGGCCTGCCATGACGCGGCCTCCTGGCCTAACGACGTCGGCGTCTCCGTCAACATCTCGCCGCTGCAGTTCCGTGAACCCCGCCGGATCGTCGAGACCGTCAAGGAAGCGCTCATCGCGTCCGGGCTCGGCTCCCATCGGCTGACGCTCGAGGTGACCGAATCCCTGCTGATCGAGGATAACAAGGGCACGCTCGCCGCCATTCACGAACTGCGCGCGCTCGGTGTGAAATTCGCACTCGACGATTTCGGCACCGGCTATTCCTCGCTTGCCTATCTCTCGACCTACCCCTTCGCCCAGGTGAAGATCGACCAGAGCTTCAGCCGCGACGTGCACGCCAATGAGGCGTCGAAAGCCATCATCGAGGCCGTCTGCCAGCTCGCTCGACGCCTTTCGATGAATGTCGTCGTCGAAGGCATCGAAACCGAACAGCAGCGTATCGCAGTGCAGTTGCTCGGCGCGCACCGGGCACAGGGCTATCTCTTCGGCCGGCCGGAGCCGGTATCCGCCTTCTCGCCCGACAGGGGACGTCACGTCGCCTGAGGAATGTCGCTGAGACGCCGCACGCGCGATACCGATCCCACCGCGACAATGCCTGTCCAACGGCGCGCTGCTCCAGTACTTCCGGCGCGCCGGCCTTGATTCCTGCACTCTGACAACGCATCAGCAGGTAGCGGAAGGCAGATCAGGGAGAGGCGATGTGACCGGCAGTCCGGCGACGGCATCCAATACGACGCCGCTGACCCCCGACATCTGCGTTATCGGAGGCGGCGCCGCCGGACTTTCCCTTGCGACAGCAGCGGCACTCTTTGGCGTATCGGTCGTGCTGGTGGAGCGCGACCGCCTGGGGGGGGGCAAGGACGCTGTCATCTCGAACGCGCTGATCGCCGCCAGCACACGGGCGAGACTGCTCCAGGACGCCGGCCATTTCGGCATCGCTGCCGGTGCGCTGGATATGGATTTCGTCAAGGTGCAGGCGCATATCGCCGGCGTCGTCGCGGCACTGGCCCCCAACGAAACGGCCGAGCGCCTGGCGGCATTGGGCGTCACCGTGATCAACGGCGAGGCCCGGTTTCGCGACCGCAACACCGTACAGGTCGGCGATCGGGAAATCAGGGCAAGGCGCTTCGTCATCGCAACGGGCTCGCGCCCGGCGGCTCCGTCAATTCCCGGCCTGGACAAGACCCCTGTCCTGACAGTGGCATCCGTTCTCACCCTGAACCGCCGCCCGGAACGTCTGATCGTGCTCGGATGCGGCTCGGAAGGGGTTGAACTCGCGCAGGCGATGCACCGCCTCTGCAGCAGCGTCACGATCGTTGGATCCGAAGACCTGCTTGCCGACGAGGACCCGGAGGCCGTGATGCTGATCCGCCGCGCTCTGCTGCGTGACGGGATCGCGCTGCACGAACGGGCCACGATCCTGCGTGTCGAAACCCCGCGCAATCGCGTGCGCCTCGTCCTGGCCGGGACGAAGAGTGAAGCGGAACTGCCCCTGGAGGGCACGCACCTGCTGGTCACGAGTAACCGGCAGCCGGCGATCGCCGCGCTCGATCTCGAACTTGCAGGCATTGCCAGCGATGCCGGCGGCATTGTCGTCAACAAGGGCCTGCGGACGGCCAACCGGCGTGTCTTCGCCATTGGCGGCTGCGCCAGTGGAAACCGACACGGCGCTCACCTTGCTCATGCAGCGAGCCACCAGGCGAGCCTGGTTCTCCGCAATATCCTGTTCCGCCTGCCGGTGAAGACGGACGCAGCGGCGCTACCAAGAGTGACCTCCTGCGAGCCTGAGCTTGCCAGCATCGGCCTGTCGGAGGAGCAGGCCCACAGGGCGGCGCGGGACATCCGGATCCTGCGCTGGCCCTACGCCGAAAGCGACAAGGCGCAGGCCGAACGGCAGACGGAGGGCTTCGTCAAGCTCATCACCGACGGCAAGGGCCGCGTTCTCGGCGCCACCATCATTGGTGCCAAGGCCGGCGAGCTGATCGCGCCCTGGTGCCTGGCGATCGAGAAGGGGCTGAACGTCAAGGATATGGCCGGGCTGGTCCTCCCTTCTTCGACCTTCTCGGAACTCTCGAAGCGGGCTGCCCTCTCGGTCTACTCTCCGCTTGCGTCCCGGCCGGGCATTCGACGGCTTATCGGCTTCCTGCGCCGCTTCGGATAAGCTCGCCGCATGGAGTCGCCACGCCTCGACAAGCAGTCGCTTTCCGTCAGCGTACCACGCAGCCTGACGCGGCTCGGCCTTTCCGCAAAGCTGCTGCTGCTGACCGTGCTTTTCGTGATGCTGGCGGAAGTGCTGATCTACTTGCCGTCCGTCGCGAATTTCCGGCGCAACTGGCTGAATGACCGCCTCGCAGCCGCACAGATCGCCGTGCTGGTTCTTGAAGGCGCTCCGCCGGAGGGCCTGCCTGAAGGCAGCGAGAGCCGCCTGTTGATGGGCGTCGGCGCACGCGCCATCGCCGCCCGTGTCGGGGGTGCGCGGCGCCTTCTCAGCCTCGATTCCATGCCACCCGAAGTGGCGCGAACCGTGGATCTGCGCCAGATGGGCTGGCTCACCTCCATCATCGAGACTCTCGACACTCTGATTACGCCTGCCCATGACACGCCGATCCGGGTCATCGGCGAGGCGGTCGGCGGCGCCGACTTCGTCGAACTGATCATCGACGAGGCGCCGCTGCGCCGCGCGATGCTGGTGTTCTCAGCCAATATTCTGCTGTTGTCGCTGCTRATCTCGGGGCTGACGGCGGGACTGGTCTATCTTGCCCTGAACTGRCTCATCGTCGGCCCGATCCGCCAGGTCGCCGCCAATGTCATGGAGTTCGAGGCCGACCCGGAGAACCCGCACCGGATCATCACGCCGAGCCAGCGCGCGGACGAGATCGGCGAGGCCGAACGGGCGCTCGCACGCATGCAGATGACGCTGGCGGACGAGCTGCGCACCAAGAAGCACCTCGCCGAACTCGGCCTGGCGGTCAGCAAGGTCAACCACGACCTGCGCAATATGCTGGCTGCGGCCCAGTTGATGTCGGACCGGCTGACCGAAACGCGGGACCCGAAGATCAGGCGCTTTGCGCCGCGCCTGATCGCCACGCTCGACCGCGCCATCGCCTTCTGCCAGGCGACGCTGGCCTATGGCCGCGCCGCCGAGGCGACGCCGACCCTGCGCGAGGTCGCGCTTCGGCAGCTTGTGGCCGATGCGGGCGAACTGCTCGGCCTCGCGGAAAGCCCGACCGTGAGCTTCGCCAACGAGGTTCCGGCGGAACTCATCCTGCCCTGCGACCCCGACCAGATGGCGCGCGTCCTGCTCAATCTCATGCGCAATGCCGTCGAGGCGCTGACCCGTGCGGGCGCCGAAGCCGGCCGCCAGCCGACCCTGACCATCAGTGCGGCGCGCGAGCTTCATGAGGTCGTTCTGCGCGTCTGCGACAATGGTCCCGGCGTTCCGGAACGGGCAAAGGCCAATCTGTTCCAGGCCTTTCGCGGCTCGGTCAATCCCGGCGGCACCGGGCTGGGCCTCGCTATCGCGGCGGAACTCGTCCGCCTGCATGGCGGCTCGATCGCGCTCGAACCCTCGAAGATCGGAGCCGTCTTCAAGGTGGCGCTGCCGATCAGAGGCGGGAACTGAGGGCCCTACTGGCTCGCCCAGATCACCCGCGCCATGAAGGCGATCTCGGATGATGCGAGCACCCGGTCGGGCTGCTCGGGATTGAGCGAGGCGAGTTCGACGGTCCTGGCAGTTTCGCGCTTGAGCTGCCTCGCCAGCACCTCGCCTTCAATGGTCATGACCACGACCCGGTCGCCTCGCCTCACGGCAGCCGCCGGAGAAACGATGATGATGTCGCCATCGCGGTAGATCGGCAGCATCGAATCGCCGGCGATCTCAAGCGCATAGGCTTTCTCGTCGGACAGGCCGGGAGACGCGACCTCCTCCCAGCCGGAGCCGGCGGGCAGGCCGCTGCCATCGAAGAATCCACCCAACCCCGCCTGTGCGAAACCGAGCAGGGGAATGGTGGGCGCGGGCGCCGCGGCGCGGTGCATCACCACGCTCATGAACTCGTCGAGCGAAGCGCCAGTAGCCCCCAGGATCTTGGCGATCGACTCGGTCGAGGGCCAGCGCTCGCGGCCATCCGGGCCGATGCGCTTGGAGCGGTTGAAGGTCGTGGCGTCGAGGCCGGCCCTGCGCGCCAGCCCCGACGGCGTGAAGCCGTAGCGCTGGGCCAGTGCATCGATCGCGCTCCAGATCTGGTTATGGGACAGCATCGGACAGGCCTCTGATCCTGATGTGCCGGGAGAGCAGGACAAGGATAGGAAATATCCCCTACTCGATGAGACCTCAATCTGATTTCCGATGAACGGGTCCGGGATGATTTGCCCGGAGCCGGTTGCACCCGCTATGGCGTGTACAACGCCGAACCAACGAGACGTCCCGTGCCCCTCATCTACAAGATCTGCCCCGAACAGCTCTGGCGTGACGCTGAGCTCGCCGGGTCATTCAACGGCGCTGCCATCGATCTCGCCGACGGCTACATCCATTTCTCCACAGGCGGACAGCTTCGCGAAACGGCAGAAAAGCACTTCGCCGGTCAGAGTGGCCTCCTGCTGATCGCCGTGGACGATACGGCACTCGGCTCGGCGCTGCGCTACGAACCCTCGCGCGGCGGCGCGCTCTTCCCGCATCTCTATTCGGCCCTCGCCCCCAAGATCGTGCGCTGGATTGCGCCGCTCGCCACGGGGACGAATGGCAGCCCCGTCATTCCGGAGGACATTTCGTGATCGGCAGCCTCTTCAACCTCGCCCGGCCCCTGATCCACAAGCTGGATGCCGAGATGGCGCATCGCCTGACGGTTGCCGCACTGGCGGCCGCACCGGCGTTGAAGCCGGCTGCCGACGATCCGATCCTGGCGACCGAGGCTTTCGGGCTCGCCTTCGCGAACCCGATCGGCCTGGCGGCCGGCTTCGACAAACATGCTGAGGCGGTCGATGGCGCCCTGGGGCTCGGCTTCGGCTTTGTCGAGGTCGGTGGCGTGACGCCGCTGCCGCAGCCCGGTAATCCGCGCCCGCGTGTCTTCCGGTTGCCCGAAGACGAAGCCGTCATCAACCGGTACGGATTGAACAGCGAGGGCATGGAAGCGGTCGCGGCCAGGCTCGCAGCCCGCCGCAAGCGCGGCGGCATCGTTGGCGTCAATCTCGGCGCCAACAAGGACTCCGCCGACCGCGCCGCCGACTACGCCATCCTGGCCAGGCGGCTCGCGCCGCTTGCCGATTTCCTCACGGTCAACGTCTCCTCGCCCAACACGCCCGGCCTGCGGGATCTGCAGGCGGAATCGGCGCTGGACGACCTGATCGCGCGAGCGCTCGCCGCCCGCGACGAGGCCGGACAGGCCACAAGCCGCCGCACGCCCGTTCTGCTCAAGATCGCCCCTGACCTGACGCTGCCTGAACTCGACGGCATCGTGGCCGTGGCTCGCAGGCGTGCGATCGACGGCATGATCGTCTCCAACACCACTGTCGCACGGCCGGACAGCCTGCGGGGAGCCTCTCGCGGCGAAACCGGCGGCCTCTCGGGCCGACCGCTCTTTGCGTCCTCGACCCGCATCCTCGCCGAGACCTATCGGCGCGTCGAGACGCAGTTCCCGCTGGTCGGTGTCGGCGGCGTCGACTCCGCTTCCGCCGCCTTCGCCAAGATCAGGGCCGGCGCCAGCCTGGTGCAGTTCTATTCGGCGATGGTCTTCAAGGGGCCCGCCCTCGTGAGCGAGGTCAAGACGGGGCTGGTGCGTGAGGCCCGCCGTGCCGGGGCGAGCCGGATTGCGGACCTAGTCGGCCGCGATGCCGAGGCGATCGCGCGGGGAGAGGGGCTGTAAGGCGCAGCCAGCGTCTCGGGCCGTGGCGCTCACGCCATGGCCGGCTTGCGCCGCATCCGATGTTCTAGCCTTCTGTGTTTGCATCGGCTTTCCCGAAAGCCGCAATCCACTTTTCGGGCCGATGCTTTAGCGCCGCGAGGCGAACAGGCGAGAGAGCAGCCAGATCGGGACCACGACCAGCGCTCCTGCGAGCACCCATTGGCCGACCTCGCGCACGGCGCCAAAACCGAGATCACCAAGCGACCGCAGGAAGCGCGCCACGGCGTCGAAAAGTCCGCGCGGCGTCAGCCCGAGAAAGGCCATGGCGGCGCCGACGAGCAGTGAAATGAAGATCAGCCGGACAAGAACGCTGAGAAACGAACCGCCCAGGAAGTGATCGAGATTGCCATTGGCCATTGCCGGAATTCCTATCGATAGACGAGACGGGCCATAGAACGGTTGAACCGCGCCTGAATGGCGAACAGCCGCCTCATCGGAACGCTCAGATCGTCGCCGACGCGCCCGCCGTCGCCCATGCCGTTCCCGCGATCTTCGAGGCGGCTATCACGGCCTGCGTACGGCTGTCGACATTGAGCTTGGTCAAGATGGCCGAAACATGGGCCTTCACCGTCGCCTCGGAGACCCCGAGCTCATAGGCGATCTGCTTGTTCAACAGCCCTTCCGAGAGCATCATCAGGACACGGACCTGTTGCGGCGTCAGCGTCGACAGCCGCCGCACCATGTCGGCGATCTCGGCATCGACCGGCGCTGAAAGATCGACCCCCGGCGGAGTCCAGACGTTGCCCTCGAGCACCGCTCGAATGGCCTCGCCCATCTGCTCGACCTCGGCCGTCTTCGGCAGGAAGCCAAGCGCCCCGAACTCGATGCAACGGCGGATCACAGCCGGGTCGTCATTGGCCGAGACGACGATGACCGGGATTTCCGGGTGATCGGCCCGCAGGAACAGCAGGCCGGAAAAACCCTGGACGCCGGGCATCGTCAGATCGAGCATGACGAGATCGGCGTCCCCGTCCTCGGCCAGCGCTTTCGTCAAAGCCTCGAGCGAACCAACCTCGCTCACTTCCGCCCCTTCCAACGCATGCGATACGGCCTGACGCAAGGCGCCGCGAAAGAGCGGGTGGTCATCTGCGATGACGATATGCGTCGGTGTTTGCCGGTTCATGCTGTCATCCCCTCCACAGCCCTGCCTATTCTGCCCCATAGGCGGGCGCAGGCTCAAGCATTTCAAGCCGATAAGACGGTATGAGCGCTGCAAACCGGCACGGAAGCCTGTGAACCAGAATGGCGCTTGCGGCAACGCAACAGAATATTCGCCTTTAGACTCCGGACCGACACTTCAGCCCTGCACCGGCAGGAGCGTCTCCAGCGCCTCGATACGGTCCGCCTCACGCGGCGGCTTATCCCAGCGAATGCGGCTGATCCGGGGAAAGCGCATGGCGAGTCCGGATTTATGCCGGGTCGAACGCTGCAGCCCCTCGAAGGCGACTTCCAGCACCAGTCCCTTGTCGGCTTCATGCGTGACCTCTCGCACCGGGCCGAAGCGGTTCAGCGTGTTGCGGCGCACGAAGCGGTCGAGCTCCAGCAACTCCTCGTCGGTGAAGCCGAAATAGGCCTTGCCGACCGGCACGAGTTCCTCGCCTTCCTCCGTCGTTCGCCAGACGCCGAAGGTGAAATCCGAATAGAAGGACGAACGTTTGCCGTGACCACGCTGGGCGTACATCAGCACGCAATCGACCAGCCGCGCATCCCGCTTCCACTTGTACCAATACCCTTTCGGCCGGCCGGGCAAATAGGGCGAATCAAGGCGCTTGATCATGCAGCCCTCGACGGCTTCGGCATCGACGCCGGCTCCAGAGGCCTCGGGGTCTGCGCGCGCGGCCGCCAGTTCCTCCCAATCGCTGAAGGCGATCGGCGGTGACAGATCCACCACTGCGGAGGACAGCCGCGCGACAAAGGCCACGAGCCGCTTGCCGCGTTCGGCGAGCGGCAAGTCGCGAATGTCCTCCTCGCCATCGACGAGCAGGTCATAGGCCCGGATATGAGCCGGATACTCCGCCAGCATCTTCGCGGTGACGCTCTTGCGGTTCAGCCGTTGCTGAAGCGTGTTGAAGCTCTGGACGGCATTCTCGCGGCGCACCAGCAATTCGCCGTCGAGTGCGCCGTCGAGAACGAGCGCCTCCGTGACATCCGGGAAGGAGGCGCCGATATCCTCGCCGGTCCGTGAATAGAGCCGGGTGATGCGGGCCCCATCGGCGCGCGTGCCGCTGACCGCCTGAACGCGGATTCCGTCCCATTTCCACTCGGCCTGGAACTCCGCCGGAACGAGCTTGTCGAAATCGCCCTCCTCGATCGGGTGCGAGAGCATGGCGGGGCGGAAGGGCGCCGGATCCGTCGCGGCCGGCCGCGGTCCCCTGCCTTCCAGCCAGGCGAAGAGCGGCTCATAGGGCGGCTCCAGCCCGTGCCAGACCTGCTCGATCTCGTCGGGCTCGACACCGCCGAGGCTCGCCGCTGCCGTCTTGGCGAGCCGGGAGGAGACCCCGATACGCAATGCGCCGGTGATGAGCTTGAGCAATGCCCAGCGTCCGGTCTCATCGAGCGCATCGAGCCAAGACGCGATCAGGCGGGGCAAGTCCGTCTTGCCGGAGTTTCGCAGGCCCGAGACGACATCGGGCAGGTGTGGCGCCGCATTCGCACCGTGCCGGGCCGGCCACATCAGGGCTATGGTCTCCGAGAGATCGCCGACATAGTCGTAGGATAGCGCAAACAGCACCGGGTCCGTACGCTCGGCGATCAGCGCCCGGATCAGGCCCGGCTTGGCGTTCTGGAACACCAGGCCGCCGGTCATCGCGGCCAGTGCCAGCCCCCGGTCCGGATCAGGCGTAGTGCGCAGGTAATCCGCGATCAGCGCGAGCTTCGCATTGCGGCGCGGTTCATAGGCAAGCCTGTCGAGCAACCAGGCGAAACGGTTCATCCTGCCCTCCCCCGCAGCAGTTTCAGGCAAACGTCAAGGCTGGCGCCGGGGCCCTGCCTGTCCCGAAATTCCCTCATCAGGCCATTCACCGGCGTTCAGTCTCCATTCATGAACGAAACCTTACCAGCCAAGGGAGCAGTCATGAGGATGTCGGGATGCGCGCCGCGATGCGGTTCTTTGCCGTGAATCTCATTGTGGCCTTGGCATTCGCAACGTTGCAGATCGGCAGCGCTGCAGCCGCGTCCTTTGAATGCCGGGAAACGCCGATGATGCAGGCGGCGATACCGCTCCCTGCCGTCGCAGCCAAGATCAGCCGCGAGCATAAGCTCGACATCCTGGCCATCGGCTCGTCTTCCACGGAAGGGATCGGCGCGTCCTCCAAGGACAAGAGCTACCCCGCCCGTCTGCAGAAGCTGCTTGGTCAGAGCTGGCCCAATGCCGCCATCAGCGTCACCAATGCCGGGATCGGGGGCGAAACCGCCCCGCAGACGATCGCGCGCCTGAAAAGGGCCCTGAGCGAGCGGCGCTATGATCTCGTCATCTGGCAGGTCGGCACCAATGATGCGGTGCAGGGTGGTGATCTCGCCGCCTTCGAGGCCATGGTCTCCGACGGCATCACGGCAGTCCGCCAGGCCGGCTCCGGTCTCGTGATCCTCGACCCGCAGTATTTTCCGACGGTGAAGGATCCCGAACGGTATCGCAGCTTTGTCGAGGCCATCGCAGACACGGCACGCAGCCGCTCGATCCCCGTTCTCTCGCGCTACAACACGATGCGCGACTGGCATCGGCGCGACGCCAATGCGTTCGCCGCGGTGCTCGCCAGTGACGGCTTCCATATGAGCGACACCGGTTACGATTGCCTGGCGCGGGACATGGCCGTCTCGCTGCTCGGCATGACGCTGCCCGGCCGCTCCCACACCGCGCAGGCCGCACAGTAGAGGCGGCTGCCGGCTGCTAGAGCTGCGCGGCATCGGCCGTCTCGCTCACGGTTTCGGCCTCGCCCTCGTCGCCATAGCCGACAAGATGCAGCGGCTTCGCGTTCAGTCCGACCGTCCCGCACCAATGGACCAATGCGTCGGCCTCACCATGGGTGACCCAGATCTCGCCGGCGCCGGTTTCTCTGATCGTTGCCTGAAGATCGCCCCAGTCGGCATGATCTGAAACGATCAGCGGCAATTCCACGCCCCTCTGCCGCGCTCTCGCCCGGATCCGCATCCAGCCAGACGCGAAGGCGGTCACGGGGTCCGGAAATTTCCGCGCCCAGAGATCCTGAATCGAGCTTGGCGGGCAGATGACGATCTCTCCGGCCAGCGCCTTCCGATCGCTCGCCGAAACCAGGCGCGTCTCCCCGACGGGAACTCCTTCCGAAGCGTAGAACTCCGTCAGGGTCTCGAGCGCACCATGGATATAGATGGGCCGCTCGTAGCCGGCCTCGCGGATCAGAGCCATGACACGCTGCGCCTTGCCGAGCGAATAGGCGCCGACGATATGCGTCCGCTCGGGAAAGAGCCTGACCGATTCCAGCAGCTTGGCGATTTCGGCACCGGCCGGCGGATGGCGAAACACCGGCAGGCCGAATGTCGCCTCGGTGATGAAGACATCACAGGAAACCGGTTCGAAACCGGCGCAGGTCGGGTCGCGTTCGCGCTTGTAATCGCCGGAGACGACGATCCGCAGCCCCTTGCTCTCGACCACGATCTGGGCGGAGCCAAGGACATGCCCTGCCGGGACGAAGCGGATATCGACCGGACCGATCGACGTCATCGCGCCCGGCACCGCCTCCTGCCGGCTCTGCGTAAAGCCCTCGCCATAGCGCAAGGCCATGATCGCCAGCGTCTCGCGCGTCGCCAGGACGGCGCCGTGTCCCGCCCGCGCATGGTCGGAATGGCCATGGGTGATCAGCGCCCGCGCCACCGGGCGAACCGGATCGATATGAATGTCAGCCAGCGGGCAATAGAGGCCGGCCGGCGTCGGGATCAACAGCTCCGAAGGGCGCATTGTCTGGTCTGGTGCATGGGCGTGAGATAAAGTCGATCGCTCATGGAAAAAATCCAGCCTCGTTTCTCGACGTCGTCCGGCGATCCCCGACTCGACCGCCGCTATGAATGGGCGGCCGCCGCGCTCTCCGAGGGAGACGCCGCAACAGCCGTCGATCTCCTCGATCAAACGCTCGGGGAGGCGCCGGGTTTCGTCGCGGCCTGGCATCTCTACGGCAAGGCCAAGGCGAAACTTGGCAGCAAGGAGGAGGCCGCGGAAGCATGGCGGCAATGCCTGGTTCTCGATGATGCGGATCATCTCGGCGCCAGGCTCGATCTCGCGCGCATCGGCGCGATTCCGGCGGAACTGGCCGCCTCCGATGCATTCTCCGGCCGTCTCTTCGACGAATACGCCGAACGTTTCGATAGTCACCTCGTAGAATCCCTGTCCTATCATGGTCCAGCCCTGCTGAAGGACGCACTTGCGCGGGCCTGTGCAGCGCAAAACCGCGCCCTGTCCTTCGCCATGACACTCGATCTCGGTTGCGGCACCGGGCTGATGGGCGAAGCGATCAGAGCCGAAACCGAGTTTCTCGCCGGCTGCGATCTCTCGGCCCGGATGATCGAGAAGGCGCGCGCCAAGTCACGCGATGACGGAGGCCCGCTCTATGACAAGCTCGCCGTGGCGGGCCTCGTCGAATTCCTCGCAAGCCGCCGCGATGCGTCGGCCGATCTGGTCATCGCGGCCGATGTCTTCGTCTATCTCGGCGAACTTGCGCCGGCCTTCGCTCAAACGGCGCGGGTTCTGACAGCCACGGGCCTGGTTGCCTTCACCGTGCAGGATCATGACGGCGAGGACGTGATCGTCGGTGAGGATCGTCGTTTCGCCCATGGCGAACGCTGGCTCCGGCGGCAGTTGTCCGAAGCTCGGTTGACGCCGCTCCTGCTGGAGGCCGCAAGCACGCGGAAGGACCGCGGGAAGCCGGTGCCGGGGCTGGTTGTGGTGGCGGCGCGCGCTTAGGCCAACGCAAGGTCTCAGGGTCCCATGGCCCAAAGGGGCGGGATTTCACTCTCGCCCCGCACCGCCTATCTCTATCCCGCATGGATGCCCCCGCCGCCTCCCTCCCGCCAGGATTCGCCGACTGGTTCGCTTATCGCGGCTGGACTGCACGCCCGCATCAGCTTGCATTGCTGGAAGAGGCGCGCGCCGGGCGCTCGACCCTGCTCGTCGCGCCGACCGGCGCCGGCAAGACGCTTGCGGGCTTCCTGCCCTCGCTGGTCGAGCTCAGCGAGGGCAATGGCCGCCGTGACGGCCTGCACACCCTCTACATCTCGCCGCTCAAGGCTCTCGCTGTCGACATCGCCCGCAATCTCGAGACGCCGATCCGGGAGATGGCGCTGCCGGTCACGGTCGAGACCCGCACGGGAGACACCTCCGCCGCCAAGCGCACCCGGCAGATCGCGCGACCGCCGGACATCCTGCTGACCACGCCGGAACAGCTCGCCCTCCTGGTCTCGCACCGGGATGCGAAGCCGTTCTTCGCCAGCCTCAGGCGCGTCGTGCTCGACGAGTTGCACGCGCTCGTCACCTCGAAGCGCGGCGACCTGCTTTCGCTCGACCTGGCGCGGCTGCGCAAACTCGCGCCAAAACTCTCGGCTGTGGGCCTCTCGGCGACGGTGCGCGAGCCGGCCGACCTGCAGCGCTATCTCGGCGGGGTCGGGACTTCGGCCGGGCTGGTCGCCGTCAAGGGCGGGGCAAGCGCGCGGATCGGCATCCTGCAATCCGCCAACCGCCTGCCGATGGCCGGGCACACCACCGGCCATGCCATTCGCGACGTCTACAAGGCGATCGGCGATCACCGCCTGACCTTGGTCTTCGTCAATACGCGCATGCAGGCCGAGTTCATGTTCCAGGGCCTGTGGAACATCAATGACGACAATCTGCCGATCGCGCTGCATCACGGCTCGCTCGACGCCCAGCAGCGCCGCAAGGTCGAGGCGGCGATGGCCGCGGGCAAGCTGAAGGCCGTCGTCTGCACCTCGACGCTGGATCTCGGCATCGACTGGGGCGATGTCGACCTGGTCATCAATATCGGCGCGCCGAAGGGCGCGAGCCGGCTGATGCAGCGCATCGGCCGCTCGAATCACCGCATGGACGAGCCGTCGCAGGCCCTGCTCGTTCCCTCCAATCGCTTCGAACTTCTGGAATGCCGCGCCGCCCTCGACGCTGTCGCTGAAGCCGCTCAGGACACGCCTGAGCCCCGTATCGGCGCGCTCGATGTGCTGGCCCAGCACGTGCTCGGCATCGCCTGTTCCGACGGTTTTGCTCCGGACGCGCTCTACGAGGAGGTGCGCACCGCGTCGCCCTATGCCGGCCTTGCGCGGGTCGATTTCGACGCCGTGGTCAATTTCGTCGCGACCGGCGGCTATGCCCTGCGCAGCTATGAACGCTTCGCCAAGCTCCGGCGGGGCAAGGACGGGCTCTTCCGCGCAAGCAACCCGCGCGTGATCCAGCAATATCGCATGAATGTCGGCACCATCGTCGAATCGACCATGCTCAAGGTCCGGCTTGGCCGGCTGCGCAGCGCAAGGCCCGGCCAGCCCGGCATGCTGAGCCGCGGCGGCCGTATCCTGGGTGAGATCGAGGAGTATTTCGCGGAGACGATGACGAGCGGCGACACCTTTGTCTTCGCAGGCGAGGTGCTCCGCTTCGAGGGTATCACCGAGAACGAGGTCGTCTGCTCGCGCACCAATCCGGGCACCGACCCAAAGATCCCGTCCTATGCCGGGGGCAAATTCCCCCTCTCGACCTTCCTCGCGGCCCGCGTGCGCGCCATGCTCGCCTCGCCGCAGGAATGGGCCAGGCTGCCGGACGAGGTGTCCTCCTGGCTGCATGCGCAAAGGCTGAAGTCGCGCCTGCCCAAACCCGGCGAGTTGCTGGTCGAGACCTTTCCGCGCGGTGGGCGGTTCTATCTTGTCGCGTACCCGTTCGAGGGCCGCCTCGCCCATCAGACGCTCGGCATGCTGCTGACGCGGCGGCTGGAGCGGGCCCGCATGAGACCGCTCGGCTTCGTCTGCAACGATTACGGTATCGCGGTCTGGACGTTGGGCGACATGTCGGCGGCGGTCGCCCGTGGAGCGCTCTCGCTCGACGAACTGTTCGCCCAGGACATGCTCGGCGACGATCTCGAGGCATGGCTCGCCGAATCGGCTCTGATGAAGCGCACCTTTCGCGCCTGCGCCATCATTGGCGGGCTGATCGAACGCCGCTTCCCCGGGCAGGAGAAGAGCGGCCGGCAGGTCACGATGTCGAGCGATCTCGTCTACGACGTGCTGCGCCAGCACGAGCCTGACCACGTGCTGCTGAAAGCCGCATGGGCCGACGCTGCAACAGGCTTGCTCGATATCCAGCGGCTCGCTCAAATGCTGACACGAATCAGCGGCCGGATCGTGCATCAGCCGCTGGACCATGTTTCGCCGCTCAGTGTTTCGGTAATGCTCGAAATCGGACGCGAGGCGGTTCATGGCGAGGCAGCCGACGAGATCCTGGCGGAGGCTGAAGCGATGATGCTCGAAGAGGCGATGGCGTGACGCTGCCCGCAACCAACGAATTTTCAGCCCGTGAGGCGGGAGCACTCATGCTCGGGCGGCTCGCAATCGTCCCCGATCTCTCGGGCGCGCTGTGGCTGCCCGAAGAGCGCACGCTCGTCGTAGCCGATCTGCATCTGGAAAAAGGCTCGGCCTATGCGGCGCGCGGCATCTTCCTGCCGCCCTATGATTCCGCGACGACGCTGGCGACGCTGACGGCCGCGATCCTGCGTCACGCTCCAGCGCGCGTCATCGCGCTTGGCGACAGCTTTCACGACCGCGGCGCGGAGGAGCGGATCAGCAGTGACGATCTGCGCTCCCTGCACCTGCTGCAAAAGGGCCGTGACTGGCTCTGGGTGACCGGCAACCACGACCCCGCGATCAGCCGGACGATGGGCGGCGAAACTGCGGCCTGCCTCGCGATTGCAGACGTCGTGCTGCGCCACGAACCCGATGCGGCTGAGGCCGGCTTCGAGATCGCCGGGCATCTCCACCCGGCGGCCAAGATCAGGATGCGCGGGCGGGCCCTGCGTCGCCGCAGTTTCGCGCTCTCCGGGCGGCGCTGCATCCTCCCGGCCATGGGCGCCTATGCCGGCGGGCTGAACCTTCGCGATGCCGCCTTCCGTCCGCTTTTTCGCGACGGTCTGACGGCGCATATGCTCGGCGACGGCAGGCTCTTCCGGATCGATCGGCAGTTGCTGCTGGCGGACTGATGCGGGRCCATCGTTCCCGGAGAGCGCCAGCGCACCCGGCTCTGAGCTGAAGCAATCTCTCCATTACCAATGGAGTGCTCGACAGCAGCAGGATCGCCGAGAAGGACCGGTTCCGACTTTTTCACATGCTGTTTGCCCGCTACGGGTTGCGTCCGGCGGGGGCTTGTGGCATCAGGACGCCGCTTCGGAACGACGCCGCGCCTGCCATCGCCGATTTCGCGATTGAACGGCGCTTCAAGGCTTACGGTCCTGCTGCGGTAGCTCAGTGGTAGAGCACTCCATTGGTAATGGAGAGGTCGAGAGTTCAATCCTCTCTCGCAGCACCAGCCCAACACGCCTGAAATCACGCAAATCAATGTGAGCATGGGTTACACACCCGCTTGGCGGTACGTGGGCGGCCGGTATGCCTGTTCTCACAGCTCGCCATCGCCGATATCCAAGGACCGGCATCCGTCCCTTGGAAATACCGATCGGACAGCCACCCCATCACAGATCGTCACATTGTGCTGAAACCGAGCCTCACGGACTGATCGCTCCGTCCTCCCATCGCGCTCGCGACCGCTGCTACCGTCAGACAGGCTCTGCGCGTGCCGTCACGGCCCCGCGCATCTTCTCAGTGTAGTCCGTCAAGCTCGGCCAGACCGAGGCGATGACGTCGAGTTCGGCCAGGGACGACATCGTGTCGCCCTGGGCCAATGCAGGACGCAGTCGTGCCTGGGCTGACAGGAGCGCTTGCCCCTCTGGCGTATTGCGCAGGCTTGCCTCGCCCAGCACCGTGAAGATCGGCGTCGCTTCGGTGCGCCCGCGAACGGCGATGCGGTCGAGTTCAAAGACAAAGAAGGCGTCCTCGATCGCGCGCGCGGTCCCGTCTCCGATGACGACCGGCACCGCGTAATCCTTGGTCACGCCCTCCAATCGCGACGCGAGATTCACGGCATCGCCCAGAACAGAGTAGTCGTAACGCCAGCGCGACCCGATATTGCCGACAACGCACATGCCGGTATTGACCCCCACTCCGACGGCAAGCGGCGGCAGACCGGGCTCCTCCATCTGGAGTTCCCCATTCAAGCGCTCGACCGCCTGCGACATTCTTAGCGCGGCGGCGATGGCAGCACTCGCATGGTTCGGATCGGACAGYGGCGCATTCCAGAATGCCATGACGCAATCGCCCATATATTTGTCGATTGTGCCACGGGCCTCCAGGACCTGTTCCGATAGCGCATCGAGAAGGCGGTTGATGATGCTGGTCAGCCGGATCGGGTCATCTTTCAGGCGCTCCGACAGGCTGGTGAAGCCACGCACGTCGCAGAACAGGACGCTGATCTCGCGCCGCTCGCCGCCCAGCTTCAACGAATCGGGATTGCGCGCGAGTTCCTCGACCAGATCGGGCGTGACGTAGCGGGAAAAAGCCTGCGAAACGGCGGCGCGCAGCCGGCGCTCGCGGGCGTAGTCGATGCCAAAGCGTGCGCCGAACCCTATGAAGGCCGCAAGCGTCGGCGTCACCGGCGGCAGCCAGACTCGGCCGTAGCGCAGCAGGAGCCAGCTGCCGGCGGCAATGGCAATGACGCTTGCCGCCGCGATCACGCCCGTGCGCCAGGTGATGGCCGCCGAGCCCGTGCCGCAGCCGATCAGGGAGCAAACCAGGACGACGGCTGCGATCGCGCTGAGTGGTGCGGGTCTGATCCAGAGCCCATGCCTGAGATTATCGAGCAGGGTCGCGTGGATCTCGACGCCCGACGTCAGTGTTCCGGTTTTCGTGGTGTAGGGGGTGGAAAACGCATCGTTCGCACCGGAAGCAGCAGTCGGGGCCGCCTTCAGGTTGAACCCAACCAGCACGACCTTGTCTTTGAGGAGGCCTGGCGGAAGAAAGGCTGCCGGGTCGAGCGCCTGATAATAGGAGACCGTCGGATAGGTGCGTGGTCCGCCGAGATACTGGATCAGGACACGCTCGGGGATAGCGGGCAGGGGTTCGCCAATCTGGCCAAGGAGCGCGGCGGCAAAGCTGCCTTCGATGCGTGGCATTCGCCGCAGGACGCCGTCGCTGTCGAGATCGACGGAGGTCACACCGGTTTCCGCGCCGTTTTCCGTGAACGCCGGCAGGGGCTCGACCAGCGAGACCTGCGTGCCATGGTCCATGGCGATGACTTCGCGATCTGCCGCCAGCACCATGCCGGGTGCGAGCGCAGCGGCAAGAGCGGCATCGGCGGCTTCACCCGACGGTTCCGAGAAGATGATATCGAGGCCAATGACCTTCGCGCCTGCCTGCTTCAGGCTCTGGACCAGGCGGGCGTGAGTTGCGCGCGACCAGGGCCAGCGCTCGGACAATTCGGCGAAGGACGGCTCATCGATTGCGACGATCACGGCCCCGGGCTGATCCGGCTGGGGCGGGGCGATCATGGTCAGGATATCGAAGACCCTGGCCTCGACGATCCTGATGCCGGCGCGGCCATGCAGCGGCACGATGAGAAGCGAAACCAGCGCTGCCAGTAAAATGTTGCGCAGGCGGGGGCGCCCGCGCAATTCGATCTGCAGGGCCCTGTAGCGGTGAAGCAGAGCCGCGGCGACCCGGCCTTGAGCAGGCGCTGCGCGCGCCATCAGAACCGGACCTTGAGCGAGCCGGCAATCGTGCGGCCCGCACCGAGGATCGCTTCGCTGGTGCCGACGCGCGCGGCGACCTGCTCGTAGCGCCTGTCGAAGACGTTGAGCAGGGAGAGTCCCAGCAGAAAGCGCCGATCCGGCGTTTCGTAGCTGGCCGCGAGGTCGGTGGTCCAGAAAGGATCGAGCTTGACGCCGCCGGGACTGTCGTAGCGCTCACCGATATAGTTCTCGATCACCGAGAACTTGATGCGGCTGGGATGGACGAAAGTCAGCCCGGCGCGCGCGAAGCGACGCGGCACGAACGGCACGTCGACTTCCAGGCCGTTCGCGTCGATCGTACTGGAATTGGCCATGCCGATGGTGCCGAAGACGCCGATGCCATGCGTCAGCCAGATATTCGCGGTCGCCGTGACATAGTCGATCCTGGCCTTGTTCAGGTCGAAGCTGTCGAGCGTGTCGGGGAAATCGAGCCGCAGGTTTCGGGCTCGCTGGTTCTGGTACTCGACTGCGGTGAAAATGTTCTGGGTCCATTCGGCGTCCCAGCGCAGCGCCACCGTTTCCTTGTTGCCGCCGAGCTGGACCGGCAGGGCGTTCGGAACCAGCCCCACCGTGGTCACCGGTGACAATGTGAACCCGTTCGGCAACTCGGTGTCGCGCCGCCAGGCCGCGCGCAGCCAATGGTTATCGATCGGGGAGAAACCTATGCCGATGCGCGGATCGGCATAGGTCTTGGACCGCGACGGCCCCATATCGGCGCCGAGCAGCTGGATGCCACCCTCGATCTGGATCTTGTCGGAGGGCTGCCATTGCAGATTGGTATAGGCGCGACCGGCCGTGAAATTGCTGCGGGTGCCGTCAAAGGTGTCGTTGCTTTCCAGGAACGAAATGAGGGGAATGGACAGCGTCGCGCCTTGCGCGATGAAGCTGCGAATGCGTCCGCTCTGGCCTTCGAGGCCGCTGCGCAAGGTGAAATCGCCGAAGCCGAAGGTATGGCTGAGCGCGGCCGTGACTGAATCGACCTTCGTGTCCTTCCGCTCGCGCGTGTCGAGCGACAGGAAGAACGGCCCGAAGGTTGGATCGTCGATGACGGCGGCATTCGTCACAGTCCGACGCTGTGACTGATCAGCCCCGGTCGCGACCACTGCACCGGTCAGCACGTTGCGGTAGCCGAATGTGTGGCTCCAGCCGGCGCCGGCCTGATAGGTCTTCACGGAATTGGTATCAGCGTCGAAGAGGTTGATCGCCGGAGCGATCAGATCCGGCTTGGCTGAGTTCACCGTGCCCCAGAGCAGGAAGCGATCGGCCGCACTGGGCGCGATACCGACGAATGCCGCCGCCGACTGGCCGTCTTCGCCGCCGGCCCGGCCGCGGCGATTGCCCGTGTCGATCCGGTTATAGGACAGGGAAACCGATGTCGGCACCGGCTCGTTGCTGAAGGCCTGGACCATGGCCTCGCTTTGCCAGCCGTTGCGGCCGTTGCGGCGTATGAGAGAGCCGCCGAACTCGATGTCGATGAAGGGCCGGCGCAGCAGATCGATGCGGCCGATACGGCCGGAGACCGCCAGCGGATCGAAGAACAAGCCCTGCAGGATGAGGTTGCCGGCGACATCGGCGGTACCGCCTTCGATCTGGTCGAGCGTCGGGCGGGCGAAGAGCGGCCGGGCGCGGCGCGCTGCCGATTGGTCGAAATAGCTCGTGGCGCTGAACGGATCGGCGACGCGGTCGGTGTAATAGCGCCCCCAATCCTCGAGGCTCAGCAGGCGATAGGCCTGCCCGAGATAGGAACCACCGGTCTTCGTCGTCGCCAGCGCCGCGAAATAGCCCCCACGGTTGCGATAGCGTCTCACAGCCTCGCGCGCATTGATGATGGCGGCATCGGCCTCGAGCTGGTCGACGGCGATGGCAGTCCGGGTGATGGATATGATGGGATCGTTCTTGTCGAGACGGTCGGCATTGTCGAGCGCCTGGCCAGCCACTTCCAGGTCACCACTCTGATATTGGGCAATGGCGACCGCGAGCAGACTCTGCGCGTCAGCTGGATTGGCGGCGCTTCCGGCGAGCGTGAACTCCAGCGCCTTCGCCATGTCGCCCTTCTGCAGGTAGTAGCGCCCCTTGGCGGTGTAGGCGGCATCGAGCGAGGGATCGAGCGCCAGTGCCTTCTCGATCAGCCTTCCGGCTTCATCGACGCGGCTCTGGTCGAGCAAGAGAGTGGCGAGATTCGCATAGGCAACAGGATCATCGGGATCGACCGCGATAGCCCGCCGGAAGGCACGCTCGGCCTCAAGCGGCGCATCGCGGGCGCTCTCGGCGAGGCCAAGGCCGTTCCAAAGCGTGGCCTCGCCGGGAGCGACCTCCGTGCCGCGCGTGAAATCGGCAACGGCCCCATCGAGATCGCTGTCGATGCTGCTCTTGAGGTAACCGGAGGCCAGCAGCGTCTCGGGGCTGTCGGGATCGATGGTGCGCATGCGCTCGACGGTGGCCCGCATCTCGTCGCGTCGGTTCAGGAGCAACGAGACCTGCGCCGACACCATCGAGGAGAGCAGGTGGCGGGGCGCCGCCTTCTCCGTCTGACGCAGCACGTTTGCCGCCTCTTCCAGGCCTTTGCCGAAGCCCATGACATAGGCGGCACAGACATTCTGGTCCGCTCCACCGACGCGTGGCATTGGCAGCACGCGCTTGGGTTCGGCCATCGTGGCGGCGGCGTAATAACCGCATCGCGCCGTCAGTTGCTGGCGCCCCGTCGTGCCACGTGCCGCCCGCGCGAACAGCGCGGCTGCTTCCTTGTAGCGCTTGGCCGAACCCGCGAGCATCGCCTCGACGAGATCGAGGCGGGCGCTCTGGCTGGAACGGTTCGCCTGCGTCTCGCCCGTACCGCGCCGCGCCGCAGTCCAGTCCTCGTCCGGGCCCGGGATGAAAGCCGGACGCTGGCCGAGGCGCCGGCGCGCCTCCGCCACCGCCTGCAGCACGATCTCGCGCGGATCATGACCCATGCCATTTTCCGCAATCGCGACCCAATCCTCAGTCGTGCGCGCCGGGATCGGGATGGCGGCGAGCCGCGCGCGCTCGCTGCGCCGTGCCGCACCGTCGAGGCGGGTCGCCGGCAGGCCACGGAACAGGCCGCGCAGCTCCATGTAGAACAGCATCTGCTCGCGATCGTCGGACCTGACCAGAACGGTCTTGGTCGGACGTTCTCCGATACGCGCCGTTGCGCCTTCGCCTTGCTGGACCGTGACCGAGCCCTGGGGGTTGCTGAACTCGACTGTGCCTTCCAGCACGACCAGCGACGTGCGGTCGCCCTGGACCGACAGCGACCAGTCGGTGCCGCGGATCGCGGCCGAGGCGGCCGGCGTCTTCACGGTCACGCCAGTACCGCCGCGCGAGGCACGAGCCCAGACATTGCCATTCGGCACTGTCAATTCGGTCGTGCCCGTCGCCGCTGCGACCTGGTTGACGACGAGCGTCGACTGGCGCCCGACGCGGATCGTCGTCTGGTCCTGAAAGGTGATGCCGAGCGTCCCGATCTCACCGGTACGCAGCGTATCGCCACCAACCACGTCCTGGCGCACGACGGCCGGGTGCCAGCGCGGCTCTCGCTGCAGCTGGAGTTCCTCGCCCCCCTTTGCGGAGACGATGGCGCCGGCGCGAGGCGTCGATCGCGGTACAGGCTCCTGGGCCGATCCCGCCGTCGACGTTGCGGCCACAACCATGAGGCCGGCAAATCCCCGGCGAACGACGCGGCGGAACATGGTGAAGCCCCCGGAGCAATCCAAAACCGTCTAACTAGCTTTTGCTGGTTACAGGTATTAGGGGATGACCTACCGTCCGGCTGTGCCTTTTAGGCAACATGCCGGAGAAGATTTCCAAGCTCCGATTAAAGTGACTTGGCCAAAGATATGGCCCATGTCCACGGGACGGCAGTCAACAAGAGTGCAATCAGCCCCCGCTTGAGGCAGCGAAACTTCGAACGCAGTATCCGGGCGTTGACGTAACACTGGTTCAACACGTCATCGAGGTATTCTTCTTCCGTCATCTTGACGAAGCGAGAACGAAACTCGTCCTGCGGGAGGCCTGCGACAGTACCGAAAAAGGAGAGCGATGGTTTTCCAGCCCGCAGGCGAGGAATCTGCCCGCGCATCAACTGGTACAGAACCGTCGCGAACCCGCCCGCCGCAACGGCCAGGGCAAACATAAAAATGCCGTTCCATTGCTTTACGGCAGGCGTTGCAGCCGAGAGCGCGCCCATCATAGCAACTGTGATGCCCATCAGCCCGGCGCTGCGGCTATCATGCCGCCCGATCCAGTCGATCATCTGCGAAAGCGACTTCTCGGCCCGCTCCCTGACCCAGTCCTCAGCCATTTTCTGCCCTCGCCCCCACCAAGTCCCTTTGCGTCAATCCACAATCACGCGCAAGTACTCTCAGTATCGACCCGACGTGCGAGAGAGATCGGCATCGTTGCTCATTCCATCGCGGCATCAGGCGCCAGGACGTCTTCGGTTGGAATACAGCTTCAGCTGGCTTCGAACTTCCGGGCTCGAAACGCGCGCATTTTCGCGCGGTTGCCGCAAACCTCCATCTCGCACCAGCGTCGCCGCCGATTCTTGGTCGTGTCGAACATGAGCCAGCCGCAATGGTCTCCCTCGCAGCGCTTGACCCGCGCGAGATCTTGCTGGGTCATCACGGTGAGAGCCGAGAGCGCAATCGGCCCGAGCACCGCCTCCACGAGGGCCGTGTAGGGGTCCCATGTCCAGGCGAATCCACCGCCTGAGGTCGAGAGCCGCGCCCGGCTCAGGCAATGGGCATGAACCGCCGTCAACGCCGCGCGATCCTCCTCCCGCGGCGTATCGCGCCGGGCCAATGCCGCGCCGATCTCGTAGACGGTTTCCCGAAGCGCATGGGCCTCGCTCAGCAGCCGGGAAGCGAGAACCTCGTCGGCAGCGACCATTGCCAGGGCCGCATCCCTGTCCGTGTCACTAAGCAGTTTTGCGAGATGCGCCCAGAGGACGATATCGGCCCCGTTATGCAGATACTCGGCATGCTGCGTCCCTCCCCGATCCGCGACAGAATTGACAAAATCGAAGGCGAGCTCGCTGGCGATAAGCGGCAAACTCACAGCGCGGCTGGGGGGCGGCAGG
This sequence comes from Allobosea sp. P4_E12, assembly GCF_056401655.1. NCBI lineage: Bacteria > Pseudomonadati > Pseudomonadota > Alphaproteobacteria > Hyphomicrobiales > Alloboseaceae > Allobosea > Allobosea sp. P4_E12. Next base: position 100,564 of record NZ_JBFUIY010000019.1, on the reverse strand, counting down.
TCGTTGGCATCCATGTAACCGCCTATACCCGTTTAAAAGGTTCTATCAAGCGCTTTCCTCGCGCTCCCTCCCGTAGCGGAGAGCCAGCGGGACACTTGCCCTCGGGGATGCCTCTGACCATGTTGCTGGCCCTCCCGCAGACCGGACGCGGCATCTTGCAGGTACGCTGCGACAGCAGTGCGATTTCAGCAAGGAGGCGCCGCGGCCACCCTTTCGAGCCGTTCGAAACACAGTTCGAGTTCGGCATCGGTCACGGTCATGGGCAGAGAAAAGCCGATGCTGGCCGGCCCTTTGGACGTCGTCGAAAGGCCGAACTCGAAACAGCGCGACACGAGCCTGGCCGCGAATGCCGGGCCGGGATTCATGCCGAAAGCGGCGGGGTCGAACTCGATGGCGAGCAGCAATCCGCACCCTCGTACGCCGAGAATGGCGGGGGCCTCGCTTGCGAGAGCGGCGATGCGCGACCTGATGCGCCGTTCAAGCTCGGCAGCGCGCCGCACCAACCCGTCACGCTCGACGATATCGATCATGGTCAGGGCGGCTCGCGTGGTGAGCGGGTTCTTCTCATGCGTGTAGTGACCGAGATCGAGCTCGGGGGCGATGTCCAGCCGCGCGTCGGCGATGACGGCGGCGATCGGCAGGAGCCCACCACCCAGCGCCTTACCGAGCACCACCGCGTCGGGTATGGCGCCGACATGTTCAAAGGCGAAGAAGCGGCCGGTCTTGCCGAGGCCTGATGGAATCTCGTCGAAGATCAGCAGTGCGCCGTGCCGGTTGCAGAGATCGCGCACTTCGGCCCAGAGCCCGTCCGGCGGGACATGGCAGTTGGAACGGATCGGCTCAGCGACAACGGCCGCGATGCCGGTCTCGGACCTCCCAAGAGCTTCGCGCATCTCCGCGAGCATGCGCTGCGCGCCGTCCGGCGCCCAATAGGGCGTCACGTGCCGACGCCCCGGCAGGAAGGGGCCGAGGCGCGGGTCCGCTGCGGCTTTCGACAGGCCAAAAGCGCCGAAGCCGTGCCCGTGATAGGAGCCTTCCAGCGAGATCGTCTCGTGGCGGCCCGTCGTCACGCGCGCCAGCTTCAGGGCGATCTCCATGGCGTCCGAACCGCCGGTCGCGAAGAGAACCTTGGCCCGCGCACCGGGCCAGTACGCCAGCAGCTTCTCGGCCAGCCCAACTGCGGGTTCGTTGGTGAAGCGGCGCGGCGCGAAGGGCAGCGTATCGAGCTGACGCTTCAACGCCGCGATCACCTCGGGGTGACCATGCCCGATATGGTGGACGGTGTTGCCGTGCAGGTCGATGAAGCGGCGCCCCTCGCTATCCTCGAGCCAGATGCCCTCCGCGGCCCGCAGTGCCGACAAACAGGGGCTCGATCCCTTCTGGTGGAAGAAGGCAGTTGCGTCGCGCGATACGAGATTGTCTTCCATGGCCATCGTCATTTCGAGAATGCTGAGAAGCGCGGCAACGTCAGCCAACGCAGTGGCGAGAGCCGGTGCCGACCAGGCTCCCTGCGCTTTTCGATCAATCTTGCGAGGCCGATGGCGGCGAGCGCGAAGGCCAGCAGGACGAGGCTCTTGGCGGCGGCATAGCCGAATTCACCAGAGCTGGCGTGGTTGAAGATCGCCACCGAAGCGAGCTTGTGGTTGCCGGAGACCAGGAAGATGACCGAGGACAGTGTCGTCAGCGCGTCGATGAAGACATAGAGCATGCCGAGCAGCAGGGCCGGCAGCAAGATCGGCAGCGTGACGTTCAGGAAGCGCAGGACGAGGCCGGCGCCAAGACTTTCTGCTGCTTCGTCGATGGAACCGTCCACGCGCTGCAGGGCTGCGCGGGCGGCCAGCACGCCGACGAAGATGTTCGAGAACAGGATATTGACGACGAGGATCGCTGAGGTGCCGGTCAGCGACAGGCTCGGAATGCCGAAGGGGATGTTGAAGGCGACGATATAACCGATGCCGAAGATGATGCCGGGCAGGATCGCCGGCACCAGCACGAGGAAGACGATGAGGTTGGCGCCCGGCGGCCGCAGGCGCTCGACGACATAGGCGATCACCACGGCGAACAATCCACCCACCGGGCCCGCGATCACACCGATACGCAGGCTTTCCCAGACGAGTTCGAGACCGCGCTCGGAGCTGCCATAGCCCGTGCCGGCAAGGCCGACCTTTGCGCCTTCTCCCGTGAAATGGCCGAGCGTCAGGCTCCAGTCGGTGCCCCAGACCTTTGTCACAGCACCCAGCGCCATGGTGCCGTAGACCGCGAAGATGAGCGCGCCCACCATCCCGGCCAGCGTGGCCAGGCCGATGCGCCAGGAGCGCGGCATGGGCAGCTCGGAGCGCCCCGCGATGCTCGCGCTCGAGTAGCCCTTGCGGCGCCCGAACAGCTCGAGGCCGAGATAGAGCAGCAGCGAGGGGATGATCAGCCAGACACAAAGCGCGGCGGCAAGCGGCGTATTCCTGTAGGCGGTGATCTCGTCATAGACGATCCCGGCGAGAACAGGGGTATCCCGGCCGAGAATCAGCGGATTGCCGAAATCCGTCAGGCTCATGATGAAGACGAGCACGATCGCGCGTTTGATCGCGGGCAAGGCCAGCGGCAGCGTGACATGGCGAAAGGTGGTGAAGTGACCAGCGCCAAGTCCGGCTGCGGCCTCGTCGATGCGCCCGTCCTGCCGGCGCAGGACGTTGTCGAGAATGATCAGCGTCGCTGGCATGAAGGACAATGTCTGTGCCAGCACGACGCCGAGAAGACCGTAGAGATTGCTCTCATCAGCGTCGATCAGCCCGAGGCCCTGGTCGAGCAGCGAATGCGTCACCAGCCCGCGCCGGCCGAACAGCATCACGGTCGCGGTCGCGATCAGCACCGGTGGTGCGACCAGCGGCATCAGGAAGACGCCTCTCATCACAGAGGGCCAGGGCACGCCGCCGCAATTGATGCCGTAAGCCAACGCAAACGCCAGGGGCACCGTGAAGACCACCGACAGGCCGGCAAGCGTCAGGCTATTGAATGCAGCGTTTCGAAGATAGGAATCCTGGAAGACCTTCAGGTAGTGGTCGAGCCCCCAGCGCTCCTCGGAGCCATTGCGCAGCGTGTCGAACGCCTGCTGGCCGATCAAGCTCTTCACCCTGAAGGCGAGCGCAGTCCGTTTGTGCAACATCACATGCGCGAGCGCCTGATTGTCGGCCACCTCGGCCCTGTCCTGCGGCCCAAGGGCGGTGAGTGCGGCCTGCATCGCCTGAGCCTGTTCGGAATAGGGCGCGGTGCGATCCCAGGGCGGGGTGAGCCCGGCGAGCCGGAAGGCCGCAGCGCTCCCTTCGACGCGTTCCGGCTCGGTCGCCGTCTCGCTCCAGCGGCGCATCAGGATTGCCCTGTCTTCCGTCGGTAGCTGGTCCAGGGCCTCGACCGTGACCGCCTTCAGGCGCACCAGAGGCATCGGACCGGAGATGACGAAGCTATTGACGAGCACGGCGCCGATCGGCACGCCGATGAAGACCAGCAGCAGCAGCGTGACGACGCCGCTCGCGAGTGCACGCGGCACTTGGCGCAGCAGGCGCGTCATGACCGGCCCCGCGCCGGTATCAGCGCCGCGCGCCGAGCATCTGGCATGACGATGACCGGCGCGCCGCGTGTGCCGATCCGCTCAGCCTCGTGCGACGGGCAATCGGCAATGACGGTCCGCCCGGAGTCCAGCGTCACGGTGAGGCGCACGACGGCACCAAGGAAGGCCGCGCCCGCGATCCGCCCAGGGAGCCCGCTTACCCCAGGGTGGGCAGCTGAGGCGACCCCAATATGCTCGGGCCGATAGACAGCGGTGACGCGTTCGCCGGATCGGATATCGGGCGGGAGCGCCATGGGCCAGATCTCGCCATAGGCGTCCACGCCGCCGGCCACCGCATGCCCTTCGATCAGGTTCGAGACGCCGATGAACTGCGCGACGAAGAGGGAACCGGGGCGGTGATAGATTTCCGCGGGCGTGCCGATCTGCTCGAAGCGTCCGTTGCACATCACCGCGACCCTGTCGGACAGGGCCAGGGCTTCTTCCTGATCATGCGTCACATAGAGGGTTGTGATGCCGAGCCTGTCGATGATCGACCGCAGCTCGTTACGCAGCTTGACGCGGATGCGAGCATCGAGTGCCGACATCGGCTCGTCGAGCAGCAGCACCTCGGGATCGGATGCGAGCGCGCGCGCCAGTGCGACGCGCTGCTGCTGACCGCCCGACAATTCGTGCGGATAGCGTTCGAGTAGTCGCTCCATCTCGACGAGTCGTGCCAATTCGACGACGCGGCGCTCCCGTTCATCGCGGCCGCGCGAGGCGATCATGAGCGCGAAACCGATATTCTCGGCGACGGTCTTCGTCGGAAACAGCGCATAGGACTGGAAGACGAAGCCCATGCGCCGCCGCGCTGGAGCCATGTCGGTGACATCCTGCTCCGCGCGCAGGACGCGCCCGCCATCCGGCCGCACGAAGCCGGCGATGATCCGGAGCAAGCTCGTCTTGCCGCAGCCGGAATCGCCGAGAAGGGTCACGAATTCTCCCTTGGCGAGATCGAGCGAGACGGCATCGACCGCCCGGGCGGAACCGCCATAGGATTTGACGATGTCGCGCACGGCCAGATGCGGCCGGCCCCTCACGAGGGCCGGTCGCTCTGCGGCAAAGGGCGAGGCCGCCAGTTCGATCACGGTGGCCAAATCCGTCACTGCTTGAGGATGCGGCTGGCGAATTCGCGCCGGAACGCTGTCATGTCGACGGGGCGGCGCATCTGCCAGAGCGTGATCTGCTTCAGATCGACCAGACCGTGCCCGGGCACCGCGGTCGCGCCCACCACCTTGCCGAGCACAGCGGCGGCATCGTCGCTCGCCATGAAATCGAGGAAGACCTTGGCCTCGGCCGGGTTGGGACCGCCGGCAACGAGACCACCGCCCTCGGTGACGTTGGGCGTGATCCGGCCATAGACGATCTCGACCGGCTTGCCCGAGGCCTTGGTCTCGAAACAGGTGGTATCGAAGGTCAGGCCGATCGCGACTTCGCCCGCGCCGGCCAGTTGCGCGCCACCGGAACCTCCATCGGAATACTGGTAGACGTTCTCGTTCAGGTTCTCGACGAACGGCCAGCCGAAAGCGTCGACGAAAGTGGTGAGGATGGCGCCGCCGGTGCCCGATTTGAGCGGCGACGGCAGCGAAATCTCCTTGCGATAAGCCGGCCTGATCAGGTCTTCCCAGGTCGCGGGCATCGGCAGGCCCTTCTGCGCCAACCGTTCCTTGTTGACGACCATGCACATCGTCGTGGCGAAGTACTTGTTGTAGAAACCATCAGCGTCGCGGAAGGCGGGCAGGATCTTCGAGCCCTTCGGCTCGTAGGGCTCGAATACGCCGGCCTGCTTGAGTTGCTCCAGAGCGGCGTTGTTGACGAGATAGACGACGTCGGCCTGGGGCTTGGCCTTCTCGGCGATCGCGCGTTCGGCGATCGGGCCGGTCGAACCCGATACGAACTTCACCTCGATATCGGGATGCTTTTTCTTGAAGGCGCCGACCAGCGCGGTGTTGACGCTGTCGGAGGCGTTGTAGATCACGACCTCCCTGGCGTGTGCGGCGCCGCCTGCCAGGGTGAACGCCGCCGCCGCGATGGCGGCGATCCGTGTGAGGCCTTTGATGCTGGGGCTTGGCATGAATGTCTCCGTGCCTTTAGGAGCTGTCGTGATATAAGTGTTGCTAAATTGTGTGACACTGAAATGAAGCTTCACTTATTCTAACGCCGGCCCGCCCCATGAACCTGTCCCAACTCCGTGCCTTCCACGCCGTCGCGAGCCATCGCACGTTCTCAGCCGCCGCCCAGGCGCTGGGCGTCAGCCAGCCTGCGATCACCCAGCACGTGAAATCCCTTGAGGATGCCGTCGGGACGCGCCTGTTCCTGCGCATGGCGGGCGGTGTAGAACTGACGCCGGACGCACTCGACCTGTTGCCGAGAGTCCGGCAGGCAATCCTCATGCTCGACGATATCTCAGCCCGGATGAGCAACGGCCGCAGCCTTGCCGTGGGTCATCTCTCCATCGGTCTATGCGCGCCTTATGTGGCGATGCCGATCCTGAAGCGCTTTGCCGTCGAGCATCCGGGAGTGCAGCTCGACCTGCGGCTCGAAAATTCCAGCAACCTGCTGGACCTCGTCGCGCAGCACCGCGTCGACATCGGCATCGCGACCCTGCGCGAGCCGCATCCGGATTTTGCCTGCAACTTTCTGCTCGATCAGCGGCTGGAGATCCTGGTCCATGCCGGCCATCCCTGGTGGGAGCGCAGCCAGGTCGAGGCAGCCGAACTGGTGGGTCAGCGCCTCGTCACGCGCGAGGCCGGCTCAATGACCCGCCATCTCTTCGAGACGGCGCTGGCCGACCACGGCATCGAGATCACGCCGCATCTGATCCTTGGCAGCCGGGAGGCGGTCAAGGAGGCCGTAGCGGCCGGCATCGGCGTCGGAATCGTGCTCGACCGCGAGCGCGGCTTCGACCCCCGGCTGCGCGCGCTGACCGTCCGCGACTTCGATGTCATGGCCGGAGAGTATCTGGTCACGCGCCGGGAGACCCGCAGCCTCGGAAGCGTCGGCGCCTTCGTCGCCATCGCGCTCGCGGCCTTCAAGGGAGGAGCGGCCGATCGCCGCCTGTAGATCGCAGCCCGGCTGGGGCCGGGCCGCTCAAGGGCTGCCCTGCGCTGCGGACTGGCCAGCCGGTGGCTGGCACATTCCGCAGCTTCAGGTCCGCTCACGTGCCAGCGGCGGCAAGGATCACTCGGCCGGGGCGAGCAAGGGCTCGTCGAGCAGGTCCGGCAGATCGCCGCTCAGCGCGGCCTTGAGCCGGTCCTGATCAAGCTCGCCCTCCCAGCGCGCCACCACGATCGTGGCGACGGCGTTGCCGATGAAGTTGGTCACCGCACGGCATTCCGACATGAACCGGTCGATGCCGAGGATCAGCGCCATGCCGGCAACCGGGACGGCCGGCACGACGGACAGGGTGGCGGCCAGCGTGATGAAGCCAGCGCCCGTGATCCCGGCCGCTCCCTTCGAGCTCAGCATCGCCACCAGCAGCAGCAGGATCTGGTCGCCGAGCGGCAGGTGGATGTCCATGGCCTGGGCGATGAAGAGCGCCGCCAGCGTCATGTAGATATTGGTGCCGTCGAGGTTGAACGAGTAGCCGGTCGGCACGACGAGGCCGACGACGGAGCGCTTGCAGCCGGCCTGCTCCATCTTCTCCATCAGGGTCGGCAGCGCTGCCTCCGAGGAGGACGTGCCGATCACCAGCAGGATCTCTTCCTTGATGTAGCGGATCAGCGCCAGGATCGAGAAACCGTTATAGCGCGCGACCGCACCGAGCACGACGAGCACGAAGATCGCCGAGGTCAGGTAGAAGGTGCCGATCAGCATCGCCAGATTGGCGACGGAGCCGATGCCATAGCGGCCGATGGTGAAGGCCATGGCGCCGAAGGCGCCAAGCGGGGCCGCCTTCATCAGGATGGCGACGAGCTTGAAGATCGGCGCCGACAGGGCCTGCAGGAAGTCGACCACCGGCTTGCCGCGCTCGCCCACCATCGACAGCGACAGGCCAAACAGCACCGAGAAGAACAGCACCTGCAGGATGTCGCCGGAGGCGAAGGCGCCGACGATCGTGTTCGGGATGATGTTCTGGAGAAAGCCGACCACGCTGGAATCATGCGCCTGGGTCGCGTAGCCCTGCACCGATTTCGCGTCGAGGCTGGCGGGGTTGATGTGCAGGCCGGCGCCCGGCTGCAGCAAGTTACCGACCACAAGCCCGATGATCAGCGCCAGCGTCGAGAAGGTCAGAAAGTAGATCATCGCCTTGCCGGCGACGCGCCCGACCTTCTGCATGTCGCTCATTCCGGCGATGCCGGTCGAGACCGTCAGGAAGATGACGGGCGCGATGATCATCTTCACCAGCTTGATGAAGGCGTCTCCGAGCGGCTTGAGGGCAGCGCCCTGCTCCGGCCAGAAATGGCCGAGCAGGATGCCGGCCGCGATGGCCGCGAGCACCTGCACATAGAGATGCTGATAGAATTTCCTGGCAGGGGCCGGCTGGGCCGGCGCCTGGTCGAGCGTGATCGCCATGACTTCCTCCTTGGGGTCGGTCTCGCGGTGTTCTTGCTGTTCTGGACGCCGCTTGGCCGCGCTGTTGGCAATCGCCGTGCCAAGCCCTGAAGACGAATTTAATTGCGTATATTCAAAGGCTTGACCGGCCACGCGCTTCTCGCGGCGATGCACCCTGGCGATCCCCCGCACAGCGAAAGGTTGATTTGTGCGGATTTCCGCACATGATGGGACATGACCATACCCCCGCCGGAAGAGCGCGACCGCTGGGCGGCCAGGCGCCGCTGGATCGCCTTCGGGCTGCTTGTCGCGGTCATCGCCGTCGTCGCCTTCGTGATCGCCGGCGATATCGGCCGCAACCGCGCCATCGCGACCACGCACGCTCGCGCCGAGGATGCCGGCACGCTGGCGCTCGCGATCCTGCGCGGCGAATTGGAGAAGCAGCGCGCATTGCCGGTCATCCTGGCGCGCGATCCCGATGTGCGCGCGGCCCTGGTCGATGGCGACAGGCAGGCCCTCGACAGCAAGCTGGAGGCGATCGCGCGCGAGACCCGCGCCGCCGTGATCTATGTGCTCGGCAAGGACGGGATCACGATCGCCGCGAGCAACTGGCGCGAGCCGACGAGCTTTGTCGGCAACGACTACGCCTTCCGCGACTATTTCAGCGCTGCCGTCTCCGGCGGCGCGGCCGAGCAGTTTGCGCTCGGCACGGTCAGCAAGCGCCCCGGCCTCTACATCACCAGCCGCGTGGATGACGGCGAGACCGCGCTCGGCGTGATCGTGGTCAAGGTCGAGTTCGACCAGGTCGAGGCCGATTGGCGGGCGCTCGGCGGGCAGACCTTCGTCGTCGACAAGCGCGGCGTCGTGCTGCTCTCCACATTTGCGGACTGGCGCTTCCGGGTCGAAGAGGCCCTGGCCCCACAGACAGCAGCTGAGATCCGGCAGTCCCTGCAATTCGGCGCCGCGCCGCTGACGCTGCTGCCCTTGCAGCGCGAGGACGAAATCGTCCGCGGCACCGGCGCTGTTGCCGGAGCGCATGTCGCCTCGCGTATCCCGATCCCGACCACCGACTGGAGGCTCGAGGTGCTCCTCCCGGTCGACCAGGCGATCCGCGACCAGCGGGCGGAACTGCAGACGCTCATCGCGCTCCTGCTCATGCCGGGCGCCGCGCTCGGCGCGCTGGCGCTGCGCCGCCGTCAGGTCAACCTCGCCAGGCGCAGCGCCGAGGCGCGGATCAAGGACGAGCTCGAACGGCGCGTCGCCGAGCGCACCGCCGCGCTCGCCGGAGCGAATGCCCGGCTCGTCGAAGAGATGGCGGAGCGCACGCGGGCGCAGGAGCGCCTCTCCGATGCGCGCGAGGAGTTGGCAAAGGCCAACCGACTCGCAACCTTGGGCCAGGTCACGGCCGGCGTCGCCCACGAAATCAACCAGCCTCTCGCCGCGATGCGGACCTATGCCGAGAATGCCCGCGCCTTCCTCGAGCGTACGGATGCGGCCAGCGTCGACGGCGCGCTGGGCAAGATCGTCAGGCTGACCGAGCGGATCGGCACCATCACGGACACGCTGCGCGGCTTCGCGCGGCGCGGCGGGGGGCCGCTTGGGCCGGTCGATCTTCGAGAGGCGATCGACGGCGCGCTGATGATCCTCGATGCCGCGCTGCGCCAGGCCGGCGTCACGCCGGTGGTCCCGGCGCTGACCCCGCCGGTCTCGGTGCTTGCCCGCCCGGTCGAACTCGAACAGGTCCTCGTCAACCTGATGCGCAACGCCATCGAGGCCATGGCCCAGCGCCGGAACGGGCAGGCACCGCGGCTCGCCATCAGCATCGCAACTGAAGCCGAGCACGTCGAGATCGCCATCGTCGATAACGGACCGGGGCTCGACGCGGAGGCCCTGGCGGCGCTCTTCACCCCGTTCCGCACCACGAAATCGCGCGGGCTCGGCCTCGGGCTGGTGATCTCCCACGACATCGTCGCGGCCTTCGGCGGCACGCTTAATGTCGCCAGCCGCGCCGGAAAAGGCAGCACCTTCACGATCAGCCTGAAGAGAGCCGCATGACCGGTCCCGACAGCACCCACGGCATCATCGAGGTCGCCTTCGTCGATGACGATCCCGATCTGCGAGACGCCAATGCGCAGGCGCTGCGCCTCGCCGGCTTCCGTGCGGTGCCACTGGGCTCGGCCCAGGCCGCGCTCGACCGTATCGGCCCGGACTATGCCGGCGTCGTCGTGACCGATGTACGTATGCCCGGCATGGACGGCATCGCCTTGTCCAGGCAACTGCGCGCCCTCGATCCGGACATTCCGGTGATCGTGATCTCCGGTCATGCGGATATCGCCATGGCGGTCGAGGCGATGAGCGAAGGCGCTTATGACTTCATCGCCAAGCCCTATTCGACCGAGCGCCTGGTCGAAACCTTGCGCCGTGCGGTGGAGAAGCGCGCGCTCATCATCGAGAACCGTCGCCTGCGTGCGCTTGCCGCCAGCTCCGACGAGGAGACCGCGCTGCTCGGCGAGGCGCCTGCCATCCTGCGCCTGCGCCAGACCATTCGCGATCTCGCCGATGTCGATGTCGACGTCCTGGTGCTGGGCGAAACCGGCACGGGCAAGGAGGTCGTCGCCAATCTGCTGCATCGGCTCGGTCGCCGCCGCGACAAGCCCTTCGTCGCGCTGAACTGCGGCGCGCTGCCCGAGAGCGTCATCGAGAGCGAGCTCTTCGGCTACGAGGCCGGCGCCTTCACCGGCGCGCAGAAGCGACGGATCGGCCGCATCGAGCATTCCAGCGGCGGCACGCTCTTCCTCGACGAGTTGGAGAGCATGCCGCCCGCAGCCCAGGTCAAGCTGCTGCGCGTGCTGGAGATGCGCGAGATCACGCCGCTCGGCTCCAACGACCTGCGCCGCGTCGACCTGCGCGTCGTCGCCGCGACGAAGCTCGATCTAGGCGACCCCGCGCAGCGCGGCGATTTCCGCGAGGATCTCTATTACCGCCTCAACGTGGTCACGTTGCGCATCCCTCCCCTGCGCGAGCGGCGCCGCGACGTGCCGCTGCTCTTTGCCCAGTTCCTCGCCCGGGCGGCGCGAAAATACGGGCGCGAGGTGCCGGCGCTGGACCGCAGCGTCGAGCGTCACCTGGTCGAGAATGCCTGGACGGGCAATGTCCGTGAGCTGGTCCATTTCGCCGAACGCGTGGCGCTCGGGCTCTCCGGCGACATGCCGGCTGCGCAGGCGCGCGAGGATGCCGTGCCCTCCAGCCTGCCCGAGCGCCTCACCGCGATCGAAGCGAACCTGATCCGCGAGGCGCTGGAAGCCAATCGCGGCGATGTCCGCGCAACCCTCGAGATGCTGGGCATCCCGCGCAAGACCTTTTACGACAAGCTCGCCCGTCACGGCATCGACCGCGCGGCTTACGCGATGCCCGGGTGAGCTCCGGCGGGGATAACCGCCCGCGCACCGGCGTGCGAGCGGATACCAACGGCACGAAATCGCTTGATGCCCCCCGCAGGGAGGCCGTTGTGGCGCAAAGCCGGACTCGGGCATTATGGCCGGTGTCCGCCATCGTCATCGTGAACGTCAGCGCCAAGTCCTCAGCGTGCGCCGCCGCTCCTGCCGACTGGCGATCAGCTTCAGCCAGGGCGCCATGTGGAAAGCGCTCATCAGCACGTACATCGGCACCATTCCGTTCAACGGAGATGCGCCTTGTGCGGCCGTGCAGAGGATATCCAGCTGACCACCGCCATTCATGCCGGTGAGCAGCGCCATGACCGCGAAGGTCGGCGCTGCCGCGAGGCATAGCCAGTCGGCAGCACCGTGAGCCGCCACGCCGCCGCTTTCGGAACGGATCGCCATGACCTCACTCACCCCTGCTCGTATTCGTCGTGGCGGCGCCACCAGGGACCACCGGCCTCGTTGCGCCCCTTGGGTGCGCGGTCGAGCCAGGGATACATGCCCCAGATGCCATCCACCCCGCGCGCATAGGTGGAATAGGTGTGGTAGACGACGCCATTGTCGCGCACGAAGGCGCTCATGCCCGGCCTGTCGCGCGTATATGTCGGCACATCGGTCCCGGACATGGCCGCGAAATCGGCGACGGGGCCCGTGACCGGCAGTGCGTCCATTACGAAACCGCTGCGCCGATAGTTGTAGTCTATCGCCCCCGCGCGCTGCACGTCCTCGGTGAACGAGACGTTGAAGTCGTAATTGAAGTCGCCGCCGGCCGAGGATGCCCAGGGAAACGTCCACCCCATCCGCTGCTTGTAGGCCTGCAGCTTGGTGAGCGGCGCCCGCGACACCGCCGTGAGCGTCACATCGTGGTTCGCGAGGTGCAGGTAGAAGCCGTTGAACCCATCGGCGATTGCAGAGCAGGACGGGCACCCCGCCTTGTAGTCGGGCCCGAACATGAAATGATAGACGAGGAGTTGCGAGCGCCCTCGAAAGAGGTCCGTCAGTGCGGCGCTGCCATCATCGGTCTCGAAGCGGTACTCCTTGTCGACCTGCACCCAGGGCAGTTCCTGGCGCCGCCGCGCCAGTTCGTCGCTGCGCCGTGTCAGGTCCTTCTCGTCATCGAGCAGCCCGAGCCGGGCGGCCAGCCACTCTTCACGCGTCCCGGTGATATGTATCGTCATTGTCGCAGCTCCTGTCGTCAGGTGACCTTCGCCGCTCGCCCCTCTTGCGAAGCGACGGGTGGTCGGCGGTGATGAGATTGATAGGGACAGCGCCTCGAGGGGTGGGAGTGACAAATGTGACGGGATTCCGATGGACTCTCTGATCACCGCGGCGGCGCGCGCGCTTGCCGCAGGCGATCCCCTCGGCGCCTTGAACCGGGTTGCGCTGCGCGACGATGCGCCCGCGCTCGCGCTGCGGGGCATCGCGATGGCCCAGCTCGGGGATCTCGTTCGGGCGAAGGGTCTCCTGCGGCGCGCGGCCCGTTCCTTCGGCCCGAAAGAGGCCGTGGCGAGAGCACGGTGCATTGTCGCCGAGGCCGAGATCGCGCTCGCCTCCCGCGATCTCGGCTGGCCTGCGAAGGCGCTCGATGCAGCGCGCGCGACACTCGAGGAGCACGGTGACCGGCTGAACGGCGCCCATGCGCGGCATCTCGAGGTGCGCCGGCTCCTGCTGATCGGGCGCCTCGACGAGGCCGAGCGCAAGCTTGCCGAACTCGACCCCATCCCCCTTCCGCCCGCATCGCGGACCGTCCACGAACTGGTGGCGGCAGGAATCGCGATGCGACGCCTCCGGACGAAGGCGGCGCGTGTTGCGCTTGCGCATGCCGAAGATGCGGCGCGCCGTGCCGGTATCCCGGCGCTGACCGCAGAGGTCGAAAGCGCGGCCCTCCTGCTGAGCACAACGGCAGCACGGCTGATCGCGCGTGGCGAGGAGCGCCCGCTCCTGCTCCAGGATGTCGAGACGCTGCAGGCGTCGGATGCTCTCGTGGTGGATGCGTGCCGATATGTGGTGCGCGCCCCGCACAGGGTTGTCTCACTCGCCACCCGCCCGGTCTTGTTCGCATTGGCACGGACACTGGCCGAAGCGTGGCCCGGGGACGTATCGCGCGACATGCTCGTCGCGCGGGCCTTCGGAGCGAAGCAGGCCGACGAATCGCACCGCGCCCGGTTGCGGGTCGAAATTGGGCGGCTGCGCCGATTGCTGCGGGGGCTGGCCGGCTTAAGCGCGACGAAACAAGGCTTCTCGCTAGCGCTGCACCACGCTGGCGATGTCGCCGTCCTGGCCCGGCCCGTTGAGGAACGGCATGCGGACGTGCTGGCTTTCGTTGCCGATGGTGAGGCGTGGTCGAGCTCCGCGCTCGCGCTTGCGCTTGGCGCCAGCCAGCGGACCGTGCAGCGGGCGCTGGACGCGCTTGCGGCAACCGGAAAGGTGCAATCCTTCGGTCACGGACGGGCGCGGCGCTGGATCACCCCGCCGATGCCGGGATTCACGACAACCTTGTTACTCCCCGCTCCGCTGCCAAGCGACTAGGATGAGAGGCATGGAAAAATCAGCAGCCGAAATTCTCCGTGAGTATGGTCCCTTTCCGGGTGTCGACCACGTCCACGGATTGACCTTCGATGGCCAGCACGTCTGGTTCGCGTCCGGCGACAAGCTGAGCGCGCTCGACCCTGCCAGCGGGAAGACGGTTCGCTCGATCGAGGTGGCAGCACATGCCGGAACGGCCTTCGACGGCCAACACCTGTTTCAGCTTGCCGAAAGCCGCATTCAGAAGATCGATCCGAAGACCGGTCATGTGCTTGCGACGATCCCCGCTCCGGGCGGCGGCGGCGACTCGGGGCTCGCCTGGGCCGAAGGGACACTCTGGGTGGGGCAGTACCGGGACCGCAAAATCCATCAGATCGATCCCGAGACCGGGACGATTCTTCGCACAATCGAATCCAATCGCTTCGTCACCGGAGTCACGTGGAGCGACCAGGAACTCTGGCACGGCACATGGGACGGTGACGAGAGCGACTTGAGACGAGTCGACCCTCGAACGGGAGAGGTCCTGGAGGTGCTCGATCTGCCGCCCGGCATGGGCGTGTCAGGGCTCGAGGCCGATGGCGGTGATCAGTTCTTCTGCGGAGGCGGAAACAGTGGCAAGGTGAGAGCCGTCCGCCGACCGAGGCGCCTGGCCTAAGCCTCGATCCCTGCCGGCCGCGCTCGCCTGCAGCGCAGTTCAGTTCGTCAGGACGGTGAACTCAGTCTCGATCGACGAGGCGTGGCGTTGATGATCGAAGCCGTAGATATGGATCGAGATCGCGTCCGTGCTGCCGAGGTTCTGCATGCGGTGGATATTGGGACCTGAGGGCAGCATGCAGCCCACGAAGCCCGGCATGCGCGCATGCTCCTGGGTGGGGACGGCACGGCTCTCGTCGACGGCGCGATACCAGGTCTCGGTGACCGTTCCGCTGACCACCCCGAAGCAGCAGGAGCAATGGTGATCGTGGATCGACGTCGCTGCGCCGGGGCTCCAGACCATCGCCCAGACGCTGACGCCATCGTCACCCACGAGAAGGTTCCGGGCATAGCTGCCGGGCTTGCGCTCCAGGGGCAGGCGCAGAATGGCTTCCGGATTGGCAACGATCTCTTCGAGCACCGCGCGGGCCGCCTTGAGGTAATCGCGGGAAAGCGTGCCGCTATCCGTCCGCAGGACCTGCAGCACGTCTGCGCGCCTGCCCTCGCTCAAGAACCCCTGCATGACGCGAACTCCCCTCTCCATCGCTTGCAGCAAGGATAACTCGGGAGACGGGAAACGCGTTTGCGATCTCGGTCAAAAATTCCCCACTTCTAGAAACTCATACCAATTTGTTCTCTGTCCTTGAAATCTGTTACCCATTCCATGATCAAATGGGCAACCGGATCGCGCGATCGCATGAGGGACCATGGCCAAGCTGGATGAGTTCGATCTCAGAATTCTCTCCTGCCTGCAGAGGGACGCCAGCATGCCGCTGGCCGAGCTGGCCGCAGAGGTTGGCCTCTCGGCCACTCCATGCTGGCGCCGCGTGCAGAAGCTGGAAGGCAGCGGCCTCATTCGAAAGCGGGTGGCGCTGCTCGACCGTACAAGGCTGGGAGCCGGCGTAACCGTCTTCATCGCGGTCAAGACGAGCCGCCACTCGATGGAGTGGCTCGAGCGCTTCCACGCCGCCGTCGCCGACCTGCCCGAGATCGTCGATTTCTATCGGATGAGCGGCGAAATCGATTACCTGCTCAAGGCTTTCGTGCCCGATATCGCGGCCTATGACGCCCTCTACAAGAAGCTGATTTCACGCGTCGACCTCAACGACGTGACCTCCATGTTCGCAATGGAGGAGCTCAAGTCGACAACTGCGATCCCCCTGGCCTTCGCCAAGGACGGCTCCTGAGCCCGGAGCAAGCGCCAGTGGCTGTCGACCCCCGGTCCTCCGGTCGCGCAATGCTCGGCAACCGCCGGCAATCCCGGACGGTTCGGGCTCAACCCTGTCAATGACCGTGGCGACATTGTCCGTGATCGGCCAAGGCCTCGATGATCGCACAGTCGCAAGCCTTGACGCCGCCCGAGCAAGTGGTGGCGATGCGAGCGAGCTCGGTCTCCAGCGAGCGCAGCTTCGCGATCTTGTCGCGGACCTCGTCGAGATGGCTGACCGCGATCGCATGGGCTTCATCGCAGGCCATCGCCGGATTGTCGGAGAGGCGGAGCAGGGTCCGGATGCCTTCTACGGGGAAACCCAGATCTCGAGCGTGCTTGATGAAGGCGAGCCGCTCGATATGGCGTCGTCCGTAGCGGCGCTGATTGCCTTCCGAACGCTCGGGTGGCGGCAGCAGCCCGACCTGCTCATAATAGCGAATGGTCTCGACCTTGACGCCGGTCCGATCGGAAAGTCCGCCGATCGGAACCACCCGTTCGAGTTTTTTTGCCTCGAGCATGATTTCCCTCTTGAACCTCTAGTCACTCCAGATTGTACATGGGGTGTCTCACAAGCCCGTCAAGCGGAGACAAGTCATGTCCAGCACTGCCCAAGCCAAACCGCAGCTCCTGAGCTGGAAGGTTGGCGGCATGGACTGCGCAAGCTGCGCGGCGACCATTCGTGGCGCGGTGGAGCGCCTGCCCGGCGTCAGCGAGGTCAAGCTTTCCGTCATGGCCGAGACGCTGTCGCTGGCCCTCGACGAGAGCCGCACCAAGCCGGCGGCAATCGAAAAGCGCGTCGCAAGCCTTGGCTACACCACGACCTCGATCCAGGCGAAAGCAGCGCCCGTCGCTGAGACCGCTGCGCCCGGAGGATGCGGGCACGATCATGGCTCCGAGGCCCACGACCATCATAGCCATGCTGCACCCAAGCCGGCCCATGTTCACGGTCCCGGATGCTCCCATGACGACCATGATCATCACAGCCACGCCGCACCCAAGCCGGCGCATGTTCACGGCCCTGGCTGCTCCCATGACGATCATGGCCACCCTGATCATGATCACGGCCACGCGCATGCCCGTTCGGATGCAGGCGAAGCGAAAGCTGCGGCACGAACGGCTGACCAGGGGCACGGCCTGCCCGGCCATGTTCACGAAGCGACGCCGAAGGGCGTCTCCTGGTATCAGACCAACAAGGGCCGGCTCGTTCTCGGCACCGGCGCCCTGCTCGGCGGCGCCTGGACCGCGGGCCTGATCTGGCCGGCCGCAGCCCATTGGGCCTTCATTCTCGCCTGCGTGATCGGCGTCACTCCCGTGGCACGCCGCGCCTTCGCCGCCGCCCGCGCCGGCATGCCCTTCACCATCGAAATGCTGATGACGATCGCTGCCGCCGGCGCGCTCTTCATCGGCGCAGCGGAGGAGGCGGCCCTCGTCGTCTTCCTCTTCGCCGTCGGTGAGGTCCTCGAGGGCGTCGCCGCCGATCGCGCGCGTGCCTCGATCCGCGCGCTTGGCGACCTCGTTCCCAAGACCGCCCTCGTCGAGGAGAACGGCGCAACCCGCCAGGTCGATGCGGCCAAGCTCGCGATCGGACAGACGGTCCTCGTCCGTCCGGGTGACCGCATCCCTGCCGACGGCGACATCACCGACGGTATCTCCGGGATCGACGAGAGCCCGGTCACCGGCGAATCCGTGCCGAAGACGAAGGGCGTCGGCGAACCGGTCTTTGCGGGCTCGGTCAATCGCGAAGCCGCGCTGCGTGTGCGGGTGACCAAGGCGGCGCAGGACAACACCATCGCCCGCATCATCCGGCTGGTCGAAGAGGCGCAGGAAGCACGCGCACCGACCGAACGCTTCATCGACCGGTTCTCGCGTGTCTATATGCCTGCGATCGTCGGTCTTGCGCTCGCCGTCGCACTCGTCCCGCCGCTGTTCTTCGGGGGTGAATGGGCGGTCTGGGTCTATCGGGCCCTGGCGCTGCTGCTGATCGGCTGCCCCTGCGCGCTCGTCATCTCGGTTCCAGCCGCGATCGCCGCCTCGCTCTCCTCCGGCGCCCGACAGGGCCTGCTGATGAAGGGCGGCGTCGTCATCGAAACCGCCGCAAAGACCGGGATCGTCGCCTTCGACAAGACCGGCACGCTGACCGAGGGGCGCCCGCGCGTCACCGAGGTCATCAGCCTCGGCAAGACCGAGGCCGATGTGATCGCCCTGGCCGCTGCGGTCGAGACCGGTTCGAGCCATCCGCTGGCAGAGGCGGTTCTGGCACGTGCGAAGCAGGATGGCATCGCGATCCGCCCCGCCTCCGAGGCAGCCGCCATCCCCGGCCAGGGTGTCACCGGCACGCTCGATGGCATCTCGATCYTCGTCGGCGCACCGCGTCACGCGACCAGGCGCGCCGAATTCGACGCCAAGGCGAGCGCTGCGGTCGAACAGCTCGAATCGGCTGGAAAGACAGTGGCGGCCGTGATCGCGAACGGCGCTCTCGCCGGCCTGATCGCGCTGCGCGACGAGCCCAGAGCCGATGCCGCGACAGCGGTCGCAGAGCTGAAGGATCTCGGCGTCCGCTCCATCATGCTGACCGGCGACAATGCCCGCACCGGCGCGGCCATCGCCCGCGCACTCGGCCTGGATCACAAGGCCGAGCTGATGCCCGACGACAAGGTCACGGCGATCAAGGCGCTCGGCGCCGACGCGCCTGTGATGATGGTCGGCGACGGCATCAACGATGCCCCGGCGCTCGCGGCAGCATCCGTTGGCGTCGCCATGGGGTCCGGCACCGATGTCGCCCTGGAGACCGCCGATGGCGCGGTGCTGAAGAGCCGCGTGCGCGACATCGCTGCGATGATCCGGCTGGCGCGGGCCACGATGGGCAATATCCGCACCAATATCACGATTGCGCTCGGGCTGAAGGCGGTCTTCCTGGTCACCAGCGTGCTCGGCTATACCGGGCTCTGGGTCGCGATCCTCGCCGATACCGGCGCGACCGTGATCGTCACGGCCAATGCACTGCGCCTTCTGCGTTTCGACGCAGGCAAGGCCGGCTGATCAAGGGAACGGAAGCCTGCCCATGAGTCCGATGGAGATCGCGAGCTATCTGATGGTCGTAGTCTACGTCATCAGCTTCCTCGCGATGTCGGCCATCCTGGCGAAGGAGGCCGGACGGCCGATCTGGCTGTTCGGCAAGGGCTCGGAGCCGCAGGGCGTGCCGGCCCTGCTCTTCCGGATCGCCTTCATCGGCGGCGTGCTCTGGCCCCTCGGCCTGGCGATCTTCGGCAACCCGATCAAGGCCGACCCTTTGGCAATCTGGCTCGACGGTCCCTGGTTCGACGTGTTCGGCCATCTTCTTGTTGTCGTCGGCGCCTGCATCGCCATCATCTCGCAGCGTTTCATGGGCGTGTCCTGGCGTATCGGCGCGGCCGAGGGCGAGCTTGGACCCATCGTCGATGGCGGTCCCTTCGCGATCTCGCGCAATCCGGTCTTCGTCGGCCAGGCCGTCCTGTTCACCGGCCTCTTCATCGTGCTGCCCAATCTGATCCAGATTGCTTTGACGCTGGCGCTATTCGCGGCGATCGCCCTGCAGGTCAGGATCGAGGAGCGCGTGCTCGCAGCCTCGCTCGGCGAACCCTATCGCGATTATCAGCGCCGCGTCCGGCGTTGGATCGGGACCAGGCGCCCGCGCACCGCCCCTGCGCGATAAGCCTTCGTTCACCATCCCAGCGCTTCCGCCGCTGCACGCATGGCGGGCAACGTTGCCGTAATCTTCACCAGCAATTTGCGCGGTGTTCGACTGATCCGATCCACGGATTCGGGAGCAAGGAGACGCGGCGAGGCCCCCGGCTGCCGCGAGGAGTTATCGATGCATCGTTCAATCCCGATCATGAGCCTCTGCCTGCTGGCAGTGCTTGCGGTCCCAGCGGCTGCGGCGGATCGCCCGGTGCCGCGCACCCAGCAATGGCCGACCCACACCCAGCCGCTTCGCTATAATTGGAACGGCGTCTATGCCGGTATTCACGCTGGCGGCGCATTCGACCGCTTCACAGGAGTGACCAGGAAGAGCCGCAACGAGACGCTGCTTGGCGGCCAGATCGGTTACAACGTCCAGACCGGCAGCATGGTCTATGGTCTCGAGGGCGATATCTCGATGAACGGCTTCGGCAAGGGTTCGTCGCGCAGCACCGTCGGCACCAGCGCCGACACGCGCTATGTCGGAACCGCCAAGGCCCGCGCCGGCGTCGCCTTCGACCGCGTCCTCGTCTATGCCACCGGCGGTCTTGCCTATGGCAACATCAAGGCGACGAATAACGGGATCTCGAAGACGAAGAGCAAGGTCGGCTATGTCCTCGGCGGCGGCGTCGAGTACGGCATCACCGAGAACCTGTCGGCTAAGGTCGAGTACAACTACGTCTCGCTCGGCAAGCAGAACTTCCAGTTCGGCTCGGCCCGCACCAAGGTCGGTGTCAATGAACATCTGGTCAAAGCCGGTGTGAACTACCGGTTCTGATCCGCTAGACTATCCGGGGCCCGGTCGCTCCGGGCCCGAATAACCTACGGCCCAGAGGGCCGTTCATGAGCATGGATGGGATGTGATGCGTTTGAAGAGCTGCCCCGAGCTTTTCTGCGACGCGTTCCAGCCATGGCCTACGGCAGGAACGACATGCGCGCTCTGATTGTCGAAGACGAACCGGAGCTGATGTCGTTCCTGTCGTCCCTCCTGCTTGGTGCAGGTTTTATTGTCGACCGCACCAGCAGTGTCGAAGCGGCGCTGGCCGCCCTCAAAACGGCGCCCTTCGACATCGCCGTCGTCGACCGGCGTCTGCCGGACGGCGACGGCCTGTCGATCGTCAAGGCGATGAAGACGGCGGAACCCCGTCCAGCCTTCCTGATCCTGACCGCGCGAGATGCGAAATCCGACGTGATCGACGGCCTCAATGGCGGCGCGGATGATTACCTGGTCAAGCCCTTCGAACCGGGCGAGCTGATCGCCCGCATCAGGGTCATTGCGCGGCGCCGCTATCCCGGCCGCTCGCTGGTGATCTCGGCAGGCAACCTCTCGATCGACATCGAGGGTCGCAACGCCTCGGTCTCGGCCGTTCCGCTCGACCTGCGACGGCGCGAGGCGCTGATCCTGGAAGCGCTGGTCCAGCGCGCCGGGCGTGTCGTCACCCGCAACGTCCTGATCGAAGCGGTCTATGGCTTCGATGACCTGATCGAGTCCAACACGCTCGAAGCCCAGATCTCGCGGCTGCGCCGCAAGCTCAAGGAGGCTGCCGCGAATGTCGAGATCTCGTCGCTGCGCGGCATCGGCTACATCCTGAGGAAGTCCGAACAGCCCGTGTGAGGCCGCCGGGCTCGGTCCCTGTCACCAATCGACCAAGATCATCAGTCCAGATATCGTATCGGGCCTGATGATCTGGCCGTCCGTGCTTGCATCGGCTTTCCCGAACTCCGCATTCCCCGTTTCGGGCCGATGGTTGAGCCCGTCATTCTCCTTCAGAGAACAGCAGGCGGACGGTCGTGCCACCGCCGCGCGTCGCCAGGACGGTCAATGTCCCGCGATGTGCGGTCATGATGTCCCGTACGATGGTGAGGCCGAGCCCCGCTCCGGTCGAGCGCGGCGACATGCGGTTGAACGCCTCCGTCACTTCCGAACGCTGGGTTGCCGCGATGCCGATCCCGTCATCCGCCACTTCCAGCACGACGCCATCGATGACCCGCACGATGATGCTGGATTTCGCCTGGGCATGACGAAGTGCGTTGTCGATCAGATTGGCCACCGCGGCGCGAACCGTGGCTTCGTTGGCCATGATCGTTCGCGTGTCGTCGCCCTCCTCCTCGAGCGCCACGTCGATCGCGTTCTGCAGGATCAGCGGCGCGAGATCGACGAGTACGTCACGGGCCACGCTGTTGAGCTGAACCGGCTCGAACGGCAGATCGGTGCTGTGCAGCCGGGCGAGCTGCAGCATCGACGAAACGATCGTCGTCAGCCGGTTCACATCGGTCGCCAATGCGGTGCGCACGACGCCATCGGAAACAGTGTCGATCTTGGTCCGCATGACGGCGAGCGGCGTGCGCAATTCGTGCGCGACGTTGTTCATGAAGCGCCGTTGCACATCCATGTTGCTGGCGATCTGGTCGAGCGCTGAGTTCAGCGCCGTCGTCAGCGGCATCAGCTCGACCGGCGTTTCCTGTGTCGGCAGCAGGCCTCGCGGCGCCCTGGGATCGATGCTGGCCGCAGCTTCGGCCGCACTCCGCAGCCGCGCGGTGATATAGGAGACCGACATGGCGATCGCCGAGGCGATGATGACCCCGAATATGAAAGAGATGACCAGCGCCGGAATCGCGATGGCCCGCAGGAAATAGGCAAGAATCAGGTCCCATCCCGGACGTCCGCCGCCCGTCGCGACGATGACGCGGCTGCCTTCCATCTCGATGATGTCGAAGGCCAGGCCGTTGTCGCCGCCACCACCGACCCGCATCTGCGCAGCAA
This sequence comes from Allobosea sp. P4_E12, assembly GCF_056401655.1. Lineage (NCBI taxonomy): Bacteria > Pseudomonadati > Pseudomonadota > Alphaproteobacteria > Hyphomicrobiales > Alloboseaceae > Allobosea > Allobosea sp. P4_E12. The sequence continues at coordinate 78,125 of NZ_JBFUIY010000019.1, read as the reverse complement.
TCGTCGGTCCATCGAGCCTGACATCGATGGGAAGGCTCGGCCGCAATTCTGGGGCATACTCGACAACGGACCGTCCGTCGGAAACCAGATACCAGAGTCTGGGGCTGGCGCTCTCGATCTTGATCAGGGTCGGCGTCTTCTCCACCCGCAACCCGTCAGCCGCAGTCTGACGCACGCCTTGCCGAATGATCTCGGAGGTCACATCGTTGCGTAGCGCCCCAGGATCCTCGGTAATGAAAGTAAAGGCCAGCACAGCGGCGATGACCGCCGCGAAGAGGGCGAAGCCGAGAAGCGTCAGCCGGATCGTCAGGGCGCGTGAGAGCGAGATCACCGGCAGCCCCCGGAGCGAAGATTTGCCGCGCACGGATCGGACAGCACCCGATTGCGCTGGGGCGTCAGGCGCTTCACTGTCGTGGTGCTCGTCGAGCTATGAATCGTCACGGAGCCTCTGTGCGGTTATGGCTTGCGAATCCGGGGACCGCGCCCGCAGTCCATGTCCATGGACTGCATCCCCATCTTCGTTCAACCCTCCCTCGAGTCTGCTTGTCTCATGAGTGCGCACAGAGCCAGATCGGGAGAGCTGCGCTTGCGCTTCGCCTTGGCCGCCATGCTCGCGCTGCTGTTTGGCCTGACGCAGGGCGCCCGGGCTGAGGAGACCATCAGGCCGGGGCAACTGCCGACCGCCCCGGGGCGCGACATTCTGGGTCTCGTCGAACGGGCCTTCGACACCGCTTCCAAGACGGTCAGCATCCCCGTCGAGCGCTCCCTTTCGCTCTTCGGAGAGCCGAACGCCTATATTGTCGGCGGAGAGGTCAGTGGCTCCTTCGTCGTTGGCGGCCGACACGGCGTCGGTGAGCTTCGCTTCGCCGACGGCATGCCCTCCCCGGTGACATGGTCGGCCCTCTCGGTCGGGATCGGGCTCGGGGCCGATTACGGGCGGGTGATCATGCTGGTCTACGGCCTCGACCGACATGAAGACGTCTTCGGGGTCTATGCCAGCCTCGGCGGCGGCGCGCATTTTGTGGCCGGCGCCAATGCGATGGTCCTCGCCTCCGACCGAGCCCGGATCGTGTTGATCTCCTCCGGGCTCGGCCTGCGATTGTCGGGGGAACTCAGCCGCATCCGCATCGAGCCTGCGAATGATCGCGGCGTCCTGCGCCCTCCTGCAAACATCTGCGCAAACCCGGCCGATTGCCCACCGCCGGGCCGACGCTAAAAGGAAGACGAGCACGGTCGGACCGAACGCCTCGCGCGCGTCAGGCGCGATGTCCGAGATGCTGATGCGCCAGGGCATGCAACTCGTCGAGCCGGGCGGTGATCTCCAGCGCAGTCAGGTTGATCTCGCGTTCATCGGCGCATGCCCGGACATAGAGCGGTTCGGACCAGACCACGCACCCGCGTCCGAACGGCAAGGCGATGCTGGCCTTGTCCCAATTGTCGAGATCGACGCGTGCCGTCGTCACTGCGGCGAAGAGATAGATCGGCCGGCCCGACGCCCGCGCCAACTGGATGGCCCCCTTGCCGGCAACCCGCGAAACCTTCGGCACATCGGCCGTCAACAGCACGCTGGTGTCGCCGCGCAGCGCGTCGCGCATCTCGATGAAGGCCGGAACGCCGCGCTTGGCCTGGATCTTCAGCCGGCTCTGCGTGCCCGAGCCGCGAATGACGCGGTAGCCGGCGCGCTCCATCGCCGAGGCGACCACCGAACCGTCGAAATGGAGCGAGGCCAGCACGGCTGTCTTGGGCGCCCCGTCCAGGGCGACAAGGCTCAACATCTGCTGGCCATGCCAGGTCATGGCGATGAACGGTTCGCGGCTGCGCTCCCAGGGCCGCGCGCCGGGGATCACCGGCTTGAAGCGCGTGGTTTGCGCCACGAGATTCAGATACGCATGCAACGCGCGCCCCGCGAGGCCCGCTGATCGTTCTTCCCTGAGATGCATCGCCCCAATCTCCACGGTGAATCACCTGGAGTGGTCGGCGCGTTGGCTTGCTGGAACATTGCACGGACAGGTTGCGGCCCCCGAATGGCGAAACGAGCGGCATGCCCCGTTGCCGGCGGGGTTCGCCCTGCCTATCGTGCAAGGGTTCAGTTTCCTCCAAGTCGGGTTTCATGCCAGCCAAGGATATCGCGATAGCGGGATGCGGCCCGGCAGGGCTGGCGGCCGCACTGATGCTGCATCGCGACGGACATCGCGTCAGGCTGTTCGAGCGCTTCGAGACGCCTCGTCCGGTCGGATCCGGTCTGATGATCCAGCCGACCGGTCTCGCCGTCCTCCGGGAATTGAAGCTCGCCGAAGCCACCCTCGCGGCGGGGGCCAGGATCGACCGGCTCTTCGGGCGCGCCGAACCGTCGCAGCGCATCGTACTCGACGTGCGCTATGCGGCACTTGGGCAGGATGCCGGCCATGGCATCGGCATTCATCGCGCTGCACTGTTCGACATCCTGCACGACGCCGCACGAGAGGCCGGAATTGCGATCGAGGGAGGCCGCAGCGTGGCCTCGAGCGAAATCGTCGGGGCGAACAGGCGCGCGCTCATCTTTGCCGACGGCACACGGACGGAGCCCTTCGACCTTGTCGTGGATGCCCTTGGCACCATGAGCCCGCTCGCGCGCCATCAGGGCCGGCCGCTGGCCTATGGCGCGCTCTGGGCCAGCCTCGATTGGCCCGACGACGCGGGCTTCGACATGGCGACGCTGGAACAGCGCTATATCCGCGCGAGCACGATGGTCGGGGTCCTACCCATCGGCCGGCTGGCCCAAGCGCCGACCGCAAAGGCAGCCTTCTTCTGGTCGCTGCGCTGCGACCGTCTCTCGGACTGGCAACGCTCCGGACTTGCGGCGTGGAAGGCGGACGTCCTCAAGCTATGGCCGGCAACTGCGCCCCTGCTCGCGCAGATCGAAACGCCGGATCAACTGACTTTCGCACGCTATGCCCATAGGACCACGCCCGTCCCAACGGAGCCTGGCCTGATCCATATCGGCGATTCCTGGCATTCGACGAGCCCGCAGCTCGGTCAGGGAGCCAATATGGCGTTGCTCGACGCCTTCGCGCTCGCAAAGGCGCTGCGCGACGGGAACGAGACGACGACTGCGCCAGGTTTTGCCATCGCCGCGCGTCGCCGACATGTCCGGCTCTATCAGACCATGAGCGCGATGTTCACGCCGGTCTATCAATCCGACAGCCGGATCCTGCCCCTGCTCCGCGATCGGATCGTCGGGCCGCTCGCCCGGATCTGGCCGGCCCCTGCCATCCTGGCGGCGATGGTCAGCGGTTTGATCGGCGCACCCCTGAAACGGCTCGGGCTGCCCGCCCCAGCGGCGATCACGCTGGGCGACGCAATCGAGGCGCAGACCCAAGGCAGGCGCGTGATCGTGTTTGACGGTGAATGCGTGATGTGCTCGCAACAGGCACAATTCGTCATGCGCAATGACCATGAACGCCGCTTCACGCTCACCACCGCGCAAGGGCCCCTTGGCCAGGAACTCTATCACCGCCTCGGCCTTCCCAAGTCGGACTTCGAGACGATGCTGCTGATCGAGGGCGGGCGAATCCTGGGCCGGTCGGACGCTGTCATCGCCATTGCGGCAGGGCTGGGCTGGCCCTGGCGCATCGCACTGGCGGCACGCGTCATTCCACGACCGCTCCGCGACCGGCTCTATCGCCTTGTTGCCCGCAATCGCTATCGCTGGTTCGGCCGACGCGAAACCTGCTGGCGCCCCACCCCGGATATGGCGGACCGCATCCTGTGAAGGTTCTCCTGCTCGGTGGCTATGGCGGCTTCGGTGCCCGCATCGCGCGGCGGCTGGCCGATACGGGGCACGAAGTCCTGGTCGCCGGGCGCAGCCTGGAGAAGGCGGAACGCTTCTGCGCTGGCAGACTGCGCCTCACCCCGCTTCTCCTGGACCGGGACCGCGATATCGCGCTGGCGCTCGCCGAGCACCGCCCTGCTGTCCTGATCGACGCCGCAGGCCCCTTTCAGGGCCTGGATTATGCGGACGCTCGCGCCTGTATCGCCGCGCGGTGCCACTATCTCGACATCGCCGATGCGCGCGATTTCGTCACCGGCATCGGGTCTCTCGCTGAAGCGGCCCTGGCCGCCGACGTGGTCGTCGTCTCGGGCGCCTCCAGCGTCCCTGCTTTGTCGGGCGCTGTGGTTCGCGCCCTCGCAGACGGTATGGATCAGCTCAGCGCCGTCGAGCTCGCGATCAGCGCTTCAAACCGCGCGACCGCGGGCGCTTCGGTCACGAAGGCAATCTTCTCCTATATCGGCAAGCCGATCCCGCTCTGGCGCGCAGCGCGCCGGGCGAACGGCTTTGGCTGGCAGGACATCAGGCGCGAAGACTTTACGATTGCCGGCGAGCCACCTCTTGCTGGCCGCCTCGTGGCCCTGGCAGATGTGCCCGATCTCACTCTCCTGCCCGATCGCCTTCCGGGAAAGCCCTCCGTCAGTTTTAGAGCCGGCACCGAGCTCCGCTGGCAGAACCGTGCGCTTTGGCTGGCAAGCTGGCCTGTTCGATGGGGTTGGATCGAGAACCTGACCCGCTTTGCGCCCCTGGTCCTTCAAGCGCAGCGGCTGAGCTCTTCATGGGGCAGCGATCGCTCCGGCATGATGGTTCGACTGTTCGGGTACGCTGACGGCCGGGGTGTCGAACGGCGATGGACATTGATCGCGAGCAAGGGCGATGGTCCGGAGATTCCAGGCCTGGCGGCCGCAATCCTCGTCGACAGGCTCGCCAGGCGTGACGTTCCAGCCGGGGCCCGCGATGCCGGCGAGATGCTGTCACTGCCAGAGTTCGAGCCGGCCTTCACGCGACTGGCGATCCGGCACGAGATGGCAGAGCTGCCGCAGCCTCCCCCGCTCTATGCCCGGGTCCTCGGCGATGCCTTCGCAACCCTGCCTGCGGCCCTCCGCGCGATCCACACTGTCCTCCGCGATCGCGGCGCCCATGGACGGGCGATGGTGACGCGCGGGCACAACCCGGTTGCACGCGCTATAGCGGCCCTATTCGGCTTTCCGCCTGAAGGGGAGCATGGGCTGCACGTCGCCTTTGCGGAGAGTGGCGGCGTCGAAACCTGGATTCGCGACTTCTCGGGCCGCCGCTTCAGCAGCCGGCTGTCGCAGCAGGGGCGGCTGCTCATGGAGCGCTTTGGCCCGCTGCGCTTCGGCTTCGATCTGCTCGCTGACGACAAGGGGCTCGCGATGCACCTGAAGCGTTGGTGGCTGGGCCCCGTCCCCATGCCACTTGCCCTGGCGCCTCGATCGCTGGCGCGCGAATGGGAGGAGGATGGCCGCTTCCATTTCGATGTCCCGATCGCATTGCCGCTAATCGGACTGGTTGTGCACTATCGCGGCTGGCTCGAGCCGACGGCTGACAATACCGGCGCCTCGCAGCAGAACGCGCCGGACAGGGCCCGGCGCGTTCTGGCTGGTTGAAGCCGTCAGACTCCCCCTCAGGGCAGCCTGTGCCCCGGTCAGGCGGCTTGCGCCAGTTCCGCTTCCGCCTCGACATGCTTCAGCGGCTTGTTTCCGGTCAGGGCCCGCATCAGCACGTAGAAGACCGGAGTCAGGAAGATGCCGAAGGCGGTGACGCCGATCATGCCGGCGAAGACCGCGATGCCCATCGCCTGACGCATCTCGGCGCCGGCACCGGTCGAGATCACCAGCGGGACCACGCCCATGATGAAGGCGAGCGAGGTCATCAGGATCGGACGCAGGCGCAGACGGCTGGCTTCGATCGCGGCCTCGACCGGCGTCTTGCCCTCGAACTCCAGTTCGCGGGCGAACTCGACGATCAGGATCGCGTTCTTCGCAGATAGCCCGACCAGCACGACGAGACCGATCTGGGTGAAGACGTTGTTGTCGCCGCCGCTCCACCAGATGCCAGCCATGGCGGCAAGCAGGCCCATCGGGATGATCAGGATGATCGCGATCGGCAGCGTCAGGCTCTCATACTGGGCCGCCAGCACCAGGAAGACGAGCAGGATCGCGATCGGGAAGACGATCAGCGAAGAGTTGCCCGCCAGGATCTCCTGATAGGTCAGGTCCGTCCATTCGAAGGCAAAGCCCTTCGGCAGCGTCTCGTTGGCAATGCGCTCCGCCGCCGCCTGAGCCTGCCCCGACGAGAAGCCGGGTGCCGGACCGGCATTGATGTCGGCGGCCAGGAAGCCGTTATAGCGCATCGCCCGTTCCGGCCCGGCATCGGCACGCACGTTCAGCACAGCGCTCAGCGGCACCATCTCGCCTGAGGTCGAACGGACCCGGAGCTTGCCGATATCCTCCTGATAGGCCCGGAAGGGCGCATCAGCCTGGACGCGGACGGTGTAGGTACGCCCGAACTTGTTGAAATCGTTGACATAGGACGAGCCGAGATAGATCTGCAGCGTCTCGAAGACATCGGTCACCGGCACGCCGAGCTGGCGGGCCTTGGTGCGGTCGATATCGGCATAGAGCTGCGGAACATTCACCTGGAAGCTCGAGAACATGCCGGCGAGTTCGAGCGCCGTCGCAGCCTTGGCCATGAAGGCCTTGGTCGCTTCATCGAGCGCCTTGTAGCCAAGGCCGGCGCGGTCCTCGATCTGCAGCTTGAAGCCACCGATCGTACCGAGCCCCTGCACCGGCGGCGGCGGGAACATCGCGATGAATGCCTCCTTGATGCCGGCGAACTCCTTGTTGAGCTGCATGGCGATCGCGGCGCCGTTGAGCGAGGGGTCCTTGCGCTGCTCGAAGGGCTTCAGCGTCACGAAGACGATGCCGGCATTCGACGAGTTGGTGAAGCCGTTGATCGAGAGGCCGGGAAAGGACACCGCACTCTGGACGCCGGGATGCTTCAGGGCGATCTCGCCCATCTTGCGGATAACGTCCTCGGTGCGGTCGAGCGTGGCGGCGTCGGGCAGTTGCGCGAAGCCGACGAGATACTGCTTGTCCTGGCCGGGCACGAAGCCGCCCGGGACAGTGCGGAACAGCACGACCGTCAGGCCGACGAGCACGAGATAGACCGCCATCATCGCCGTCTTGCGGGTCAGGATGCGGCGCACGCCGCCGCCATAGGCCTGAGAGCTGCGATTGAAGAAGCGGTTGAAGCCACGAAAGAACCAGCCGAACAGCTTGTCCATGACGCGGGTCAGCGCATCCTTCGGGGCGTGGTGCGAACGCAGCAACAGGGCTGCCAGCGCCGGCGACAGCGTCAGCGAGTTGATCGCCGAGATCACCGTCGAGATCGCGATGGTCAGCGCGAACTGGCGATAGAACTGGCCGGTCAAGCCGCTGATGAAGGCGAGCGGCACGAAAACCGCGACCAGCACCAGCGCGATCGCGATGATCGGGCCGGAGACCTCGCGCATCGCCTTGTAGGTCGCCTGGCGGGGCTCCAGCCCCTGCTCGATATTGCGCTCGACATTCTCGACCACGACAATGGCGTCGTCGACGACGATGCCGATGGCGAGCACGAGGCCGAACAGGCTGAGCGCGTTGATCGAGAAGCCGAAGAGATACATCACGGCGAAGGTGCCGATGACCGAGACCGGCACGGCGACCAGCGGGATGATCGAGGCCCGCCAAGTCTGCAGGAAGACGATGACGACGAGCACGACCAGCGCGATGGCCTCGAGCAGCGTGGTGATGACGGCCTTGATCGAGGCGCGCACGAACTGGGTCGTGTCGTAGACGATCGCGTAGTCCACGCCTTCCGGCATGTTCTGCTTGATCTCGCGCATCACCGCCTGGACGTTGTCGGCGATGGCGATGGCATTCGAGCCCGGCGCCTGGAAGATCGGCACCGCGACCGCCGACTTGTTGTCGAGCAGCGAGCGCAGGGCATAGTCGGCCGCGCCGAGTTCGATGCGCGCGACATCCTTCAGCCGCGTCACAGCCCCGGTCGGGCTGGTGCGGATGATGATCTCGCCGAACTCCTCCTCATTCTGAAGGCGCCCCTGGGCATTGACCGAGAGCTGGAGATCGAGGCCCGGGGCGTTCGGGGAGGCGCCGATGACGCCGGCAGCAGCCTGGACGTTCTGCGCGCGGATCTCGCGCACGACGTCGCTCGGCGAGAGCCCGTGCTCGGAGACCTTCTGCGGATCGAGCCAGACGCGGAGCGAATAGTCGCCCGAGCCGAAGAGCTGGACCTGGCCGACGCCGTCGATGCGCGCCAGCCTGTCCTTGACGTTCAGGACTGCGTAGTTGCGCAGATAGGTCATGTCGTAGCGATCGTTCGGCGAGGTGATGTGCACCACCATCGTCAAATCCGGCGAGCTCTTGATCGTGGTGACGCCGAGGCGCCGCACCTCTTCCGGCAAGCGGGGCTCCGCCTGCGAGACGCGGTTCTGCACGAGCTGCTGTGCCTTGTCGGGATCGGTGCCGAGCTTGAAGGTGACGTTCAGCGTCATCACGCCGTCGGTCGTCGCCTGGCTGGACATGTAGAGCATGCCCTCGACGCCGTTGATCTGCTCCTCGATCGGCGTGGCCACGGTTTCGGCGATGACGCGAGGATTGGCGCCCGGGTATTGCGCGCGCACCACCACGGTCGGCGGCACGACTTCGGGATATTCCGAGATCGGCAGCACACGCAGCGAGAGCAGGCCGGCGACCAGGATGAGAACCGACAGCACGCCCGCGAAGATCGGGCGATCGATGAAGAACTTGGAGAGATTCATGAGATGCCCCCTTCGGGCGCCTCAGGCCTGACGACGGGCGCCATCACGCGACGTCGTCAGCACCCGAGTTCTGATAGGCGTCCCAGCTCAGCGCTGGGCGATTTCCGTGGGTCCTGCACCGGCCACCCGGCGCAGCTCTGACTTCTCGGCCATCGGCACCTGCTCGGGAGCGACAGCTGCGCCCGGACGAATGCGCTGCAGGCCGTTGACGACGATTTTTTCGCCCGGCTTGAGCCCGGCGGTGACGATGCGCAGCCCCTCATTGGCCGAGCCAAGCGTCACTTCACGCCAGCTCGCCTTGAGGTCCTCGCCGACGACGAAGACGAACTTCTTGTTCTGGTCGGTGCCGATCGCGCGCTCATTGATCACCAGCGCAGGCTCGGTCCGGGCCTGGCCCATGCGCAGGCGCACGAACTGGCCCGGCATCAGCGTGCCATCGGGATTGTCGAAGATCGCCCGCACCCGAACGGTGCCGCTGCCGACATCGACACTGTTGTCGACGAATTGCAGCCTGCCGTTGATCGGAGTGCCGTCCTGCGTCGCCGTGCCCATCTGAACCGGGATGCGCTCCAGCGCACGCGGACCATCCGAGGCCGGCAGCGAGCCGAGAGCCCTCAGCACCGTGTTCTCGTCGGCATTGAAGCTGGCATAGATCGGATCGACCGAGACCAGTGTCGTCATCAGCGAAGCCCCCGCCCCGGCTGCGACGAGATTGCCGACAGTGACCTCGAGCCGCCCGATCCGGCCACTGATCGGCGCCCTGATCTGGGTGTAGTCGAGGTTCAGCCGCGCTGTCTGCAGGGCCGCCTGGGCCGCGCGGTGATTGGCCTGCGCTTCACGAAGAGCATTCAGACGGGCGTCGAGATCGCGCTGCGACACGTTCTGCGTCGTCATCAGCTTCTGACCGCGCTCATGCTCGTTGGCGGCAAGCGCCACCCGGGCTTCGGCAGCCAGGACCTGGGCCTGGGCGCGTTCGAACTCGGCGAGATAGGGCGCCTGGTCGATGCTGATCAGCAGGTCGCCCTGCTTGACGAGGTTGCCCTGCTTGAAGTGCACGGCCTCGACGACGCCGGCGACGCGCGAGCGCACATCGACGCGTTCGATCGCCTCCAGGCGGCCGGAGAACTCGGCCCAGTTGGTCAGCTCACGCTGCTCGACGAGCGCGACCGAAACCGGGGTCGCCTGCGCGGCCGCCGGAGCGGTATCGCTCTGGGCCTTGTCGGAGCCGTTCATCACAAGCAGGACGGCGGCGAGAGAGATGGTGGCGGCCAGGCTTCCGCCCAGCAGGCCATGACGGATCGTTCCCTGAATCATGGGTTCATTCCTTGCGAGAGAAGAGAGGATCGAGTTGGTCGCGTTGGCCCCGATCAGGACGGCGCGGTGGATTTGAAGAACTCGGTTACATGGTCACATGCCAGGCAGAGGCAGGAACCTTCCTTGGGAGCCTCGGCATAGGCACCGGGCCAATTGGTTGGCGCAGTCTGCACGTAGCGACTGACCGCGACACCCGCTTCCTGCAGCCGACAGGCATAGCTCGCGCATTCGTCACGCAGCGGATCATCCTCCGCCGTGATCAGCAGGGCAGGAGCCAGCCCGGCAAGCCGGGAGGCGTTGAGCGGCGCGGCATAGGGATGAGCCGCCTTGTCAGGCGAACCCAGATAGTCGTGCCAGCCATCGGCCCAGCGACATCCCACCGGACCGGCATCGGCCTCGCGCAGCGAATAGGTCCCAAGGCAGGAATCCAGCATCGGCGAGAGCAGGATCTGCCCGGCGAGCGGCGGTCCCTGCCGGTCCCGCGCCATCATGGCGAGAGCCGCGGCCAGGTTGCCGCCGGCTTCTTCGCCAGCGACGTAGAATGGGGCGCTTTTCGCGACCCAGCGGCTGCGCGCCTTGTAGAGCGCCAGCAAGCCACCAAATACGGCCTCCAGCACATCGGGGAAACGGTGCATTGGCGCGAGCGGATAATCGACCGAAACGACAGCGGCACCGGCGCGAGCCAGGATCGTCGCGACCGCCTCTCCGCTTGCCAGCGAGCCCTCGTTGAAGGTGCCGCCATGCAGGTGCATGACGAGCGCTGTGTTGCGGTTGAGCTCTGCCGGGATGAACACACGCGCTGCCAGCGAGACTGGCTTGGCAGCGATCACCTCGTCCCGCCATGTGACGGAGATGGGGCGATCGAGGGTGGCGGTTTGAGCGGACATGGCGTGTCCCGGCGGCTTCTGTTGCAATGCAACCTGATTTAGACCATCGTGTTTCGGCAATAAATACCCGTAAAGCTCATTCATTATTTCCATATGGAAACAATCGAAGAAGCGACCTGTTAGAAAAAGCCATGGACCAGCTCAGCGCCATGCGCGCCTTTGTCCGCGTCGTCGAAGCCGGCACCTTCACCCGTGCTGCCGATCTGCTCGACATCCCCAAGCCGACGGTGACCAAGCAGATCCAGCAGCTTGAGTCGCATCTCCACGCCAAACTCCTCAACCGCACCACACGGCGCGTGACGGTGACGATGGACGGGGCGGCCTATTACGAGCGCGCGCTCAGGGTCCTGAACGAAATCGACGAGCTCGACGGCAGCATGGCCTCGTCACAGGCCAGGCCGAGCGGGCGCCTGCGCGTCGACGTCAGCGCGCCGCTGGCCATGCGCGTCATCATCCCGAACCTGCCTGAATTCCATGCGCGCTATCCCGACATCCAGCTCGACCTCGGCCTCAGTGACCGACCTGCCGATCTGCTGGCGGAAAATCTCGATTGCGCCGTCCGGGCCGGCGAGCTCACGGACCAGAGCCTGATCGCCCGGCGCATCGGCGAGATGTATCTCGTGACCTGCGCCTCCCCCTCCTATGTCCAGCGCCATGGCGAGCCCCAGCATCCGACCGACCTCGAGGGCGATCATTTCATCGTCGGCTACCGCTATGCCGGGACCAGTCGCACAGCCCCCTTCACCTATGCCGACGGTAAGGAAAGCCACGAGATCAGGGGACGTTTCGTCGTATCGCTGAACGAAGGTGCTGGTTACGTCGCTGCCGCGCTGGCGGGGCTCGGCATCGTTCAGGCACCAACCTTCATGGTGCAGGAGGATATCGCCGCCGGCCGGCTCGTACCGCTGCTGACGAATTGGTGCTCGACCCCCAAGCCGCTGCACATCGTCTACCCACCGAACCGTCATCTCAGCAACAAGGTGCGTGTCTTCGTCGACTGGCTGGCCGAGCTCTTCGCCAAGGACGACCTGATCCAGCGGCGCTCCAGCTTGCCGCATTGCGCCTAGGACCTAAGGCACGCTTTGGAGAGCCGGCCCGGCGCCGGCGGAGAGTCTCATTAAGCCATGGAGACGCACCAGCCCGCAGGGACACAATACGCGTCGATCCCTGCGGCCTGGGCCAGCCATCCAACCTCGTCCTAACTGCTCAGGCAGCTGGGCTCAGGCGGCCTGCGAACTCGCCGTCGGCTTCACATTCTGGTTCATGCGAAACAGGTTCATCGGGTCGTAGCGCCGCTTCAGCTCGGCAAGGCGATGGTAACTGCCTCCGTAAGCCGCCTGGACGCGGTCCATCTCGTCTGCCGGCATGAAGTTGATATAGGCCGTTCCAGCTGAATACGGCCTTGCGGCATCAAAGAGCGCGCGCGCCCAGGCGATGCAGGCCTGATCCATGCCCTGTTCGCGCCAGCGCGCATGAACATTCATGACGAAATGGGAGCTGCGCTGCGGAAAGGCGGTCGCATCCGCCGCAACGCGGCCGGCCGCCCCACCGACATGGCCGATGAAGATCTCGCATTCCGGCCCCGGGAGGCGACGCACCGCGCCAATCAGGATCCTGATCGCCGCGTCCGAGAGCTCGGTGAAGTCGTGGCTCTTCCAGTAGTTGCGGGCACCGGCTGTGAGCAGAGGATCGAAAGCCTGTTGCCACGTCGCGAAAGGCGCCGGCCCCACCACGTCGACGATCGGTTTTCCGATGGAACGCAGCCTGGCGGTTGCCTTTTCGCCTTCGGCGATGTCGCCGCAATAGCACATCGCGAGCACCAGCACTTCCTTGCCATGCCACTCGGCCGGCAGGAACGGCAGGGGCGGCGCCTGCCGCATCACGACCCAACAGGTCAACTCGTCGGGCGCCACTTCGAGCGCCTGACGATATTCCTTCAGGACGGCCTCGGCATCATCGAAGGGATGCACGACAAGGCCAGCCAAAACCTGGGGGCCAAGCTTGTGAAGCCGAAATTCGAACGCGGTGGCCACCCCGAAATTTCCGCCGCCGCCGCGCAGGGCCCAGAACAGGTCCGGATTTTCCGACTGGCTAGCGCGCCTGAGCTCGCCGTCAGCCGTCACCACCTCGACCGACAGCAGGTTGTCCAGGGTAAGCCCGAACTTCCGCGTGATCCAGCCGAAGCCGCCGCCCAGCGTCAGGCCGGCAATGCCCGTGGTCGAATTGATGCCCGTCGGCACCGCCAATCCGAATTCCTGGGTTTCCCTGTCGACATCGGCCAGGGTAGCGCCCGGCTMGACCCAGGCGCGCTGCGATGCTTCGTCGACTCGGACCGATTTCATCGGTGACAGGTCGATCATCAGGCCGCCATCGCAGACGGCATTTCCGGCAATGCCGTGTCCGCCGCCACGCACAGAGAGCAATAGTCCGTTGTCACGCGCAAATCGCACAGCGCTGACGACATCGGCAGCCACCGCACAGCGTATGATCAGGCCAGGTCTGCGATCGACCATCCCATTCCAGATCGCGCGTGCATCGTCATATGCGGCATCAGTCTCGTCGAGCACGCTTCCGTGAAGCTGCGCGGCGAGCGCCTCGATGGCTGAGGCGCTGATGGATTTCGTTCCGGCCGCCAGTGTCGTGAGGCTCTGGGCTTGCATGATCGTTCCTCCCGAATGGGTCATGAACTCTCAGCCCCCCGCCACAAGAATTCTGCGCCTGCGCCGGGCCGCACTCAATGACGCAGATCACAGAAGCTCGGATTTCCACGCTTCAGCGGATGGAGCTTTGGAGCGGGCAGTCATGCGACGATGGTGTCTAGCGATGACCACAGGCAATGGCGCGGGATCCGACGGTTGGAGGTCGGATGGATGCAAGCCTGATCGGCAGCACATCACCTCAGGCGGAACGAGCTTCCTCCCGCGCATCGAGTTCCGCTGCCACGGCAGCGATGCCGCCGAAAGCGAAGCGCTGGAAATGGGCGACCATCTCGTCGACAGCGCCCCGGTCCGACGCCAGGTCGGGAAAGACCTGCGCGAGGACCTGGCGGTTGCCGACGAGCATCACCACGAAGGGGGCGATGACAGTGAGACAGCACCGGGCAACGACGGGGTGATCATGCGGCACTCCCAGGATTTCGCCGACGATCCCGGTGACGATGCGCTTCTTCGGGAGAATCTCGCGATCCCGCAGCACTGCGAAAGCGGGTGTTGGAGCCAGCACCTCACGGCTCAGGACCCGCAAGGACCAGCTCGAGGAGGCGGGCCCCATGATCGTGCGGACCACGAGACCAATGAGGGTGCGAAGCTTGTCCTCCGGAGTCCCTGGGGCTTCTGCCAGCTTGAGCAGCCGATCATAGGTCAGCAGGCGGCGATGCGCCTCGACCAACACCTCGGCATAGAGCCCGTCGATGCCGCCATAATAGTAATTCACGGCAGCAGAATTGCTGCCCGCCCGCTCGGCGATCTCCTTGCCGGTGGCGCGATCAAAGCCCTTTTCCGCAAAGACCTCTCCGGCCGCATCGAGAATCTGCGCCTTGGTGGCCGCACCGTCCTCGCGGCGACCGGGTCGTTTTTGAGGAATCGCTCGTTTCATGACCCGAGCTTAACGCCGATCAAGAATATTTGAAAGATAGAATTTAAATTCAGATTTGACATATTGCACCACGCGCCTATCCTTGAAGGCATGAGCAAGGCACCGCGCATACTGGCTGTCATCGCCCTCTTGGGGGCCGCAGGCGCCTGGTGGTTTAGCCACCGCCCCGCCGCGACATCCGAGTTGGTCCTCTACGGCAATGTCGATCTCAGGCAGGCCTCGCTGGCCTTCAACGGCAGCGAACGCATCGCCGCGATCCTTGTCGAGGAGGGCAATGTCGTTCGCAGCGGCCAGGTCCTTGCGAAGCTGGATACGAGCCGCCTGCAACCGCAGATCGACCAGATGGAAGCGATTGTCGGGGCCCAGAAGGCCGCACTCGATCGATTGCGCAACGGCTCTCGCCCCGAGGAGATCGCCCAGGCCCGCGCCAACCTGGAATCGGCCAGGGCGGATTCGGTCAACGCCGCCGCGCAATATGAGCGGCGGCGCGCCCTGTCCGCGAATGCCGTCAGCCAGCAGGACCTCGATGCCGCCAAGGCTCTTGCCGAGACCTCCAAGGCAAAGCTCGATGTCGCAAAGAGCGCCCTCGACCTTTCTCTCGCCGGCCCGCGCTCGGAGGACATCGCGCAGGCAGAGGCACAGCTCCGCGGCAACCAGGCGCAGCTTGCGCTCGCCCGGCGCCAATTGGTCGATGCGCAGCTGCTTGCTCCCTTCGACGGCGTGGTTCGCTCGCGGCTGATGGAACCCGGCGAGATGGCCTCGCCCAGCCGCCCGGTGCTTTCACTGGCCATGACCGGCACGAAATGGGTGCGGACCTATGTGGCTGAGCCGAAGCTCGGACAGGTCCGCTCTGGCATGCGGATGCAGGTCACCACGGACAGCTTTCCGAACCAGCCGCTCGAAGGCTGGATCGGCTTCATCTCACCCGTCGCCGAGTTCACCCCGAAAACGGTGCAGACCGAGGATCTGCGCACGAGCCTCGTCTACGAGATGCGTGTCTTCGTCGAGGACCCGCAGGACAGGCTGCGCCTCGGCATGCCAGCCACCATCAAGATGTTGCCGGGAGCCGAGGCTGCGGTCGCAAACAGCGCTGCTGTACCCGAGACCGGGAAGACCAAGCCATGACCCCCGCCGCGCCCGTCTCACCCGTCACGGCGCGGACCCTCCACAAGACGTTCCGCCGGGCCACCGGCGAAACCGTCAAGGCACTCGACGATGTCTCCTTCGAAGCCAGGGAAGGCACGCTGACCGCCCTCGTCGGCCCCGACGGTGCCGGCAAGACCACATTGCTACGGCTGATCGCCGGGTTGATGAAACCCGATGAGGGTATGCTCGACGTTCTCGGCATTGTCGTCGCTGACGATCCCCAGGCCGTACAGGACCGCATCGGCTACATGCCGCAGAAATTCGGGCTCTATGAGGATCTGAGCGTCCAGGAGAACCTCGATCTCTATGCCGATCTGCACGGCGTCGGTGCCGACCAACGCGAGCACATCTACCCTCGCCTCTTCGAGATGACCCAGCTCGGGCGTTTTCGCGAGCGGCTGGCCGGGAAGCTGTCCGGCGGCATGAAGCAGAAACTGGGGCTCGCCTGCACCCTCGTCCGTGCTCCCGAACTACTGCTGCTGGACGAGCCGACCGTCGGCGTCGACCCACTGTCGCGGCGCGAGCTCTGGGCGATCGTGCTCAAGCTGGTGCGCGAGGATGGGCTCACCGTCATCGTCAGCACCTCCTATCTCGACGAGGCCGAGCTCTGCGACCATGCAGTCGTCATGCATGCCGGAAAGGTGCTGTCGCAGGGCACGCCGAGCGAGATCACGGCGAAAGCTGAAGGCCGCACCTTCATCATCGAGACGCCCAAGGGAATGCCGGCACGTTCGCTGCAGGCACGCTTGTTTCAGCAGGACGGCGTCATCGATGCCGTGCCCGAAGCCGGGCAAGTCCGCGTCGTGCTCGCAGCTCCGAGCGAAACGGGCGCCCTGCCCCTCGGCGACGGCACGCTTCGGCATCGCCGCGTGCCGCCACGTTTCGAGGACGGGTTCATGGTGCTGTTTGCTGCCGTCGCCGAGCGCACACGCAGCAGTGCCATGACGCTCGACCAGCCCACCTCCCCGGGTTCCGGCGCCATGGCGGTCGAGGTGCGTGACCTCGTCCGCACCTTCGGCGATTTCACCGCTGTCGATCATGTCAGCTTCGAGGTTCGGAGCGGCGAGATCTACGGGCTTCTCGGCCCCAACGGCGCCGGCAAGAGCACCACGTTCCGGATGCTCTGCGGGCTGCTGCCAGCCTCGCACGGCACGCTGCGTGTCGCTGGCGCGGATTTGCGGACATCTCGTGCCGAGGCGCGGCGCAGGCTCGGCTACGTMGCCCAGAAATTCTCGCTCTACGGCCAGTTGAGCGTCGACGAGAATCTCGATTTCTTCGCCAGTGCCTATGGGCTGCGTGGGAGGCGCAAGGCGGACCGGATCACCTGGGCGAAGCAGCAATTCGAGCTCGATGCCTTCTCCCGGCTGCCGAGCGGGCAATTGCCGGGCGGCTTCAAGCAGCGCCTCGCGATGGGCACCGCCCTGCTGCACGAGCCGGACATCCTCTTCCTCGATGAGGCGACGAGCGGCGCCGATCCGATCGCGCGGCGCGAATTCTGGGGCCGGATCACGGCGCTCTCCGAGCAGGGCGTCACCGTGATCGTGACCACGCATTTCATGGAGGAAGCAGAATATTGCGACCGGATCATCATCCTCGATGCCGGACGCAGCCTGGCAGAAGGCACGCCGGCCGAGATCAGGGCCCATGCCACGGCCCAGGACGGACGCCAACCGACGATGGAAGATGCCTTCATCGCCATCGTCGAGACGTCGCGTGACGGGCGTGCCGAGCAGAGGCCCGCAGCATGACCGCCGTGACCTCACAGACCGGCGGAATGGCAAGGCTGCGCCGCATCGCGGCGCTGATCCGGAAGGAGGGCTGGCAGGTCGTGCGCGACCCGAGCAGCATCGCGATCGGCGTGATCATGCCGATGCTGCTGCTCGTGCTCTTCGGCTACGGGCTTTCCTTCGACGTCAAGAACGTCCCGGTCGCGATCGTCATGGAGGACATCTCGGCCGAGGCGCGCGGCGCGGCGTCGAGTTTCGAACTCTCCGACTATTTCAACGCGGTGCAGGTCAAGACCATGGCCGAGGCCGAGCGGATGATGCTCGACAAGCGCGTCCACGCCATTGTCCGCATACCGCCCGATTTCGCGCGCCGGATGGAGCAGGGCACGGCCGAGATCCAGGTGCTGGTCCATGGCACCGACGCCAATACCGCCCGCATCTCGCTCGGCTATGCTCAGGGTGCCGTTGCAACCTGGATGGCGCGCGAGGCCGCGATGGGCCGCATCATCGCCGGTCCGCCAGTCTCGATCGAGAGCCGGCTCTGGTTCAACGATGCCAATAACAGCAGCTACTTCCTGGTTCCCGGCCTGATCGTGCTGGTGATGACGCTGATCGGTGCGCTGCTGACCGCGCTTGTCGTTGCGCGGGAATGGGAGCGCGGAACCTTCGAGGCGCTGTTCGTCACGCCCGTGCGTCCCGGCGAGATCCTGCTTGGCAAGACCGTGCCCTATTTCATCCTCGGCATGATCGGGCTCGCCCTCTCGATCCTTGGTGCCAAGCTGCTCTTCGGCGTGCCGATCAGAGGCTCGCTCGGGCTGCTCGTTGCCGTGTCGATGCTCTATCTGATTGTCGCGCTCGGCATCGGCCTGTTGATCTCCTCACTGACCAAGAGCCAGTTCGTCGCGAGCCAGATCACGATCATCGCCACCTTTCTCCCGGCGATGATGCTGTCCGGCTTCATGTTCGACATCCGCAGCATGCCGGTCGCGATCCAGGTGATCACGCATATCTTCCCGGCGCGCTATTTCGTCAGCGTTCTGCAGACCCTGTTCCTCGCCGGGGACATCTGGCCGGTAATCCTGCCGAATGCTGCGGTGCTGGCCGTCATGGCCGCAGTGCTGATCGCGCTTGCGATACGCGCGACGCGCAAGACCATCGTGTGAGGTGGGCCATGCTCGACACGCTGCTGCGCATCCTCGCCCTAATCCGCAAGGAACTGCTCGCGATCCTGAAGGATCCGAAGAGCCGCATCTCCCTGATCGCCCCACCGGTCCTGCAGTGCCTGATCTTCGGCTATGCCGCGACCTATGACCTCAACAACGTGTCCTATGCACTGCTCGACCACGATCGAAGCGCCGTCTCGCGCGCACTGATCGCGCGCCTGGACGGTTCCGGCACCTTCACGCGGGTCGCCACGCTCGACGTCGAGCGCCAGATCGCCGACATCATCAACGACCAGCGCGCCTTGCTGGTGATCACCATTCCCTACGATTTCGAGCGCGGTCTGCAGGCGGGGACCGCGCCCGCCGTGCAAGTCATCGCCGACGGGCGCAACTCAAACACCGCGGGTACCGCCCAAACCTATGTCAGCCAGATCGTCACCGGCTTTGGAGCCGACTGGCAGAGTTCGCACGGCCAGCCCGGCCCACCCGTTCGCATGACCACACGGGCCTGGTACAACCCCACCCTCGAAACGCGCTGGTACATGGTTCCGGCCCTGATCGGCACCATCACCATGATGATGACGATGATGCTGACTGCGATGTCGGTGGCGCGAGAGCGCGAGGAAGGCACATTCGATCAGTTGCTGGTGACGCCGTTCCGGCCCTCGGAGATCATGGTCGGCAAGGCAGTCCCCGCCATGCTGATCGGGCTCACCCAGTCGACGCTGATTCTGCTGGTGGCGCAACTCTGGTTCCAGATCCCGTTCTCCGGCAGTTTTGCGATGCTCTATCTCGGCCTCTTCCTGTTCCTCTCGGCATCGGTCGGGATCGGCCTCTTCATCTCGTCCATCGCGGGCAATATGCAGCAGGCAATGATCGGCTCATTCGTGCTGCTGATGCCGTTCATGCTGCTCTCGGGCCTGACGGCGCCGATCGGCAACATGCCCGAGATCCTGCAGTACTTCACCCTGATCAACCCGCTGCGCTACGCCATCAGCATCACGCATCAAATCTATCTGGAGGGTGCCGGAATCAGGCAGCTCTTGCCGGAGATGCTGGCGCTCGTCGCCATTGCCGCCGTGACCCTGCCCTTCGCCGCCTGGATGTTCAGGAACAGGCTCACCTGAGCCGATGGCGCCAACCATCGGCCCGAAGAGCGGATTGCGATCGTCGGGGAAGCCGACGCGATCACAGAAGGCCAAGCCCTCCGGCAGGATACGATATCCGCTCTGCGGAACTAGCCGCCGGTGCGCAGCACGGAGAATTCCGCCCGCCGCCCCGGCGCGATCCGGCCATGGCTGGTGGATAGGCCGAGATAGGCCGCAGGCGTTGCGCTCGCCATCGCCAAGGCCTGCTCAAGCGTCGCGCCGCCGTGCCGATAGGCATTGAGAATCGCGGCATTCATGTCGAGATGAGCGCCTGCGAGGCGGCCCTCGGCATTGACGAGCCGGCCGCCGCTGACATGAATCGTCTCGCCGAAGAGTTCGAAGGCATCCCCGTCGGCGCCGATCGTCGCCATCGCGTCGGTGACAAGCATCATCCTGTCCGGCCCGATCGCGCGAAACGCAGCCTGAAAGGACGGCCAGGCGACATGGTGCCCGTCCGCGATGATGCCCGCGGTCAACCCCATGCCCGACATCACGGAACCGACCACGCCCGGCTCGCGCGAGCCGAGCTGC
The DNA here is from genome assembly GCF_056401655.1 of Allobosea sp. P4_E12. Classification (NCBI taxonomy): domain Bacteria; kingdom Pseudomonadati; phylum Pseudomonadota; class Alphaproteobacteria; order Hyphomicrobiales; family Alloboseaceae; genus Allobosea; species Allobosea sp. P4_E12. The sequence continues at coordinate 57,964 of NZ_JBFUIY010000019.1, read as the reverse complement.
GACATGGCGTTGAACAAATGGGTGGCACCGCTCAGGCCCTCGGCATGGGCCGCCGCCATCTCAGCCGCGCTCGCGTTGGAATGGCCCGCGCAGACCTTGACGCCACGCGCGACCAGCGCGCGGATGAAGCCGGAAGGCACGCATTCGGGCGCGAGCGTCACCAGTGTCACGCCAGCGGCGCCGAGCGACGTCAACAGATCGACATCCTCCGGCTCGGGCCGCAGGAGATTGGCGACCAGATGCGCGCCACGACGTTCGGGATTGATGAAGGGGCCCTCGATGTGAATGCCGAGAACGCCCGGCACAGCGCGCGCAATCGCTTCGCGTGCGGCTGCGATGGCCTTCGCGATATCTGCCCTGCTGGCGCTGATGAGGGTCGGCAGCAGGAACCGCGTGCCGAAGCGGGCATGGGCAGCGCTGATCGCAGCTATGCCGTCGCAGCTCAGTGTATCGTTCAGCATGACGCCGCCACCGCCATTGACCTGAACATCGATGAAGCCCGGCGCGAGCACGCCGTCATCCGGCAGTTCCTCGATCACGCAGTGCGGCTGCGCGCTTGACGGCAGCATCTCGGTGACGATCCCATCCTCGGCGATGACGAGGCGATCCGGCCAGATCCGCTCGCCATCGAACAGGCGCCGCGCACGCCAGCCCTGCCGCCGCGCTGCCATCACAGCGTCTCCGTGACCTTGACCAACCCCGGTGGACGGTCGACATCGCGGCCAAGCCGCACCGCCTCGGCTTCCAGCGCGCGATAGACGGGCACCAGCAGCGCGATCGCGTCGAGCGCCGGGTCGCCCGCTGCCAGTCCCGGGAGTGTCGGCCGCAGTCCGCTTCCCGAGAAGATCGACGCCCCCTCGTGACGAAGCGTCGCCAGGGCCTCCTCGATGCTCTCCGAAACCTCACCACCGGCATTGAGGCCGAGGATCGGATGCTCGCTCCGGATCGCGGCCTTGGGTCCGTGCAGGACTTCCGCCGAGCTGAACGCCAGCACGGGCACGCCCAGGACCTCGGCCGCCTTGAGCGCGGCCTCGCGCGCTGGTCCCAGCGTCAGACCGCGCCCGATGACGAAACCCGCCGGTGCATCGGACAGCCGGCGCGCCCAGGCCGACCAGTCGAGGGTGAGCGCCTGGGCAAGACGTTCGGGAGCCGATTGCGCAGATGTCGCGAGCGCAGCGTCCCTGCTCAGACGCGCGACCAGCAGCATGCCGGCCAGCATCGTGTTCACAACGGTCTTTGTTGCGGCCACGGCGAGCTCGGGACCTGCCGCGATCGGGATGACATGGCGGCAGGCCCGAGCGGCAGGGGAATCGGGATCATTGACGATGGCGACCGTTTGCGCCCCGGCCTCTGTCGCCTGCTCGGCCGCCGCCACCAGATCGGGGCTGCGGCCAGACTGCGAGATCAGGATATAGAGCGCCTCCCTGAGACGCGGGCTTGCGCCATAGCGCGTCACCACCGAAGGGGCCGCCGCCGCAGAGCTCAAGCCCAGGCGGGTCTCGATGAGATAGCGCAGATGCGTGCCTGCATGGCCGGAACTGCCCCGGCCGCTGACGACGACATGGCTGACGCGCGACATCTGCAGCGCATCGGCGACGCGCGCAATCTCGCCTTGCCCCTCCTGCAGAAGCCGCGTCGCGGCCTCGGGGATTTCAGCGATCTCGGCTGACATGCGGGAGGGGTTTCGATCCTGCAGTGTCACGATTGCGGCCCCATCGCTTCGCCCTTCAAGGTCGCGACAAAATCATAGCGATCGCCGCGATAGGCGGAGAGCGTGAACTCGACCGGCTTGCCATTGCCGAGAAACGCACGGCGCTCGATCCTGAGCAGCGCGCTGCCTGCCGGAATGCCGAGATGCTTTGCCTCATCCGCCGTCGCGAGGCCGGCATGGATGCGCTGCACGCCATGGGCAGGTGCTGCCCCCCTCTGCGCGAGCGCGGCGTAGAGCGAGGTTTCGATCAGATCCGGCGACGGCAGGATGGTGGCGGGCACGACGGCGCATTCGATCGCCAGCGGCTCTCCATCCGCCGTTCTGACCCGGATCAACCGGACGACAGCGTCGCTCGGTCCGAGACCCAGCGCCATCGATTCCTGCGGCTTCGGCCGCGCCAGCTCCTTCGACAGCCAGATCGAGCCCGGCCGGCCGCCGCGGTTCTCGATATCGGTCGAGAAACTCGCCAGGACCGAGAGCGGCTGCTCCATACGCGAGGCGACGAAGGTGCCCGAGCCATGCCGTCGCGACAACGCGCCGCTGCGAATGAGCTCGTCGATGGCATTGCGCACGGTGACCCGGGCATAGCCGGTCAGCTGGGCGAGGTCGCGCTCGGAGGGAACGGCATCGCCGGGAAGGAAGACCTCGGTCTCGATCAGCCGGGACAGAGCGCCGGCGAGCCTGAGATAACGTGGCGTCGGGTCGTCTCCGGCGAGCGCCTGAAGGATCGCCTGCTGCTTGGCCGGCATCGCTTCGGGGGCAGCGTCGGACGCGCCCTCGCGCGGACGCCGCGGACCGCGCCCGGGTGAGGTTTCGCTCACCGGGCCGCCCTTGGAGGCGCCTTGGCCGGGCCGTTCGTCCCGACGCCGAGATCGAACAGGGCCAGGCGCAGATTGCCATGATGGCGAGCGAGCAAGCTCTCGGCCAAGGCAGCCTCGGCGCCGCTTGCAAGCAGCACGGCGCGCTTCACATCGCCGCCGGCGCGGTCGAGATGGCGGGCGGCGGCCTCCATGCCGCATCCGGTGATCATCTCGACCATCTGCGCCGCCCGCAGCCGGAGCTTGGCATTGGTCGCGCGCATATGGACCATCAGGCCGCGATAGACCCGGCCGAGACGAATCATCAGCAGCGTCGAGAACAGGTTGAGCACGATCTTCTGGGCGGTTCCGGCCTTCATCCGGGTGGAGCCGGCAACGACCTCTTCCCCGGTTTCGGTGAGGATGCCGAGATCCGCCGTGCGCAGCAGTGCCGAGCCGCGGTTATTGGCGACGCCGATGGTCAGGGCGCCACGCGCCTTGGCTTCCCCGATGGCGGCGAGCGTGTAAGGCGTGCGGCCGCTGGCAGCGAGACCGATCACGACGTCGTTCGGCCCGACATCGGTGCGGCGCATCGCGCCCGCGCCGTCATCAACCGAATCCTCGGCATTCTCGACGGCGTGGAGGATCGCCTCGTCGCCGCCAGCGATGGCGAAGGCCAACCGCTCTTCCGGCCAGTCGAAGGTCGGGGTCAGTTCCGCGCCGTCCTGCACGCCGATGCGGCCCGAGGTGCCGGCACCTGCATAGATCAGGCGGCCACCGGCCTCGAGGCGCGGCACGGCCGCGGCAACGGCTTCCGCAATCGCCGGCAAGGACGACGCGATGGTGGCGACCGCTGCAAGCTGGCCTTCGTAAAGCGCCTTGAGGATGTCGAGGTCGCCCCAGGCATCAAGTTCTCGAAAGCGCGCGCTGACGTCTTCAGTCGCCATGGATAGCCCCTCGTGACCAGACCAAAATAAGTCCACTTTAGCCCAGTAGCAAGCGAGGAACCGACAGGGAAGAGTTGTTTCGTCTGGAAGGCATGCGGCCTCGACCAGCGTCCCTCGTTTTGCTCGGTTGTCGGACCAACCACGCCGACCCGATTCTCGCTTCACGGCAAGGCAAGCCAGCCGATCGCGCCGCGGCGGGCCAATTCATCATTGGGCTGCGCCGCCAAAGGTCGGATTGCGGATGCTGCGATGCGGGGCCCGGCGCTGGCTGCCCGAAGCGCGCCGCCGACGCGAAGACTAGCTCGGCAGGTTGAGCCGCCCGCCGGTCAGCGGTTCCGGCACGCCGGTCGTGCCGGGCAGGCTGAGCGGCAGGCCCTTGACCGAGCGGATCGCGAGATAACCGAAGGTCTGCGCCTCGATGACATCGCCAGCCCAGCCAGCAGCCTCTACGGGCTCGACCGGCACACCGAGGCGCTCATGCAGCCTCGCCATGAAATGACTGTTCAGGCGACCGCCGCCCGTGACCAGCCAGCGCCTCGGCGCCTTCGGCACATGACGCAGCGCGGCGACCACGCTTTCCACCGTAAAGGCGGCGAGGGTTGCGGCGCCATCGGCGTCGGAGAGAGCTTCCACGCCCTTGGCGCGGCGATGAAAATCATTGCGGTCCAGAGATTTCGGCGCTGGGCGTTCGAAAAACGGATTCGCCATGAAATCTGCCACGAGGTCCTCACGCATCTGCCCGCTCGCCGCCAGTGCCCCGCCGGCATCGTATTCACGGCCCAACCGCCGCAAGACGAAATCGTCAAGGATCGCGCTGGCCGGACCGGTGTCGAACGCGATCACGTCGTCGCCGTCGATATAGGTGACATTGCCGACGCCACCGAGGTTCAGCACCATCACGGGCTGCTCCAGCCCCTGCGCCAGCGCACGGTGATAGAGCGGCGCGAAGGGAGCCCCCTCGCCGCCCGCCGCAACGTCGGCGTAGCGGAAGCGATCGACGGTCGGGACGCCAAGCGCTCTTGCAACCGCCGGCCCGTCGATGAGCTGGCGGGTGAAGCGGATTTCCGGCCGGTGGTAGACGGTCTGGCCATGCAGGCCGACGAGGTCGATGCTCTGCGGATCGAGCGCCTGTTCGGCCATGAAGCGCCTGACCGCATCGAGATGGGCGGCGGTGACAGCCGCCTCCAGCTCGAGCAGCGGTTCCTTGACCGCTCGTTCGGCCTCGGCAATCAGAGCCTGAAGTTCACGCCGCGTCTGTGCCGGATAAGGGTAGGAAGCGCCGGCGCCGAAGCGGAGCGTCTCGCGGCCATCGCTCTCGACGATGGAGACGTCGATCGCGTCCATCGACGTGCCGCTGATCACGCCGATCGCGGTCAGTGTCTGCTTGGCCAGATCGCGCATCTTCCGTTCCCTAATGCCCATGGCAAGCTTCAAGGCTTGCACTGGCTCTAGGCGATCGGCTAAGCGTTGTCCAGATTGGTCCCTAAGTGGTCCATATGCGAAACTGATCGCACGAGCGCCCGAGAATGCGCCGTCTGCCGGGAGGGATGGGCCATGTATCGCGCCATGAAGCAGGGTTCGGGACGATGCCGCGCGCTGCGCAGCAGCATCGCTGCCACGGCCTTCGCGTTGATCGCCGGTGCTGCGTCCGCCCAGGTGCTCGAGGTCGCCGTCGAGGCTTCTCCCGCAGGGCTCGATCCCCATATCGTCACAGCCTTCGCCTCGTCGCAGCTCGTGCTCGGCCCGATCTATGAAGGACTGACCGCGCTCGACAAGGACCTCAACATCATCCCCGGCCTGGCCGAGTCCTGGACCGCGTCCGCCGACGGCAAGACCGTGACCTTCAAGCTCCGCTCCGGCGTGACCTTCCATGACGGCAAGCCGATGGAAGCGGAAGACGCCGCCTCGTCCTTGCGGCGGGTGCTCTCGAAGGATGTCGGCTCGCCGCTCGCGAGCCGCCTCGGAGCGCTGGAAAGCGCAACGGCCGTCGACGCGACCACGCTCAAGCTCAAGCTCAAGGAGCCGTCGGCCCCGCTGCTCGCATCATTGACCGGCATCGCGATCGTCCCACGCGGGCTCGAGGGCAACAAGGACGCGCTGCAGCGCGCGCCGATGGGCACCGGCCCGTTCAAGTTCGAGGAATGGCAGCCGAACGGCTTCATCCGACTCGCCAAGCATGCCGGCTACTGGAATGCGGCCGAGGTGAAGCTTGCAGGCGTCAAGTTCAACTTCGTTCCCGAAGCGGCCACGCGCCAGGTCGGAATCGGCAATGGCCAGTTCGCGCTGCTGCCGCATATCGATGCAGCCACCGCGCTTCAGCTCAAGGGCAAGCCCAATGTGGCGATCCGCGAGACGATGGAGCTCGCCTACACGCTGATCGGCATGAACGTCTCCAAGCCGCCCTTCGACAATCCGAAGGTGCGCGAGGCGCTGAACTACGCCCTGAACCGCAAGGAGATCATCGACGCAGCGCTGTTCGGCAGCGGTGCACCGGCTGCCCCGCTGCCTCCCGTGCTGAAGGACTGGGCGGTCGATGTGAAGGACCTGCCCTGCTACACGCATGATCCGGCCAAGGCCCAGGCACTGCTCAAGGAAGCCGGCATCGCCACGCCGATCTCGGTCAGCATGACGGTCCTGCCGCGGCAGGACATCCGCGACATCGCCCAGGTCGTGCAGCAGCAGCTCGGCAAGGCCGGCTTCAAGGTGGAGCTGAAGAACCCCGAGCTAGGCCAGTTCGTACAGGACTGGCGCAACTCGAATTTCGACCTCTTCGCCTCGACCAATGCCGGCAGCATCGAGCCCGACGACTATTTCTACCGCGCGTTCCGCACGGGAGGATCGACCAACGTCTTCAAGTACAGCAACCCCGAGCTCGATGCGCTGCTCGACAAGGGCCGCGCGACACTCGACAAGCCAGCGCGGCAGGCGGCGTATCGCGACGCGCAAAAGATCCTCGGTTGCTCGGGCCCGGCGGCCCATATCGCCTATCCCACCCTGTTCAGCGCCGTGCGCGGCAACCTGCAGGGCTATGACATCTACGCCAACCGCTCGCTGGTCTCGCTCGGCCGCGCCAGCCTGCGCTGATCCGGCACGGTCGAGGCATGCTCCGCCATCTGCTCCAGCGCTGCCTCGACCTCGCGATCGTGCTCTTCGGAATCTCCGTGATCGTCTTCATGATGATCCGGCTGATCCCGGGCGATGCGGTCGCGATCATGCTCGGCGCCAATACCGAAGTGACGCCGGAACGCGTTGCGGCGATGCGCAGCGAACTCGGGCTCGACCGGCCGCTGCTCGAGCAATATCTGAGCTGGCTCGGGCGAGCGCTCCACGGTGACTTCGGCACCTCGATCTGGACCGGCCGGCCGGTGCTCCAGGAAATCACGGCCCAGATCTGGCCGACCCTGCAGCTCACCGTGCTGGCGCTCGTCATCGGCGCCGGCCTCGCTGTGCCCGTCGGTTGCCTGATGGCGCATTGGCGCGGCGGACGGGCTGATCTCGTCCTGCGCATCGGCGCGATCGCGGGGCTCACCATCCCGTCCTTCTGGCTCGGCATCGTCATGCTGATCACCGTGGCAAGCCTGGCCCCAAGCTTCGCCTCGCTCGGCTATGTCCCGTTCAGCGAGGACCCGCTCGGTAACCTGCAGCGGCTGCTGCTGCCGGCGATCGCGCTGGCATTGCCGATCCTTGCCAATCTGTCGCGCCTTGTCCGCACAGCGATGCTCGACGCGCTCAGCCAGGACTATATCCGCACGGCCCGCGCCAAGGGGCTTTCGGAGACCGCGGTGCTCTACCGGCATGCGCTCCGCAACGCGCTCATTCCCTTCGTCACCAGCGTCGGCATCATGACGGGCTATCTGCTTGGGGGCGCGATCGTGGTCGAGCAGGTCTTCTCGATTCCGGGCCTCGGGCGGCTGATCCTCGGCGGCATCGCCGAGCGGAACTACCCGCTGGTCCAGGCCACCATCCTCATCGTCACCGTCGGCTTCGTGCTGGTGAACGCCCTGGTCGATCTCGCCTATGCGCTGATCGACCCAAGGCTCAGGACTACGTGATGAGCCAGAGCCGCCGTATCGCCATCGCAGCGGGCATCATCGTCACGCTGCAGATCGTGCTGGCGCTCGCCGCCCCCCTGATTGCGCCCTATGACCCGCTCGCCCAGGACATCGTCGCCCGCCTGAAGGGGCCGAGCCTCGCGCATTGGCTTGGCACCGATCATCTCGGCCGCGATATCCTGGCGCGCATCCTCTATGGCTACCGCACCGCCCTGATCGCCTGCGGCATCGCCGTCGGCCTCGCGCTGCTCGTCGGGGGCGGCCTCGGCCTCCTCGCAGCCTTCTATCGCAGCTGGTGCGAGCGCATCGTGATGCGGCTGATGGACATTCTCTTCGCCTTTCCCGTGATGCTGCTCGCCATCGGCATCATCGCCATGCTCGGGCCGCGAACGGAAAGCGCCGCCATCGCGATTGCGGTCGTCTATGTGCCGATCTTCGCACGACTGATCCGTGGCCCGGCCCTCGTTCTGGTCGAGAGCGACTTCGTCGCCGGCATCCGCTCGATCGGCGCCTCGGACCTGCGCATCATGCTGCGCCATATCCTGCCCAATCTGGCCTCCGTGATCCTGGTCCAGACCTCGTTGCTGCTGTCGGCCGCCATCCTGGTCGAGGCCTCGCTCTCCTTCCTCGGCCTCGGTACCCAGCCGCCGACGCCCTCGCTCGGGCTGATGCTGGCGGAAGGGCGCAATTTCGTGCTGCTCTCGCCCTGGAACGCGATCTTCGCCGGGCTCGGCATCCTCTTCCTCTCGCTCGGCTTCAACCTGCTCGGCGACGCGCTCCGCGATGAACTCGATCCCCGTCTGCGGGGCCGGTCGTGATCATCCGCAAGGCAGAGCCTGGCGATATCGCTCCGGCGGCAGCCATCCTTGCGCAAGCCTATCAGACCAGCTTCCGTCCCATCATCGGCGATGCGGCGTCGACCTATGACGTTGCGCATTTCGAGGCCCGGTTCGAACGGGACCTGGAGCATCTCACAGTCCTGGACGATGGCGGCGTCAGAGGCGTCCTGCTGCTGCTCGACGGTCATGTCATCATGCTTTTCGTGGCCGAGACCGGCCGCCGCCATGGAGCAGCCCTGCTCTCCCATGCCGAGGCGAATGGCGCCTGCTCGCTCGAGGTCTTCGCGGCCAATATGGGCGCGCGACGCTTCTATGAGCGGGCTGGCTGGCATCGAGCCAGCGAGTACAGCCGCGATTTCGCCGGCGCGGAGCACCGCTTCCTGCGCTATGAGAAGTCCCCCGAACGCGCGCAAGAGGCCCCCTGATGGACAAGCTCCTGATCCGCGGCGGCCAGCGGCTGTCCGGAACCGTCGATATCCGCGGCGCCAAGAATGCCGCCTTGCCTGCCTTTGCAGCCGCGCTCCTCTCCGACAAGCCACTGACCCTGCGCAACCTGCCTGATGTGGTCGATATCGGGACAATGCAGGCCCTGCTGGAAGGGTACGGCGTCAGCTTCTCCGGGCGCGCGGCGGATGCGCTGACGCTCAACGCCAGCGAAGCCGCGCCGCGGGATGCGAGCTATGACATCGTCCGCAAGATGCGCGCGACCATTCTGGTGCTGGGGCCGCTCATCGCCCGCTTCGGCCATGCCCGCGTCTCCCTGCCCGGCGGCTGCGCGATCGGCGCACGCCCGGTCGACCTTCACCTGAAGGCGCTTGAGGCCCTCGGCGCCGAAATCAGCGTCGCCGGCGGCTATATCGAGGCAAATGCTCCCGCCGGTCTGCGCGGCGCGCGCATCGTCTTTCCCTTCTCCTCGGTCGGAGCCACCGAAACCGCCTTGCTGGCGGCGGGCCTTGCCAGCGGCGAAACCGAGATCGTCAACGCGGCGAAGGAACCGGAGGTCCTCGACCTCGCCCGCTGCCTCGTCGCAATGGGCGTCAGGATCGAGGGTATCGGCAGCCATCGCCTGCAGGTCCAGGGCGCCCAGAGCTTCAGGCCAGCGACATATGAGATCGTCGCCGACCGCATCGAGGCAGGCACCTATGCGGTTGCGGCCGCGATCACCGGCGGCGAACTCGAACTGGTCGGCGCACGGCTCGAACATCTCGCAGCCGTCGGCGAAGCGCTCGAAGCCGCCGGCGTCAGACTCTGGCCGACCGATCGCGGGCTGATGGTGTCGCGGCCAGGCCGTCTCACCGGCATCGACATCATGACCCAGGCCTATCCCGGGTTCTCGACCGATCTGCAGGCGCAGTTCATGGCGCTGATGAGCGTGGCGGACGGTACCTCGCTGATCCGCGAAACGGTGTTCGAGAACCGCTTCATGCATGTCCCGGAGCTGGTCCGGCTCGGCGCCGACATCACGCTGAAGGGTACCAGCGCCATGGTGCGCGGCGTCGAAGCGCTCAAGGCGGCGCCGGTCATGGCGACCGACCTGCGCGCCTCGGTCAGCCTCGTGCTCGCAGGGCTCGCTGCCGAGGGCGAGACCGTGGTCAGCCGCATCTACCATCTCGACCGCGGCTATGAGGCTCTCGACCGCAAGCTCAGGCGCTGCGGCGCCGATATCGAACGGGTCGGCGCATGAGCGCTGTGGCCGATCTGTATCTTGGTGTCGATGGCGGCGGCACTGGCTGCCGCTGCCGGCTCGAGACCGCCCAGGGAGAGGTGCTCGGCTCGGGCATCGCGGGGCCGGCCTCGCTCCGTCTCGGTCTGGAGGCCTCGCTTGCCGCGGTGATGCAGGCAGCGCGCGGCGCGATGAGCGAGGCTGGCCTCAGCGAGGATCAGTTCAGTCGGGTCCGCGCCGGAATCTGCCTTGCCGGCATCGGCCGCAAGGGCATGCAGGAGGAGCTTGCAGGCTGGACAAGCCCCTTCGCCGTCACAGTCTTCGAGAGCGATGGGCTCGGCGCCTGCCTTGGCGCTCATGCCGGTGAGGACGGTGGGATCATCATCATCGGCACCGGCTCGATCGGCCTCGCCCGCGTCGACGGACGCGAGATTCGGATTGGCGGCTACGGCTTCCCGGTTGGTGACGAGGGCAGCGGCGCCGATCTCGGCCTTGCCGCCATTCGCGTCTCGCTGCGTGCCCATGACGGCCGGGAGCCGCAAACGCGCTTCACGACGGACGTCCTGGCCAGGTTCCAGGGCGATCCGTTCGAGGTCATCGCCTGGATGGACAAGGCCCACGCCACGGATTACGCGACGCTCGCGCCCCTGGTGCTGCGCCATGCGGACCTCGGCGACTCGCATGCCCGGGCCATCATGCAGAATGGCGCGGCCCTGATCGACGCCATGGTGCGCACCTTGTTCGAGCGCGAGGTGCCACGCGTTGCGCTGATCGGCGGCCTGTCCTCCGCGATGGAGGCCTGGCTTGCGCCCGATGTCAGGCGCAGGCTCTCCGCCGTCAGAGGCGATGCGATTGCAGGCGCGCTATCGCTGGTGCGGAGGCATCACGCGCCGGGCTGAGGCCCGTCATAGCCCCCGATGATGACGAGGTCGGACTGACCCGCCTGCGCCAGATGCTTGGTCGCCTCCTGGTATTCAGGCGACTCGTAGCAGGCGCGCGCCGTTGCCTCGTCCTTGAACTCGATGACGACGTTGTGCTTGCGTCCCTCGCCGCGCGCGAGTTTGTACTCGCCGCCACGCACCAGGAACTTCGCGCCGAATTTGGCGAAGGCGATGGCATTCAGGGTGCGATACCTGGCGTATGCCTCCGGATCCTCGACATCGACGCGGGCGACCCAATATCCCTTCGCCATGGCTCAGAGCCCTTCCACGACAACGAGATCGATCTCGCCAGCGCCTTCGCGCTCCTTGCGGGCCGCAGCATATTCCGGCGAATTCGCATAGGCCTTGGCCGTCTCGAAATCCTTGAATTCGATGACGACGTTGCGGGCCCGGCCCTCGCCTTCGGCCACCGTCATCTGGCCGCCACGCACGATCGGCGTACCGCCATACTGCTTGATCACCTCGGAGGCCTTGGCGGCGTAGACCGCCCAGAGCGTCGCGTTGGAGACCATGGCGCGACCGATGACATATCCCTTGGGCATTTCCAGCTTCCGTTCTTTGGTTGAAACCTGATCCGGCCAGACTACGAAGCCGCGGCGATCTCGTCCATGATCGCGGCAGCCGCCGCACGCGGGTCAGCCGCGCGGATAATGGGGCGCCCGATGACGAGATAGTCGGCGCCGACGCGGATCGCCTCGCCGGGCGTCAGGGTCCGCTTCTGGTCGCCGGCGGCACTTCCCGCGGGGCGAATGCCGGGCGTCACGATGACCATGTCGGGACCAATGATGTCGCGCACGATCTCGGTCTCGGCGGCGGAGCAGACGATACCGTCGATGCCCGCGCTGCGGGCCTGCTGGGCACGCAGGCGCACGAGATCGCGCACGGCGAGGCCGTAGCCGGCATCGCGCAGATCGCCATCATCGTAGGAGGTGAGCGCGGTGACGGCGAGCAGCTTCAGATCGGAGTCGGCCCGCCCCTCGACCGCTCCGCGCATGGTCTGCGGATAGGCGTGGACGGTGAGGAAGGTGACGCCGAGCTTGGTCAGGGAATCGACCCCCTCGGTGACCGTGTTGCCGATGTCGTGCAGCTTGAGGTCGAGAAAGACCTTCTTGCCCTCCGAGATCAGCTGACGGGACAGGTCGAGCCCGCCGGCAAAGGCGAGGCGGTAGCCGATCTTGTAGAAACTCGCCCCATCGCCCAGTTCGGACACGATGCGGTAGGCGTCCCAGATCGTCGGCACGTCGAGCGCCACGATCATGCGGTCACGAAGATCGTTGATCTTGGCGGTCATAACGCTGCGAACTCCTCAATCGATTGCCAGCCGTGCTGCACGATTCGCGTCGTTACGTCGAATGCGAAGAGATTGCCACCGCCTGCGGGCTGATCGCGCAGGCGCTTGATCGGCCAGCCAGACGTAGCGCAGAGCAGCAAGGTGCCGACCCCGCCATGGCCGACGAGCAGAATGTCGCCATCCCCCGCCGCGGCCAGTACGGCTTCTGTTTCCCGAACGATCCGCAACTGCGCATCGAGCGCACGCTCCCAGCCGCGAACGCTCAGCTCGGGATTGGCGAAGAACTCGTCGGCCACCTTCTCGAATTCCGACGGCGGCAGGAAACCCGTGGCCGACCGATCGTTCTCGTGCATGGCCTCGCGGATCTTGACGGTGAGGCCGAGCTGCTCCGCGACGCATTCGGCCGTCTCGATCGCCTTGCGCTCGGCCGACGAGACGACGAGCCGGGTTCCGACGAGCCCAGGCGCAGCCGCAAAGGCCTGGGCCCGTGCCCGGCCGATATCCGACAGCCCCCAATCGGGCACAGGCACGGCTGGATCAATCTTGACCTGGGGGTGGCTGAGATAGCGGACGACACCCATCACATCGGACCTTCGCACATGAACATCACTTCAAAGCCAGCACGAACATGATGGCGATCAGCGCAATCAGCAGATTCATCATCCAGCGATTGAGCACGGTCATCTGGCGCAGCTTGCGGAACTCGATACCGTCCTCCGGGTCTTCACCCGCAGCTCCAGTGGGATGGACAGCAAGCACCGGATGCGGCTCTTCCTGCCTGCGCCCGCGCTGAGACCAGCTCAGGCTCTGCACCAGCCCCTTGGCACTGCCACTCGTGCGACCGTCCGCCTCGATACCGAGATACCAGGTCACAGGGCCGCCGGCCGGCGGATCGCGATCGGCATCGCTGATCCAGAGATTGGTCGCCGCCGAGATCGAGATGGCATCGACCAGGCCCGCCTGCAGATCGCTCTTCAATTCGGCATAGACCGGTGCGGAGACGAAAAGATCGGCCGAAAAGGCCCCGGCATGCGGAGCATCCGCTTCGTCGTCAAAACCCAGCCTGAGCAGCATCTTGCCTTCGCCGGTTTCAGGAAGGGCCCGTATGCTCAGCGCGACGTGCTGAGCACGGTCCGCAAATCCGGCACGCCCGAGCCAATCGCGCCCCAGGGAGCCAAATCCGCGAAGTCTAGCAGCGGAACCGAGCGAACCGTTCTGGCTGGCATAGCCTGAGACCACATCGAGCGGCCCCGTTTCAAGAAGGAGGTGCCGGGCCGGGCTCTGTACGAACGCATTGCGCTCGCCCTCGATCGTCAATCGGCCGTCCGCAGTCGTAACGGCCCGTGTCGTCGCGTCCGATCTCATCTCGACTCTGCCCCCCGCCGGCCCCTTCTAGACCAGCGCGGAGGCAAACGAAAACCGGAGATATTCTCGCTCACGCCGTCTCGCGCGCAAGCTGGGCAAAGACCTTGGTCCAGACATCCGGCGTCTGCGCGCCCGAAACCGCGAGCTTGCCGTCGACAATGAAGAAAGGCACCCCGGTCACCCCGACCTTCTGGGCGTGGGCCTCGAGGCCGATGATCGTCTCACGCAATTCATCATTGGTGAGTTCGTCGCGAGCCGCATTTTCCTCGAACCCGAGTTCGGTCGCGATCGCCACCAGCGTCTCCAGATCGCCGATATCTCGCCCGTCCTGGAAATAGGCCTTGAACAGGGCTGCCTTCATCTCACTGCCGCGCTGCACGGTGGACGCGGCCGCGATCAGCATATGGGCCATACGGGTGTTGGGCGTACGCATGACCTTCGACCAGTTGAACGTCACACCACTTTCGAGTGCCGCTTCCGAGAGCCTGATCTCGATTTCCTTGCGCTTGCCGGGCCCGAACTTGGCATCGAGATAGCTCGCCCGGTCCGCACCTTCCGCAGGCATGTCCGGATTGAGTTCATAGGGCAGCCAGGTGATGGCGACGCGGTCGGTCAGGCCGTGATTGGCCAGCGCCGTCTCGAGCCGCGCCTTGCCGATGAAGCACCACGGGCAGACCACATCCGACACGATGGCGATGGGCATTTTCTCTTGCATGATCGCTCCTTGGCGATGCGCCGCGCTGGTACTCAAGCTGGCGGGTAGGAATGCTGCGTACCGAAACGGTCTTCAGCCTGCGCCTCGGCGCCCGGCATCTCGCAGCCCGAAAGGAAGGATGGACCGACCGGAATCTTGCCGGCCCCTCCGGGAATATCGAGGATATAGGTCGGCTGGCACAGGCCCGAAAGATGGCCTCGCAGGCTTTTGACGAGCGCTTGTCCCTCCGCCAGAGACAGCCGGAAATGGGAGGTGCCCGGTGCGAGATCCGGATGGTGCAGGTAATAGGGCTTCACCCGGTTCTCGACGAAGGCGCGCATGAGCGCAGCCAAGGTCTCGATATCGGCATTGACACCCTTGAGCAGCACGCTCTGGCTGAGCAGGACATGGCCGGCATCGGCGAGGCGCGCGATCGCGGTACGCGCCGCCGGCGTGAATTCGCGCGGATGGTTGGCATGAATGGCGATGTAGCTCGCCTTGCCGGGCACGCGCAGGGCGCGGGCGTAATCGGCCGTGATCCGCTCGGGGTCGACCACCGGCACCCGCGTGTGCCAGCGCGTCACCTTGATATGCGGGATCGCCGCCAGCCGCTTGGCGACCTCGCGCACGCGGCGCGCCGAGAGGATGAACGGGTCGCCCCCCGTCATGATGACTTCCCAGATCTCCGGCCGCGACGCGAGATAGGCCAGCGCCGCGTCGAGCTTCTCTCCGGCAAGCGAGGCGCCACCGGGGCCGACCATCTCGCGCCGGAAGCAGAAGCGGCAATAGACCGGGCAAGCATGGACGAGCTTCAGCAGCGCGCGGTCGGGATAGCGATGAACCACCCCCTCGACCGGCGAATGCGCGTCGTCTCCGATCGGGTCGGCCATTTCCTGCGGCATGGTCAGCAGTTCCGCCGCATCGGGGATGAACTGGCGCGCGATCGGATCGGCCGCATCGGACGGGTCGATCAATGCCGCGATCGCGGGAGTGACGGAAACGGCGTAACGTTCGGCAACCGCATCCAGCGCCTCACGCCGCGCCGGCACGACAAGCCCCCGCGCCACAAGCGCGTCGATGCTGCGAAGAGGGGTATGGGCGGTCATCGGCGTGTCCTGCCCGCTTCGGCTACCGGCGTCCAGAGCACGTCCTCGATCCGGCGCGCACCGGTGCAGAGCATCACCAGCCGATCGAAGCCGAGCGCGATGCCGGAGGCCGGAGGCATCGCATCCAGCGCTGTGAGGAAATCCTCATCGAGCGGGTAGCGTTCGCCGTAGATGCGCTGCTTCTCGTCCATGTCCGCCTCGAACCGCCGACGCTGTTCGGCCGGGTCCGTCAGTTCGCCAAAGGCATTCGCAAGCTCGACACCACAGGCATAGAGCTCGAAACGCTCGGCGACACGCGGATCGTCCGGCTTCGGCCGCGCCAGGGCCGCCTCCGAGATCGGGTATTCGCAAAGGATGGTGGCGCAACCGCGACCAAGATGCGGCTCGATCTTCTCCGAGAGAACCCGGCTGAAAATGTCAGACCAGCTGTCGTCCCCAGCAAGCCGGATATTGGCAGCCAGCGCAGCTGCGGCGAGAGCCTCTCGATCGGTCGCCCCGTTCTCCGCGATGGTCGCGAGCAGCTCGATGCCGGCATGTCGGACAAAGGCATCATGCAGGGTCAGGCGCTCGGGTTCGGCGAAAGGATCGGCGACCAGCCCCCGCCAGTGCAGCTGACTTGCGCCAGCGGTGCGGGCCGCCTCGGCCAGCAGAGCCGCGGCATCGGCCATCAGCGCGTCGTAATCCTCGCCGGCGCGGTACCATTCCAGCATGGTGAATTCGGGATGGTGCAGCGCCGTGCGTTCGCGATTGCGGAACACCCGGGCGAAATCGAAGATACGGCTTTCGCCGGCCGCCAGCAGCTTCTTGGCCGCGAATTCCGGGGACGTGTGCAGGTAATAGGGATGCACGCCCTCGGCATCGTCGATCAGCGCGGTCGCGAAGCCGTGCAGATGTGTCTCGTTGCCCGGCGAGACCTGCAGGATCGCCGCCTCGACCTCGATGAAGTCGCGCGCCTCGAACCAGCGTCTCAGCGCTGCCTTGATGCGTCCGCGCGCCAGCAATGCGGGCCGGCGGTCGGCATGAATGTCCCGCCGCCACCAGGGCGGATGTCCCTCGACCATCGAACCTCGGTTAAGAATCTCTGCAAGCTTCCGTTTCGCCCGCGAATGCGGTAGTTCCGCGGCGACGAAATCCGCATAGCGCGCGCGCTCGATGCGCACCAGCAAGGAAACTCACGTGGTCAAGGTCATCGCCAGCTCCGTTCGCAAGGGCAACGTTCTCGAACTCGACGGGCATCTCTGCTCCGTCATCTCGGCTGAGAGCTTCTTTCCCGGCAAGGGCACCCCGACGACGCAGATCGACATGCGCCGCATCTCCGACGGCGTGAAGATGACGCAGCGCTACAAGACGACCGAGCAGGTCGAGCGCGCCTATGTCGAAGACCGGGATTTCACCTATCTCTACCAGGACGGCGAACAGTACGTCTTCATGAACCCCGAGACCTTCGACCAGATCCATGTCGACAACTCCGTGGTCGGCGACACGGCGCCCTATCTGCAGGAAGGCATGAAGGTCTCTCTCTCGGTCTTCGAGGACAAGGCTGTCGCAATCGAGCTGCCGCAGCGCGTCACGGTCGAGGTTGCCGAGACCGAGCCGGTGACCAAGGGTCAGACTGCCTCGTCCTCCTACAAGCCCGCGATCCTGACCAACGGCGTGCGCACCGCCGTGCCGCCCCACATCGGACCCGGCACCCGCATCGTCGTGATGACGGCTGACGGCTCCTATGTCGAGCGCGCCAAGGACTGATGCAGCCCTGCCCCTGTCATCGACGGGCCAGCAGTATTATCGATAGTGGAACGGGCCCTTCCGGGCCCGTTTCGTTTTTGAGGGATCCTGCATCATGCCGATTTCCGTTCATGCCGCCGCCTTCGCGGGCATTATCCAGACCCTGAAGGCGCTCGACGCCATTCTCGACAAGGCTGTGGCGCAGGCGGAAGCCCGCAAGATCCAGCCCGAGGTCCTGCTCAACAGCCGCCTGGCGCTGGACATGCTGCCCTTCACCCGACAGATCCAGCTCACCTGCGACTTCGCCAAGAATGCTGCGGCGCGCGTGAGCGCCGGCGAGAACCCGAAATTCCCGGATGAGGAGAAGACCTTCCCGGAACTGAAGGAGCGGATCGCCAAGACGCTCGCCTTCGTGCAGAGCATCGACGATGCCGCCCTCGAAAGCGGCATCGGCAAGGACGTTACCTTCCCGCGCGGTCCGCAGCAGACGGTCACGATGACGGCCGAGGCCTATCTGACCCGCTTTGCCGTGCCCAATTTCTATTTCCATGCCACCACCGCCTACGCGATCCTGCGCGAGAACGGATTTGACATCGGCAAGCGCGACTTCCTCGCCGACGTCTTCGAGGCGTAACGCCTGATGGCCGCGGCTGTCTCGACGAAATCGGGCGACCTGGCCATTATCGGGCGCGCGGCTGCGTCGGACGCCGCCGCCATCGCCGATCTCTACCTCGCCGCCCGGGCTGATGCACTGCCCTGGCTGCGCCGAGTCCATAGCGATGAGGCAGTGCGCGACTGGATCATCCATGATCGCCTGGCGCGCGGCGAGAACTGGGTTGCCCGGTTGGGCGACGAGGTCGTCGGCTTCATGGCGCTCGACGGCGACGATCTCGATCAACTCTATCTGAAGCCCGGTCACTATCGGCAAGGCTTCGGCTCACAGCTCCTCGCCAAGGCCAGGGAGCGCAGCCCACAGCGGCTGCATCTCTTCTGCTTCCAGCGCAACGCACGCGCCCGCGCCTTCTACGAGAAGCACGGCTTCAAGACCATCGACATGAACGATGGCTGCCGAAATGTCGAAGGAGAGCCGGACATTCTCTATGAATGGCGGCCGAGCGCGTCATAAGCCCTTGAAATCGGGACAGCCCCTCCCCATTTGATGTTCACGGCGATGTCGAGGGCGTTCCACTGTCCTCCATCCTCGTTGAAGACGGCCATGAGCCGAACGTGTGACGCCGGATGTACGCGCGCCCGTTCTGGACATGGCCGTTGGCGTTTCCGGGGCCCGAGGGCCCCGGGACGCAGGTTTCAGCGATCCGCCACGGCAAGCTTCGCACCGAGTGCAACGAAGGCGCCGGCAAAGATGCGCCGCATCCAGGTCATCACCTGCGGCCGGGAGATGACGTGGTTGCGGACAGACGCTGCGAACAACCCATAGACCACGAAGACCACAAAGGTCAGCAGCATGAACACGCCGCTCAGCGCGAGCATTTCCGGCATGGGATTGGTCGCATCCGCGCTGACGAACTGTGGGAGGAATGCGAAGAAAAAGATCGAGAGCTTCGGATTGAGCAGGTTGACCAGAACCGCATCGATCGTCACGCGCAGTGCAGAGCGCGTGTCGACAGGGCCCCGCGTTCCTGGAGTGTGTTCCAGGCCATGTAGAGCAGGTAGGCCACACCGAGATATTTGAAGATCTGGAAGGCAAGCGCGCTCGTGTGCAGCAGCGCCGCCAATCCCATGATCGCCGCGAGCATGTGGGGCACGATGCCGAGCGTGCACCCGAAGGCCGCGACGACGCTTGCGCGCGCGCCCCGCGAGAGGCCCGCTGCCACGGTGTAGATCATGCCCGTGCCCGGCGAGGCAACGATGATGAGGGAGGTGATTAGGAATTCGAGGCTCATGGCGGCGCTCCGTGCTATGCCGCCAAACTAGTGAGCTACGCCCTTACGTCAATCGCTGTGGCGCGCGCCCTCCACAACCTGTACGAGCACCGGGCGCGGAGCGCCTGTGCCCTCAATCCTGCAGGAATGGGTTGTTCTGCCGCTCCTCACCGAGCGTACTCGCCGGCCCGTGTCCCGGCAGGAACTGGACATCGTCGCCCAGCGGCAGGAGCTTGGCCTTGATGCCGGCAATCAGCGTCTCATGGCTGCCATAGGGAAAATCGGTGCGCCCCACCGAGCCTGCGAACACCGTATCGCCCGCAAGCAGGAAATGCGCGTCCTTCTGGAAGAAGGTGACATGGCCGGGCGTATGGCCGGGCACATGCTGCACCGAAAAGGCGACATCGCCGATCGACACCGTTTCGCCCTCGGCAAGCCAGCGCGTCGGCGTGACCGGACGAATGCCGCGCATCTCGAAGCGCAGCCCCGAAGCCGGCAGGTCGTCGAGCAGGAACTTGTCGGCCTCATGCGGACCAATGACCGGCACAGCGAGCGCATCGGCAAGATCGGCCGCACCGCCGGCATGGTCGATATGGCCATGGGTCAGCCAGATCGCGACCGGCTTGACGCCGAGTTCCTTCAGCGCGTCCTGAATGCGGTCGACATCACCACCGGGATCAACCACCGCTGCTTCCTTGGTGCGGGTGCACCAGATGACCGAGCAATTCTGCTGGAACGGAGTCACCGGTACGACGGCGACATTCAGGGGGGTGGCAGCCTGCTCGGTCATGCGATCTTTGCCTTTCCGTAAGGGGTGGGCACCTGCTCAGCGCGCCTTGCAGCGATTGGCGAGAAGCACCCGGTATTCGGAGATGGAGGTGTCCATCTGCGCGACATTCTCCTCGCGCTGCCGTCCAGCCTGGCAGGTTGCGAAGACGGAGCGCGCGCCCTGAAGATAGGTGACATGCTCGCGCCAGACGCGGCATTGCGTGGCCTGGTCGGCTGTGCCGGCAGATTGCAGGCGGGTGAGTTCACGGCGCATGCCGGCCTCGTTCTGGAAGAGATCCCGCTGGCAGTCCGCCGGAGCGCCAGCCCTCCCCTGCGCCAGGACGGGAGGCGCCGCGAGAACAAGGATCAGGGCAAGGCCAGCCGAAAGCCGCATCATCCGAGGTTCAGCTCCTTGAAGAAGTCGTTGCCCTTGTCGTCGAYGACGATGAAGGCGGGGAARTCCTCGACCTCGATGCGCCAGACCGCCTCCATGCCGAGCTCCGGATACTCCAGGATCTCGACCTTGCGGATGCAGTCCTGAGCGAGGCGCGCCGCCGGGCCGCCGATCGAGCCGAGATAGAAGCCGCCATGCCGGGCGCAAGCCTCGCGCACCGCCGAGGAGCGGTTGCCCTTGGCGAGCATGACCATCGAGCCACCGAAGGACTGGAACTGATCGACGAAGGAATCCATGCGCCCGGCCGTCGTCGGACCGAAGGAGCCGGAGGCCAAACCCTCGGGCGTCTTGGCCGGACCGGCGTAATAGACCGGATGGTTCTTGAAATAATCGGGCATGCCCTGCCCGTTCTCGAGCCGCTCACGAATCTTGGCATGGGCCGAATCGCGGGCGACGACGATGGTGCCGGTCAGCGAAAGCCGGGTCTTGACCGGGTATTTGCTGAGCGTCGCGAGGACTTCGCTCATCGGCCGGTTGAGATCGACCTTGACGACATCGCCACCGAGCGACGCGTCTTCGACCTCAGGCAGGTACTTGGCCGGATTGGTCTCGAGAGCCTCGAGGAAGATGCCCTCCCGGGTGATCTTGCCCTTGGCCTGGCGATCGGCCGAGCAGGACACGCCAAGGCCGATCGGCAGCGAGGCGCCGTGACGCGGCAGGCGGATGACGCGAACGTCATGGCAAAAATACTTGCCGCCGAACTGTGCACCGACGCCGAGCGACTGCGTCAGCCTGTGAATCTCCTCCTCCATCTCGAGATCGCGGAAAGCGTGCCCCGAGGGAGAACCCTTTGTCGGAAGTTCGTCGAGATATTTGGTCGAGGCGAGCTTGACGGTCTTGAGATTCTGCTCGGCCGAGGTGCCGCCAATGACGATGGCAAGGTGATAGGGCGGGCAGGCGGCCGTGCCCAGCGTCAGGATCTTCTCCTTCAGGAACGCGATCATGCGGTCCTTGGTGAGGAGCGAGGGCGTCGCCTGGAACAGGAAAGTCTTGTTGGCCGAACCGCCGCCCTTGGCCACGAAGAGGAATTTGTAGGCGTCCTCTCCCTCGGCATAGATATCGATCTGCGCCGGCAGGTTGGTCGCCGTGTTCTTCTCTTCGAACATGGAGAGGGGCGCGACCTGCGAATAGCGCAGATTGCGCTTGTAGTAGGCATCGGCCACGCCCTCGCCCAGCGCCGACTCATCATCGCCATCGGTCCAGACCTTGCGACCGCGCTTGCCCATGATGATCGCGGTGCCGGTGTCCTGGCACATCGGCAGCACGCCGCCAGCCGCGATATTGGCGTTCTTCAAGAGATCGAAGGCAACGAACTTGTCATTCGAGGTCGCCTCGGGGTCGTCGAGGATCTTGGCCAGCTGGGCAAGATGGCCCGGGCGCAACAGGTGGTTGATGTCGATGAAGGCCTGTTCGCTGAGCTGGCGGATCGCTTCGCGCGAAACGCTCAGGACCTCGCGGTCACCAATCGTCTCGACTGTGACGCCCGCGTCGCCGAGCTTGCGATAGGGGGTCTTGTCCTCGCCGAGAGGGAAGAGATCGACATGCGTGTAGGCCATGAGGAACTGGCTCCGAAACAGGATGCGCCGCGGCTACAGCATGCGGCGCCGGTCATGCCGGCGTCATAGCGGCTTGCGCCCTCCAGTCCAAGCCCAGGCTTGAACGGTTCCAGTGTCAGGCAGCCTTCGCGGCGGTCTCCGC
The DNA here is from genome assembly GCF_056401655.1 of Allobosea sp. P4_E12. NCBI lineage: Bacteria > Pseudomonadati > Pseudomonadota > Alphaproteobacteria > Hyphomicrobiales > Alloboseaceae > Allobosea > Allobosea sp. P4_E12. The sequence continues at coordinate 36,030 of NZ_JBFUIY010000019.1, read as the reverse complement.
CAGGATCGCATAGATGGCGGCCGGGTCATGGGCGCGCCGCACCTGCTCCAGCACGGCCTGATTGCGCAGGACGCGCGCGACGCGGGCAAGCGCCTTCAGATGATCAGCCCCCGCCCCTTCCGGCGCGATCAGCACGAAAATGATATCGACGGGCTGGCCATCCAGCGCCTCGAAATCGATCGGCTTCTCGGCGCGGGCGAACAGCCCGACGAGCCGGTCGATTCCAGGCATGCGCCCGTGGGGGATCGCGATGCCGTCGCCAATCCCGGTCGAGCCAAGGCGTTCTCGTTGCAGCAGGGCCTCGAAAAGCTCGCGCTCAGGCAGCCCAGTGAGCACGGAGGCGTGCTGGGACAGTTCCTGCAGCGCCTGCTTCTTGCCATTGGCCCGCAGCGGGGAGACCACGGCTGCGGGCGTCAGAAGATCAGTGAGGGTCATGCGCCAGTCCATGCATGTCCCGTGCCGGGTTCTCACCCAGCGCCACGGGTCAGGAGTGATAACCGGGGCTACCGCCTGCCGGGGCTCAAGACAGCGAGGCCGGCGGGTCAATCCAGCCGATGTTGCCATCGCGGCGGCGGTATACGACGTTCATCCGCCCATTGCCAGCATGGCGGAAGATCACGACGGGCGCACCAGTGAGGTCAAGCTCGGCGACTGCATCACTAACGGTCAATTCGTGGAAGGATTTGGTCGATTCCGCCACGATAACAGGGTTGTCACCGCCAGAAACGGCCTCAGCCTCCTCGATTTCATCATCAGGGGCCGCAATCACATAGCTGGGGATTTCCACCCCGGAGGCACGACCATTCATTGCGGATGAGCGATCCTTCAACCGCCGCTTGTACCGACGCAACCGCTTCTCAATGCGCTCCGCCATCTTGTCGAGACTCGCATACGGATCATGCGCCGTAGCGGACGCTTCGAGTGTGATGCCGGAGGAGAGATGCAAGACCCCGTCCGTCCGGAAGGCGGTACCGTCCTTGTCGACGGTGACATGGCCCTGATATCCGCCCTCGTAATACTTGCTGAGGGCGGCGGCCACGCGCTCCTCGGCCTGGCCCCGCAGGGCCTCGCCGACATCGAGATTCTTGCCGGAGATTCGCAAGCTCATGGAGTGCTTCCCCTTCTTGTCGCCATGATCAGTGATCGATCATCTCACTGAGGTAAGGACGGGGAGTCGCCATTGTCAATGAGCGCTGCGGAATAGTCGCCGCCAGCCGACGGCAGCGAAAGGCATCCGATCGGGCTCACTCGGGCGGAGAAAAAGCCGAGCGGGTTCAGCGCCCTCCCAGCGCCATCGCCACCTTCTCGCGCCGACGCTCCATAGAGGACGGAATGCGCAGGGACTCGCGGTATTTCGCCACGGTGCGCCGAGCAATATCGATGCCGCCTTCCTTCAACCGGGCGACGATCGCGTCGTCGGACAGCACCTCGGCGGGGACTTCGTCGTCGATCATCTGCTTGATGCGGAAGCGAACGGCTTCCGCGGAATGCGCCTCGCCGTAACCGGTCGCGGCGATCGCTGCCGAGAAGAAATATTTCATCTCGAACACACCGCGCGAACAGATCAGATATTTGTTCGAGGTGACGCGCGAGACTGTCGATTCGTGCATGCCAATGGCATCCGCGACCGTCTTCAGGTTCAGCGGCCGCAGATGCTCGACGCCATGCGCGAAGAAGCCATCCTGCTGGCGCACGATCTCGCTTGCGACCTTGAGGATGGTGCGGGCGCGTTGCTCGAGGCTACGCGTCAACCAGTTCGCCGTCTGCAGGCATTCGGCGATGAAGGCCTTGTCCAGGTCGTTCCGCGCCGCCCGGGAGACGCGGGCATGATAGGTCTGGTTGATCAGCACGCGCGGCAGGGTATCCGGATTGAGATCGACCAGCCAGGAACCGTCCGGCGCCGGCCTGATGAAGACATCCGGAACGACGGTCTCGGCCGCCGAGCCGCCGAAACCCCGTCCAGGCTTGGGGTCAAGCCTGCGGATTTCTGCGACCATGTCGGCGATATCCTCATCGTCGACGCCGCAGATGCGCTTGAGCGCCGAGAAATCACGCTTGGCGACAAGATGGAGGTTGGCGACCAGAGCCTGCATGGCCGGGTCGAAGCGGTCGCGCTCCCGCAGCTGGATCGACAGGCATTCGCGAACATCGCGCGCCCCGACACCGGAGGGGTCGAAGCCCTGGATGACGCCAAGCACGTGCTCGACCTTGTCCGTGCTCACACCGAGCCGCTCTGCGATCTCAGGCACCGGCTCGCCGAGATAGCCGGAATCATCGACCGCATCGATGAGGTGGCTGCCGATCAGTCGCTCCGCAGGATCGGTCATCGCGAGATCGAGCTGTGCGCTGAGGTGATCGCGCAGGGACAGTTCCGAGGTCAGGCTGGACTCGAAGCCTTCCGACCCGTCCTCGAACGAACCACCGGAGCCGCCATAGGCGCCGCCGGTGATCGGCAGGCTGTCGGCCCCCTTCGTGTCGAGGCGGGCGATTGTCGGCTGTTCACCCTGGAAGACGTTGTCGAGCCCGGTGCCGAGCCGGCCTTCCATGCCGTCCTGGGTGTTCAGGCTCTCGGCACGCGCAAAACTCTCTGGATCAGCCGCCAGGGGGCTATCGCCGCCATTGAGCTGTATAGGAGCCTCAGGCGCGTCGTCGCGCTCCAGCAGCGGATTCCGCTCCAGCTCACCCTCGACAAAGTTCTGAAGTTCGAGATGCGAGAGTTGCAGGAGCTTGATCGCCTGCAGCAGCTGCGGCGTCATCACCAGGGACTGTCCCTGGCGCAGCTCCATGCGCGGCATCATCGCCATTGCGCTCTTGACCTCTCATCCGCCTCGGCATGTTTCTTGCCTTCGGAACAAAGCCTAGCCGCGCAACGCGGGCGCGTCAAAGCCTCTGCACGCGCTTTGTGCAGAGAAATTAATGCAGTGCAGCATTCTGCCGAGATTATGGCAGCGGCATCACGGCCGGCTGGATCAGAGCTTGAAATCCTCGCCGAGATAGACACGGCGGACGTCCGGATTGGCGATGATCTCGGCCGGAGAGCCCTCGGTGAGCACGCGGCCGGAATGGATGATATAGGCGCGATCGACGAGGCCGAGCGTCTCACGGACATTGTGGTCGGTGATCAGTACGCCGATGCCACGATCGGTCAGCTGGCGCACCAGCGCTTGAATGTCGCCAACGGCGATCGGATCGATGCCGGCGAAGGGCTCGTCGAGAAGAATGAAGGACGGCCGCCCGGCCAGGGCGCGGGCGATCTCGCAACGGCGGCGCTCGCCGCCCGACAACGCGATGGAAGGAGCCTTGCGCAGGCGAGAGATCGTGAACTCTTCCAGAAGCGTATCGAGCTGACGCTCACGGCTCTTGCGGTTCGGCTCCACGACTTCAAGGACGGCCCGGATGTTGTCCTCGACAGTGAGGCCACGAAAGATCGAGGCCTCCTGCGGCAGGTAGCCAATTCCAAGCCTCGCGCGCTGATACATCGGCAAGCCGGTGATATCGTTGCCTTCCAGCGAAATGACCCCGAGATCGGCGGGCACCAGACCAGTGACCATGTAGAAGATCGTGGTCTTGCCGGCGCCGTTTGGACCGAGCAGGCCCACCGCTTCGCCCTGCCGGACGTAGAGGCTCGCCTCGCTCACCACCGTGCGGCCGCCATAGCTCTTGCGCAGGCCGCTGACAGCGAGAATACCCGGTCCACCGATCGATGCGGCAGATGATGTTGCCGGCTCGGCCTCGCTGTCCCGCGCCTTTGCGCCGAACAGTCCGCGCAAGCGCCCGAACATGCCGGGGCTTTGCTCGCTCCGGGGTGCCGTAGCCTGAGCGGGCAGGGTCGAACTGTCGGATTGCGGCATGGAATGGACTGTCACTGAGAGCAGGGCTCGCTGATGTGAAAGGCAGTCGGCCCGGCATGCGCCGGACCGGAGCGGCTAGTTGGTCGGCGGGCTCGCCGGGCGAGCGGGGGCCGCGGCACCGGGCTTGGGCGGAGTGTTCTTGCCCGCGTCCTTGCCGGCCTCGCCGGAATTCGGAACGAAGAAGCCCTGCACGCGCCCCTTGTTGTTCTCGATATTGGCGACGCCGGTCTCCGTGTCATAGACCAGTCGCTCGCCACGGGTGATGTTCGGCCCGTCATTCAGGGCGACATTCCCGGTCATGATGACCTTGTTGTTGGCGCGGTCGAACACCGCCTTGTCTGAGGTCGCAGCCTGCGTCTTCGAGACCACGGTCACCGGACCATCGCATTCGATGCGCTTGATGCTGCTATCATTGGATTGCGGCGCGCCCCCCGCTGCGGCTGGCGCCGGCGTTGCAGGACGCGATGCTCCTGGTACGGTCCCAGCGCCGCGCCCCTCGTAGAACACGGTCATGACCGAGCACCGCACCGTGGTCTCGCCCTGCACCGCCACGACATTGCCGGTGAAGACCGCGCGATTTTCCTTGTCGAGCACATCGAGCTTGTCAGCATCGATCTTGATCGGCTCCTTGCTGTCGCCACCAAGGCCGCCAAGAGGCGAATTCGCCCCCCCGCCGCCGCGGGCGGGCTTGGCCTTTCCAGCCGCAGGCGGTGTCGCCTGCGCAACCTTGGAGGCATCGGAGCGTGGCTGCGGGGTCTGGGCGACCGCCTCGGCAACGCATGAAAGACTCAGCGCTGCCGCAAGTAGCCATACCGGCTGCCAGCCCTTCGACATCGCAGGATTCACTGATGCAGCTTCGAATGCGGACCGCATATCACTGTCTCGTCCCAGTTGCAGGGGCATTGCCCGGAGAACTACCGTCGACCGCTGCCGGTTCCCGGTTCGGCGCGGCAGGCGCCTTGACCGGTCCTAGCAGTTCCGGAGCCGGCGTGCTGCCTTCGCGTTCAGGTCCGGCCAAGGCGCGAGCCGGTGCATTCTCTATCACGACTCGGACACGGCCGTCGAAGACGATCAGCGCGCCATTGTCCTTCACGTCCAGGGTATCGCCCTCGACGGTGGTCGAACCGAGCAGAACCTTGACCGGCTCCCGCGATACGACGGTCCCCGCCTTGAAATCGATATCGGCGCTGCGCATCCGCATATCATAGCCGGACTCGGTACGGACCTTCACGTCATCGACCAGTTTCAGCTTCTCCTTCTGGGAGTTGAACAGGCCGGTGCGGGCGTTGACCGTGACCCAGCCCTCCTGCTGCATCTGAATCCTGGCTGTCATTGTCGACAGCTCGATTTCGGTCGGATTGCGAATGTCCTGCAGCGCTTCGAGCGCCGTCACCTCGTAGGGCCGGTTGTCCTTGCGATAGCCCGAGAGGCGCGGCGACTCCATCTTGACCTTGCCGCCCGAAATGCCGACGGAACCGATCGACACGCCGGAGACGCCAGACAATGGATGCAGGAACGGCGTCACGATCAGGCCGAGCACGGCCACGACCGCACCGACGGGAATCGCGCGGCGGAGGAAGCGGACGAGCATGGTGTGCCGCTGCGCTGCCTTGAACGCAGCGCGACGTCGACTCGCACGTTTCGATTCGGGGGCGGTCCAGTCGCCCGTTGTCATCGCCACAGTCATGCCCCGCGCAATGGCAGTCGCTAACGGCTTTTTCGTGTCAGCCGGCGAACGACCTGCGGGCCCCTACGCGCTTCGTTCGCGTGGAGACTGACGCAAGAAGACTTAGAATTTGTCAAGCGTGAGCGAAGATGTCGTTCTCGGCCCAGCCGGCAAGATCGAGCTCCGCGCGGAACGGAAGGAAATTGAAACAGGCTTCGGCGAGATGCGAGCGCCCCTCGCGCACCAGCATGGCCTCGAGCTTCTCGCGCAGGGCGTGGAGATGCAGCACGTCCGAAGCCGCATAGGCCAATTGTGCCTCCGACAGCGTATCGGCGCCCCAATCCGAGGATTGCTGCTGCTTCGACAAGTCGATGCCGAGCAGTTCCCTGACAAGGTCCTTCAGGCCGTGCCGGTCGGTATAAGTCCGCACCAGCTTCGAGGCGATCTTGGTGCAGTAGACCGGGCCGGTGGTGACGCCGAAGGCGTTCTTCAGAACGGCAACGTCGAACCGCGCGAAATGGAACAGCTTCAGCACGGAAGGGTCCGACAGCAGTCGGATCAGGTTCGCAGGCGCAGGACCGTCCCGAAGGATCTGGACCACATCGGCAGAGCCATCGCCGCGCGAGAGCTGGACCACGCAGAGCCGGTCGCGATGCGGGTTGAGACCAAGCGTCTCGGTGTCGATCGCAACGACGGAGCCCGGCAGGAAATCATCCGGCAGATCACCGCGATGCAGACGGATGGTCATGACAAGAACCTCACTGGGCCAAAACACGCGGGACAAGGCCCCTGCCGCAGCTAGCGGGCGCCGAGCCCACGTTCAAGCCTTTTCTGCGCGCCGGGATCGCCGCGGGGCCATCGCGTTAACGCATTCTTCACCCTGAGCTTCAGGGCTGAGGGCCGGCGTGAGACAGTCTCCGAAACGGAATCATCGCCTTGCCGCTTCTCACCCTCCTGACCGGCTTCGAGGGCCGCATCGGACGCCCCGCCTTCTGGTCGGGCACGGCCCTGGTTGCTCTCGCGCTCGTCCTCGCCGACATCGGCAGCGCTCGCCTTGGCGCGGAGCATGGCCCCCAGATCACGGCCTTTGCCGGGGCTTTCGCCCTGTTTCCCTGGTCGGCGCTTGCCGCCAAACGCGGCCGGGACCGCGGACGGCCGTGGTATTACGGGCCGACGCTGGTCATCGCGATCGTACTGTCCGGACTTGGCCCCGGCCATCTCGAAGCAGCAGCGGCCAAAACACTCGGCACCTTCTCCCTGCTGCTCTGGCTCGTTGCGCTGATCGATCTCGGTTTGCTGCCGGGCTGCATTGCGCCCGAGTCCGTTGCAGAGACAGAAGCGGGTGCTAAACCGGCGGAATGAAGCCGCTCCCTCCTCCACTTCCCTTCGACCCGCTCGATCCCGTCGCCCTGACGCAGGCGCTCGTGCGATGCCCCTCCGTGACACCAGTTGAGGGGGGAGCACTTGCTCTGCTCGACACCGTTCTGAGCGCGGCTGGGTACTCGGTCGATCGGCCGGTATTCAGCGAGCCCGACACGCCGGATGTCGAAAACCTCTATGCCCGGATCGGCACCGAGGGGCCCGTTCTGGTCATAGCCGGCCATACCGATGTCGTTCCCCCGGGCGACCTCGCGCAATGGTCGCGCGACCCGTTCTCCGGCCAGGTCGAAGACGGTGTCCTGCATGGACGCGGTGCCTGCGACATGAAGGGCGGGCTCGCCTCGATGATCTCGGCTGCGCTGCGCTTCCGCCGCGATTATCCGGATGCGCCGGGCTCGATCGCCTTTCTCGTCACGGGGGACGAGGAATCGGTTGCCGTCAACGGCACCGTCAAGCTGCTGGATTGGGCGAAGGCACGCGGCGAACGCTTCGACCATTGCCTGCTCGGCGAGCCGACCAACCCGGCGACGATGAGCGACATGATCAAGATCGGCCGCCGCGGCTCGCTGACCGGCCGGCTGGTCGTTCACGGCAAGCAGGGCCATGTCGGCTATCCGCACCTCGCAGACAATCCGATCCGCGGCATGGTGCGCCTGCTGGCAGCGCTCGATGCGACGCCACTCGATACCGGAACGGCCTATTTCGATCCGAGCAATCTCGAGGTGACCACTCTGGATGTCGGCAATCCCGCGACGAATGTCGTTCCAGCCCAGGCAAAGGCTGTCTTCAACATCCGATTCAACGATATCTGGACGCCAGAGAGCCTCGCCGCCGAGCTCGACCGGCGGCTGCGGGACGCTGCCGGCAACCAGGTGCGCTACGAGCTCGAAGTTCAGCCGACGAATGCGGTCGCTTTCCTGACCGAGCCGGGGCCGTTCGTCGCGCTGGTCGCCGATGCGGTCGAAGCCGAGACCGGCACGCGCCCGGCACTCTCGACGACGGGCGGCACCTCCGATGCCCGCTTCATCAAGAGCTATTGCCCGGTCGTCGAGTTCGGCGTGGTCGGCCAGACCATGCATCAGATCGACGAACGGGTCGCGGTCTCCGACCTGCTCTGCCTGGAACGGATCACGCACCGCCTGCTCGAAAGCTACTTTGCTGCAACGCAACAAGGCGCTTGACCCCAAACCGGATACGCCGTTTACTGCATTAGACGAAAGTCTAATGCCACGTATCCGGAGTACCCGGCCATGGCTCTTGCTGCCGATGACGTGCTGCGCTCGCTACGCGGTTCATGGCGCCTGATGACCGACGGCGCCGAGGCGCTGAAGGAACTCGATCTCAGCCGCGACGGGTTCTGGCGCTCCTTTGCCGCGCTCGTGCTCACCGTGCCAGCGCTGGTCGCGATCCTGGCGGCCGAACGGCAGATTGCCGGGCTGTCCAACGCCGGGAACATGTTCGATTCCCCCGCCCTCATTGCCCGCGTGCTGGGCGCCCAGTGCCTGGCGATCATCGCAGTACCGGCGCTGCTGATAGGCCTCGCCCCGAACCTCGCCCATTCGCCGCGGCTGACCAGTTTCGTCATCGCCTGGAACTGGGCCGGCATCGTCTCGGCCAGCCTGATGGCGGTACCCGCCACTGTCTTTGCAATCGGCTGGTCGAACCCCGCCATCGCGACGATGCAGGCGATCGCCTTCGCGGTCATCGTGCTGCGCCTTCGCTATTGCGTGGCGCGTGCCGCCTTCGGCGCGCAAGGCCATGTCGCGCCCGCAATCCTGCTGGCGAGCGTGATGGCCGACTATTCGATCATCCGCGTCTTCGGCCTGGCGGGCATCTGAGCCCGGCTCAGTAATCGACGCCGGCGAGATAGAGCCCGCAGGATGGAGCAAGCGCCGCGCATTGCGAGCGGTCGCGCGCGGCCAGCACCTTGCCGACCTTGTTTTCAGGCCAGCGCCCCGCTCCCACCATCTTCAGACAGCCGACCATCGAGCGGACCTGATGATGCAGGAAGGAGCGGGCATGGGCGTAAATCACGATCTCCGAACCCTCCCGCGTCACATCGAGCCGGTCGAGCGTCCGAACAGGCCCGTTCGCCTGACATTCGGCGGCCCGAAATGTCGTGAAATCGTGGTGACCGACGAGCGCCTTGGCAGCGCGGTCCATGGCTTCATGATCAAGTCTGAAGGGGACATGCCAGAGTCGGTCCCGATCGAGCGCCGGCGGTGCGCGTCGGTCGAGCATGCGGTAGATGTAATAGCGGCGCCTAGCCGAGATGCGCGCATCGAATTCGTCGGACACAGCCTCGGCGCTCAGAACCGCGACCGGCAGATGCTTCAGGCGGGCATTGCTCGCGTCACGCACGACATCGGTGCGCCACTCCTTGTCCAGAACGACATGGGCGACCTGATGCGTCGCATGGACGCCGGCATCGGTGCGCCCGGCGCAGTGCAGGCGGACGGCATGACCACAAAAGGCCTCGACCGCTTCCTCGATGCTCTGTTGAACCGACGGACCGTTGAGCTGACGCTGCCAGCCGGAGAACGGCGTTCCATCATACTCGATGACGAGCTTGTAGCGGGGCATCAGAATATGATGCCGAAAACTGGGAACCGAACTTTGGGCGACATCATGCGGGCGCCCTAGATCCGATGGCCGGGATCGAGCCGCGCGCCGCGCAGGAATTCGCTCCCGCTCATGGGCGCACGGCCGGCGCGCTGAACCTGAAGCAACCTCACTGCGCCCTCGGCGCAGGCGATCGTGCCCTCACCGTCCAGCAGCGTGCCCGGCTCGGCAGCGCCGCCAGCCAGCGCCGTACGCAGGATCTTGAGCCTCTCCGGCCCCTTTCCGAGATCGACCTCGGCAAAGGCGCCTGGAAAGGGCGAGAGCCCGCGCACGAGGTCATGGACCTGCTGCGCTGGACGCGCCCAGTCCAGCTTCGCCTCGGCATTGGCGATCTTGGCAGCGTAGGTCACCCCCTCGACGGGTTGTGGAGTGAACTGCAGCCCGCCACGCCCGAGCGCAGCCAGGGCGCGCACCATCAGGTCGGCGCCAAGCGAAGCCAGCCGATCATGCAGTTCGCCGGCCGTCATATCGGGGCCGATCGCAAGCTTCTCGACCATGCCGACCGGGCCGGTATCCAGCCCCGCCTCCATCTTCATGACGCAGATGCCACTCTCGGCATCGCCCGCCATGATGGCCCGCTGGATCGGGGCAGCGCCGCGCCAGCGCGGGAGAAGCGACGCGTGCAGGTTGAGGCAGCCCAGTTCCGGCAGATCAAGGATCGCCTGCGGCAGGATCATGCCATAGGCGACGACGACCGCGACGTCGGCCTGATGCGAGGCGATCACCTCGGCAGCTTCGTCGGTCTTCAACGTCTTCGGCGTGAACACCGGAATGCCGAAGCGCTCGGCGGCGCGATGCACCGGGGACGGCTTCAGATCGAGACCACGACCGGCCTGCGCCGGGGCGCGGGTGTAGCAACTCACAACCTCGTGGCCCTGGCCGATGATCTCGGTCAGGGTCGGCACGGCGAAATCCGGTGTGCCCATGAAGATGACGCGCAAACTCATGCGAACAGCGCCGCTTTCTGATCGATACGGATCATTCAGGCCGCGCTGTCGCGACGCGCCGCCTTGGCGAAACGCTTGGTGACACGCTCGCGCTTCAGCCGCGACAGGTGATCGATGAAGAGCACGCCATTGAGATGGTCGATCTCGTGCTGAAGGCAGGTGGCGAGCAGGCCGTCCGCCTCGATGTCCTGCACCTTGCCGTCGAGATCGAGATAGCGAACCTTCACCCGCGCCGGACGCTCGACCTCCTCGTAATATTCGGGGATCGAAAGGCAGCCTTCCTCATGGATGTTCAGCTCCTTGGAAGACCAGGTGATTTCCGGATTGATGAAGGTCATCGGCGCCTTCTCCTCCTCCGGCTTGGCGAGGTCGATCGTCAGCAGGCGCAGCGGCACGCCGATCTGGATCGCTGCCAGGCCGATGCCGGGTGCGTCATACATGGTCTCGAGCATGTCGGCGGCGAGCGCCTTGATCTCGGGCGTGACGGCCTCGACAGGTTTCGAGACCTGGCGCAGGACTGAATCGGGCAGGATGACGAGAGGGCGAATAGCCATAGGGCGCTCGAACCGGTTTTTCTTGCTGACGCCGCGGACATAAGCACTTGTTGGCGGGTGGTCAAACCGTTCCGCTTTCGTTCGGCATGCGCACGCGAATCGGCTAATCTGCCGTCATGAACGGAATTGCCTTCACGCTGCTCGAGCGGCCGGTCACCTGGAGCGAGGCCGCCCTTGCCTTCGCCGGTAGCAGCCTGTTTCTGCTTGTGCTCGTCGCGTTGTCGCTCTGGCGCAGTTCGCGCGGGCGAGCGATCGAGGCCGTCATCGCTGCCGAACGCGCCCGCGAGATGGACGACAAGGTCGCCGAGATGAACCGCATGCAAGCCGAGATGACGGGCCGGATGCAGACGATGGCCGAGATTCTCTCGACGCGGCAGGCCGACCTTGCCCGCCTCGTCGCCGAGCGGATGGACGGCCTGCGCCAGCAGGTCGGCTCCGGGCTCGAGCAGAACGTCAAGCAGACCACGGAGAGCCTCGGCAAGCTGCAGGAACGGCTTGCGGTCATCGACGCTGCCCAGAAGAACCTGACCGACCTGACCAGCGAAGTGGTGACCCTCAAGGACGTGCTCTCCAACAAGCAGGCACGTGGCGCCTATGGCCAGGGCCGGATGGAGGCGATCATCCGCGACGGGCTGCCCGCCGCCTTCTTCTCGTTCCAGCCGACGCTCTCGAACCGCAACCGGCCGGACTGCCTCGTCACCCTGCCAGGAGACGGGCGCGGCCTCGTCATCGACGCCAAATTCCCGCTGGAGAGCTTCACCATGCTGCGCGAAGCGCGTGGCGAGGAGGCAAAGAAGGCAGCGGGCGTGCGCGTGCGCGGCGATGTCGGCCAGCACGTCAAGGATATCGCCGAGCGCTATTTCGTGCCCGGCGAAACGCAGGACATGGCCCTGCTCTTCGTGCCGTCCGAATCGATCTATGCCGACCTGCACGAGCATTTCGACGACGTGATCCAGAAGGCCCATCGCTCCCGCGTCATGGTCGTGTCGCCGTCCCTGCTCGCCCTGGCGATCCAGCTGATGCAGTCGCTCATTCGCGATGCCCGCATGCGCGAGGAGGCTCGCGTCATCCAGACCGAGGTTGGCAGGCTCCTGACCGATGTCCGCCGGCTCGGCGAGCGGGCCGAGAAGCTCGACCAGCATTTTCGCCAGGCGCAGGAGGATGTCGCCGGCATCCGCACCTCGGCCGGCAAGATCACCAGCCGCGGCGACAAGATCGGCGCGCTCGAATTCGATGAGCCGGCGAAGAGCGAGCCGTCGCTACCCTTCGCCAAGGGGCTCGAGCTGAAGGCCGCCGAGTGATCAGCCGCGGTTGAGCACGGCCGAAAGCTCCGGCTTGACGTTCAGCGTCTGGAAGACGACGCAGTAGCGCTCGGTCAGCTTGAGCAGAGTGTCGAGCTTGTCCTGTGGGGCGTCGCTCTCGACATCGAAGGACAGGCGGATCGCCTTGAAGCCGACGGGCGCATCCTTGACGACGCCGAGCGTGCCGCGGAAATCGAGATCGCCCTCGGCCCTGACAGTTCCCTTCTTCAGTTCGATTTCAAGGGCGGTCGCGACCGCCTTCAGCGTGACGCCGGCGCAGGCGACCAGCGCCTCAAGCAGCATGTCGCCGGAGCAGAGCTCGGCACCGGTTCCGCCGGTCGCCGGGTGCAGCCCGGCCAGGGCGATCGCGCGGCCGGTCTCGACCTTGCAGGCGATATGCTGGTCGTCGAGTTCGCCACGGGCCTTCAGCGTGATCACCGCGGCGTCGGGCGCCTCGCGGTATTTGTCCTTGAGCGGAGCCTGGAGGGCGCGAAGCGCGGTGACGTCCATGGTTCTCAACCTTCTTCAGACGAGCGGCGATGTGCCGCCGTGATAAGCCTGTCGCCGACGCGGGGCCAGCCCCAACCCGGCATGGGCGTCTCGCGCCTCACCACCACATGCCTGCGGTCTCGGCGGCCTTGTGCTGATGCGGCTCTCCGTTCGCGAGGGAGCGATCGAGAGTGCGCAGGACCTCGCGCTTGCTCGCCTCGAAGGCTGGAGAGAGCCTGTCGCGCGGACGGGCGAGAGGATTGTCGAATTCATCGAAGATGCGGCCGGGGTTCGGCTGCATGACGATGATGCGATCTGCCAATGTCACCGCCTCCTCGACATCATGGGTGACCATGACGACGGTCGGCCGGCTCTCCTCCCAGAGCGCCAGCAGATGGCCGTGCAGGCTTGCCCGCGTCGTGGCGTCGAGCGCCGAGAAGGGCTCGTCCATCAAAAGCAGCTTTGGCCGTGTCACCAGGGCGCGCGCGATGGCGACGCGCTGCTGCTGCCCGCCGGACAGTTCGCGCGGCCAGCGCTTCTCGTAGCCGGCGAGCCCGACACGCACGAGCGCATTCGCGACCAGTCCCTCGCGTGCGAAGGGCGTCAGATGCGACAGGCCGAAGGAGACATTCTCGGAGACACTGAGCCAGGGGAAGAGGCGCGGCTCCTGAAAGATCACGCCGACATCGGCGCGTGGCGCCAGGATCGCCTCGCCGTCGAGGCTGACGCGGCCGGCGCTTGGTTGGTCCAGCCCGGCGACGAGCCGCAGTAAGGTGGTCTTGCCGCAACCGGAGCCGCCGACAAGCGCGAGGATCTCGCCGGCGGCCACGGTGGTGGTGACAGCAGACAGTGCCTGTGTGCCGTCGGCATAGGTTTTGGAGAGGCTGTCGAAGCTCAGCATCGAGGATGCCTTTCAGAGCTTGTCGCGACCCAGATCCTGCCAGGCGAGGAAAGGCCGCGTGATGGCGAGAAGCAGGCCATCCGCCAGTTTGCCGAGCACGGCGAAGGCGATGATGGCCGCGATGATGGTGTCGGGACGGCCAAGCTGCTGGCCGTCCACAAGCAGATAACCAAGGCCCTCGCTCGCTCCCATGATCTCGGCCGCAACCACGAACATGAAACCAAGGCCGAGGCCCGAGCGCAGCGCGGTGAACCAGGCGGGCAGGATCGCCGGCAGCAGCACCCGCCGCACCATGGCGAAGCGGCCGAGCCGGAAGACGCGCCCAACCTCGATGATCTTGCGATCGATCGAGAGGATCGCCGCCGCCACGCCGAGATAGACGGGGAAGAACACGCCAACGGCAATCAGCGCGATTTTCGACGCTTCGAAGATGCCGAACCAGAGGATGAAGAGCGGCACCCAGGCAATCGAGGGAATCGCTCGCAGAGCCTGCAAGGTCGGATCGAGCACGCTGCGCGCCAGAGGCAGGGCCCCCGTCAGCGCGCCGAGCAGCGTGCCGACAGCCGCTCCCAGCCCGAAGCCGGCGGCAACACGCCAGAGCGTGGCCGACGCATGGGTCAGGAGTTCGCCCGAGACGGCGAGTTGCCAGAGCGTCTTGCCGACCACGCTCGGCGGCGGCATCAGACGACCATTGGCCAAGCCGGCACCGACCAGGAACTCCCAGAGAGCAGCCAGAAGAAGCGGCAGCAGCAGGCCGGCCAAACCGAGGCCGCGGGGTTTCCGGAAGACATCCGGACGCCCCCTACCCTCGGCAACCGTATCGAGTCCCAGCGTGCTCATCGTTCCGGCTTGTGTCTGCTCGTCCGGGCTCAGTTATTGGCGGCAGCGAAGCGACGGTCGAGCAGGCTGTCGACCACCGCCTTGACGTCGGTCGTCGCCGGCAGGACGCCCGCCTCCTTGAGTGCGAGACCAGCAGCAAGGATGGTGTCGGCCTGGGCCTGCCCGATCGCGGAATGGGTCAGTTCGGTGCGGGTAAGCTGGCGCTCGATGACCGCGTCGGAGAGCTTGGTATAGTCGACGAGCACCTTCTTCAGCTCGGCCGGGTTGGCCAACGCATAGGCACGGGCCTCCTCGTAGGCGGCCAGCACCTTGCGGACCAGCGCCGGATGCTCGTTGGCGAAGGCCTCGCGGACATTCAGGATGCCCCAGGTGTTGTCCTCGGCCTTCCGGTGGAACAGCTTTGCACCGCTCTCGACCTCGGCTGCAGCCATCAGGGGGTCGAGCCCGGCCCAGGCGTCGACATCGCCGCGCTCAAGCGCGAGGCGGCCATCGGCATGCTGAAGCAGCACGAGCTTGACGTCCTTCTCGGTCAGCTTGGCCTCAGCGAGTGCCCGTACCAGGAAGATATGCGGATCGGTGCCGCGGGTGACGGCGACGCGCTTGCCCTTGAGATCGGCAACCCTCGTGATCTCGCTCTTGGCCCCGGTAACCAGCGCCGTCCATTCAGGCCGCGAATAGACATAGATCGACTTGATCGGGTTGCCATTGATCTTGCCGATCAAGGCGGCAGCGCCGGCCGTCGAACCGAAATCGATCGAGCCGGCATTGAGGAATTCGAGCGCCTTGTTCGATCCGGCGGATTGCACCCAGCGCACCGTGATGCCCTCGGAAGCGAGTGCCTTCTCCAGCGTGCCACGCTCCTTCAGCACCAGGCTGACGGGGTTGTAGGTGGCGTAATCGATGCGGATTTCCTTCGGCGCCTGGGCATTGGCGCTGAGAGCGCCCAGACCTGCACCGGCCATGGCAAGCCCGGCGAGTACAAGACGGCGGCTGACTGCCTTGATGACGTTCATTGTCGATCCCCATTTCGGTGACGCGAAGGGATCGGGAGAGGTCGAGCCTATCCTACCCCACGCTTTAGCTGCACTTGTTTCGCGCCCGCAAGCTGGTGGCTCAAATCGGCGCGTGTCCTCTTTCTAGGTCCGATCGTTCTGTTTGTCAAACAAACTCAGATAGACTGTTAAATGATATAATACACGTTCTGTTGCGTGTAATTTCTGGTTTCTGGGAATCCCGTCACCATGTTACGAGCGGCTTGGTTCGAAGCCGTCCTGCGCGATATCCGAAGGTCATGCCGTCCGTGTCGATCAGCGCCGATACCCCTTACTTTGCCCTCGCGGAGGTGCTGGCGAACCCTGCCGCCGCCGTTGCCCGGCTGGCGGGCAAGATGCGCAAGGCATCGGCCGCCGATCTGCGGCAGGAACTGGTCGCCTGCCTGCGCCATACACTCGAGGAAGGTCACGCCTCCGCCAAGGAAATCCTGAGCGAGGAGCGCAATGGCCTCGCCTGTGCCCAGCGCCTGTCGGCGATGATGGACGGCATCGTCGGCTGCCTGCATGTGGCGGCGAGCGAGCACTTCTACCCCGCCGTAAACCCGTCCTCCTCCGAGCGGATCGCGGTCGTCGCCGTCGGCGGCTATGGCCGCGGTACACTGGCGCCAGGATCGGATGTCGACCTGCTCTTCCTGTTCCCGCACAAGCAGACGGCCTGGGGCGAGAGCGTGGTCGAAGCGATGCTCTATCCCCTCTGGGACCTGAAGCTGAAGGTCGGCCATTCCGTGCGCTCGGTCGACGACTGCATCCGCGAAGCGCGCGCCGACATGACGATCCGCACCGCCTTGCTCGAGGCCCGCTTCCTCACCGGCGACCGGGCGCTCTTCGACGAGATGGTGCACCGCTTCGACGCCGAGGTGGTCGAAGGCTCGGCGCCCGCCTTCACCGAAGCCAAGCTTGCCGAACGCGAAGCACGCGTGCGCCGCGCGGGATCATCGCGCTATCTCGTCGAGCCCAACGTCAAGGACGGCAAGGGCGGCCTGCGCGACCTCAACACATTGTTCTGGATCGCCAAATACGCCTACCGCGTCCATGACGCCGATGAACTGGTCACCGCCGGGCTGTTCGACCGCAAGGAACTGCTGATGTTCCAGCGCTCGGAGGAGTTCCTCTGGCGGGTGCGCTGCTGGATGCATTTCATCACAGGCCGGGCAGAGGAGCGCCTTTCCTTCGACCTGCAGCGGCAGGTAGCGACGGCGATCGGCTATGCCGGCCGCAGCGGCCAGGCCCCGGTCGAGCGCTTCATGAAGGCCTATTTCCTGGTGGCGAAGGATGTCGGCGACCTGACCGCGATCGTCTGCGCCGCCCTCGAGGCGCGCCAGCAGAAGCCGCGGGCGAGCCTGTCTAGCCTGCTCGGCACCTTCACCAAGCGGCGGCAGGTGCGTGCGCTCGGCCATCCCGACTTCACGCTGAAGAGCCAGCGGCTCAACGTCGTCGACGGCGACGCCTTCAAGCGCGACCCGATCAACCTGCTCAGGCTCTATGAGATCGCCAGCCGAAACGACGTCGCCATTCATCCCGATGCAAGCCGCCTGGTGACGCAATCCCTCAAACTGGTCACGCCGCATTTGCGCAACGACCGCGAAGCGAACCGGATCTTTCTCGATATCCTGACGTCGCGGCGCGCGCCGGAGGCGGTGCTGCGCCGCATGAACGAGTCGGGGCTGCTCGGCCGCTTCGTGCCCGAATTCGGGCGCGTCGTCGCGATGATGCAGTTCAACATGTATCACCACTACACCGTCGACGAGCATCTGATCCGGTCGATCGGCGTTCTCTCCGAAATCGAGGCCGGTGCGCTCGAGGCGGAGCATCCGCTCTCGAACTCGATCTTCCCGACCATCACCAACCGCCGGGCGCTCTATGTCGCGCTGTTTCTGCACGATATCGCCAAGGGCAAGCCGGAAGATCATTCGGAAGCCGGCAGCCGGATCGCGCGCAAGCTTTGCCCACGCTTCGGGCTCAGCGAGGCGCAGACCGAGACGGTCGCCTGGCTGGTCCAGCACCATCTCGACATGTCGACCGTCGCCCAGAGCCGCGACCTCGGCGACCCCAAGACGATCGAGAGCTTCGCGGCCACCGTGCAGACCCTCGAAAGGCTGAAGCTCCTCCTCATCCTGACGGTTGCCGATATCAAGGCGGTCGGGCCCGGCGTCTGGAACGGCTGGAAGGGCCAACTCCTGCGCACGCTCTACTATGAGACCGAAATCGTGCTGGCCGGCGGTCATTCCGGCATCGAGCGCCGCGCGCGCGTCGAACAGAAACAGGATGCGCTGAGGGCGGCGCTGGCCGACTGGGACGAGGAGGAACGCGAGGCCTATCTCGCGCGCCATTACCCGCCCTACTGGATCAAGGTCGACCTGCCGCGTCAGGAGAAGCAGGCGCGCTTCCTGCGCGGGGCCGAGGCTGAAGGGCGCACCACGGCAACCCTGGTCGAGACAGACCAGTTCCGCGGCATCACGGAGCTGACCATTCTGGCGCCCGACCATCCGCGCCTGCTCGCCATCGTCACCGGCGCCTGCGCCGCGGCCGGCGGCAACATCGTCGACGCCCAGATCTTCACGACTACCGACGGCCTCGTGCTCGATACCATCTTCATCTCGCGCGCGTTCGAGCGCGATGACGACGAGCTACGCCGGGCCGGCCGCATCGCCGCCGCGATCGAACGGGCGCTGAAGGGCGAGATCAAGATCGCCGATCTGGTGGCGCAGCGCCGCGCGCCGCCGCCGCGTGGCGCCACTTTCCAGGTCGCGCCGGAGGTGATCATCGACAACGTGCTCTCGACCCGGCACACTGTCCTGGAGGTTTCCGGCCTCGACCGCCCGGGCCTGCTCTACGATCTCACCACCGCGATCGGAAAGCTCAACCTCAATATTGCCTCGGCCCATATCGCCACGTTCGGCGAGAAGGCCGTCGACGTTTTCTACGTGACCGACCTGACCAACGCCAAGATCACCGGCACGGCGCGGCAGCTCAGCATCCGCAAGGCACTGCTGGAGGTTTTCGCTTTTGACCACGAGAAGGCGCAGGGCGGAAAGACGCGCGTGCCCGCCCGTGCTTGATTTCGCGGACCACAAGGCCGATATCGGCCTCGAACGCTGTCGCGCTCCCGAGTGACGACCAGCCCCATGATTTGAATTGGATGAGGCGATGACGCGGAACCCTGCGACCGACGAACCGAAGCCGGACATGGCCGCCCAGATGGCCGCCCAAGAGGCAAACGAGCCGGCCCCGCTCGAGTCCGGGCTCGAAGCCCAGCTCGGGCAGGTCGAAGCCGAGCGCAACGACCTCAAGGACAAGCTGCTGCGCACCCTGGCCGACATGGAGAACCTGCGTCGGCGCACCGAGCGAGAGATTGCCGACGCCAAGGCCTATGCGGTGACGAGCTTTGCGCGAGACCTGCTCGGTTCGGCCGACAATCTGCGCCGCGCGCTTGAGAGCCTGCCGGAGACCGCTCGCACCGAGGGCGAAGCGGCCCTGAAGGCGTTGGTCGAAGGTGTCGAGCTCACCGAACGCGAACTGCTGAAGACCCTGGAACGCCATGGCGTGCGCCGCATCGACCCCCATGGCGAGAAGTTCGACCCACATCTGCACCAGGCAATGTTCGAGGCGCCCGACGCCGGCATCGCCAAGGGCCTTGTCTCGAAGGTCGTGCAGACCGGCTACAAGATCGGCGAGCGCGTGTTGCGGCCGGCCTTGGTGGGCGTCTCCGCCGGCGCTCCGAAGGCGCCTTCGGCCGAGGCCGGCGGCGACACCAATACAGGCCACTGAACCGTGCTGGAGGTTGCCGGCGTTGCCGTCTTCGCATTGACGGGAGCGCTGGTCGCGGTCCGCAAGGGGATGGATCCGTTCGGGTTCATCCTGCTTGCGACCGTCACTGGCGTCGGCGGCGGCACCTTGCGCGATCTCGTGCTCGACCGCGGCGTCGGCTGGGTGCAGGCGCCGTCGGACGTGATCGTCTGCACGATCGTCGCGCTTGCGGCCTGGGCAACGGCCTATTTTCGTCCCGGCACGCTTGATGGCTGGATGGGCAAGCGCATGCTCGTCTGGGCCGATGCCGCGGGGCTTGCGCTTTTCGCGGTCGTCGGCACGCAGAAGGCGCTGATGGCCGGCGTCCCGGTCCTCTCGGCGGTGGCGCTGGGAGCGGTGACCGCCTCCTTCGGCGGCATCCTGCGCGACATCCTCGCCGGCGACAGGCCAATGGTGCTATGGAGCCGGGATTTCTACGTTACGGCGGCGGCGACTGGGGCAACCATGACGGCGTTCCTGTCCGGTCTCGGCGTCAGCCCGCTCCTGGTAATGCTCGGGGGCATAGCAGCCGGATTTGGCTTGCGCGCCGGCTCGATCCTGCTCGGCTGGTCGTTTCCGAATCTGCCTGGCTCAGGTTCTGCCTGATCAGCCTCACCCCGATCACCCTCCTGGCTTCGTCACGCGCCGCAAGGTCAGATTGATCCGCCCCCCCTGCGGCAGCAGGGCTGACGAGCCCGCCAGTATCCTGTCGATCCCGTGATAGGCAAGGCGCGCCTCGCCACCGAAAAGCAATGCATCGCCCGAGGCAAGTTTCAGCGAGACGGTCTTGCTGCCGCGTTCCGTGCCGCCGATCCTGAAGACCGCCGTGTCGCCGAGCGACAGCGACAGCACCGGCGCGTCGAACTCCCGCTCGTCACGATCCTGGTGCAGGCCCATCTTCGCGCTCGCCTCGTAGAAATTGACCAGGCAGGCCTCAGGAGGGTGCGGGTAACAGGCAAGCGCACGCCAGGCATCGAGCAACACGGCCGGCATCGGCGGCCAGGGCGCGCCGGTCTCGGGATGCTGGGCCTGGTAACGATAGCCGGCCAGATCCGACACCCATCCCAGCGAGCCGCAATTGGTCATTCGCACGGAGAACGGCTTGCCGGTCTTCGGCATCCGCGGTGAGAAGAATGGCGCCTGCCGGGCAACCTCGCGCAGTTCGGCCAGCAGCGCCGACTGCATCTGGGGTGAAAGATAGCCCGGCCAATGAAATACGCCGGGAGCGACGGCAAGCCTGGTCACGGGCGCGCCGTCACAGGGTATCGAGGCCGAGGACGTCAGCCATCGAGTAGAGGCCGGGCTTACGCCCCCTGCCCCAGAGCGCCGCCTTGACCGCGCCTTGCGCAAACAGGCCACGGTCCTCGGCGACATGCGCCAGTTCCAGCCGCTCGCCCGCACCAGCGAAGATGATCTTGTGATCGCCAACGACGGTGCCGCCGCGCAACGCCGCAAACCCGATCGCGCCGGGAGGGCGGACGCCGGTATGGCCATCGCGCGAGGCGACGCGGGTCTCAGCGAGAGAGACATCCCGCCCCTGTGCCGCGGCCTCGCCGAGCAGCACCGCCGTGCCCGATGGCGCATCGACCTTCATCCGGTGATGCATCTCGACGATCTCGATATCCCAGTCCGTACCCAGCGTGGCAGAAACCTTGCGGACCAGGGCTGCCAGCAGGTTCACGCCCAAGCTCATATTGCCGGAGCGGATGATCGCAGCATGGCGCGCAGCCGCCTCGAGCTTGGCGAGATGGACCGGCTCCATACCCGTGGTCCCGACGACGTGGACGATGCGGGCCTGCGCGGCGAGGGCCGCAAAAGCGACCGTGGCCTCAGGCGCCGTGAAATCCAGCACGCCCTCAGCTTCAACGAAGGCCGGCAGCGCATCGTCGGTCACCGGCACCCCCAGTGCAGGCAAGCCCGCCAGAATGCCGGCATCCTGCCCCAGCGCAGCGGAGCCCGAACGCTCGATCGCGGCCGAAACGGTGCAGCCCTCGGCCTCGGTGATCGCCTTGATCAGCATTCGCCCCATGCGCCCGGCGGCGCCGACAACGACGAGACGCATGTCGCTCATGAGGGGAAGCTCCTGACCAGTCGAGGATGGTGACGCAGCGGCTATAGAGCATCACCGCATCACGCGAAACCACTCTGCCTTCGTCCCCGGGTGGATGCTCGAACAAGGCGACAAGACCGGCCCGCACAGCGCCGAAACGAAAACGGCCGGGGAAGCTCCCGGCCGTCGATCCTTGCTACGATGCCTGTCGCGTCAGGCAGCCTGCTGGATGCCCGAGAGCTTCCAGTCACCGCCGCGCGAGCGCACGAAGGTCCAGTGTTCCGTGACCTCCTGCGGGACGGTCGCATTGCCCTCGACGATGCGACCGGTGGCGCGCTCGGTCAGCGCGTTGATCAGGCTGAAGCGCATCGCAACGGTTGCGAACTCGAAATCGTCCTCCCGCCAGGCTTCCGAGAGATCGCCCTGCAGCAGCTTGACGTTGGAGACCCGATCAACCAGCCCCTTGGCGGCGTTCTCGGCAATGTCATCAGCGAAATAGCCGGCCATTTCGGGCGTCAGCTTCTCGCGGAGAACCTGCTGGTTCTCGTTCGAATAGGCCGTGTTCACTTCGCCGAGCAGCCGCTCGAAGCTGCTGAAATCCTCGCCCGCGAGCGTGATCTCGACCGGCTTGGACGCCGCGCGCGGCGCGCCGCCACCGAGGCCGCCCATCGCAGACATGCGCGGATTCGGCTGAGGCTGGGCGGCCTCACGCGACATCGGTCCGCCAGCGGTGGCGAGCTGCGGCTCGGACCGGCGCCGGAAGAAGCGCATCGCGAGGAAGATCAGGCCGCCGATCAGCGCGATCTGCAACAGGAAGCCGAAGATGCCGGCCAGCGAAGCCAGGCCGCTGAAGAAGCCCGAGCCCGAAAGCATGCCGAACAGGCCAGCGCCGAGCAGGCCGGCGCCGACGCCCATCATCAGGTTACGTGCCATGGACGGACGCGCCGCCTGTGCGGCAGCACCCGCCGCGCCAGCGGCCGGACCCGCCATCGACGGAGACGGCGTCGGAGCAGCGCTACGCTGGAAAGGCTGTGCGCCCGTCGGCGCTGTATTCGTCGGGGCCGGAGCCGAATTGGTACGCGTGCCGCGGCTGCCGAAACCCTTGCCGCCACCAGGACGAGCCTCGGCCAGCACGGGAACGAGCAAAAGCGCACCAGCGACCACGGCGACGACCCGGCCACGCCGAGCAAGTGAAATCAGTGACATGGTTCCTCCCGGAGCCCCCGTTGGGCCCGCTGCCGCGAAATATGGCGCGCGCCCTGCCCTTGCGCAAGGTCGGGGCGGCCAAGCGCGTGAGCCAAAATAATAATCAATGTTTCATGCGGGGCCCGGAGCCGTGCTAAACTGGCTCATTCGCCCAATCGCCCGTGCGCGGGCCGGCGAAGGAGTGTGCCATGATCCGGATGTCACGGAGGCCGCGCCAGAAAGCACCGCACGCGCTGCGCTGCCTCGCCCTTGCCACGCTGCTCACACTTGCCCCGTTCACTGCACCGAGAGCGGGTGAACCGGCTGTCGCCCTCGATCCACCGCGGCTCGCGCAGGCGCCCGAGCCGCTCTGCTTCTGCTGGAGCGACGGACGGAAGATTGCGGAAGGGCTGACCGCCTGCATCAAGACGACGCAGGGGCGGCGGCTCGCCGAATGCGGCCGGGTCATCAACATGATGTCCTGGCAGATCACGGAGAATCCCTGCCCGGAAAGCTGATCGACCCATTCCGGCATAAGAAAAACGCCGCCGAACCCGTGTTCGGCGGCGTCTTTTTTCAAACGCTCTTGCGGTCCATTCGACTTAAGACTGACGGCAGTCAGAACGCCCCCAACACGATGGCGATCATGAACACAAAGGCCGCGCCCATCGCCAACCGGTCGAGACTCAGCGTGAGGCTCATCGCATCCTCCTTTGTCATTGACCTGTCACCGAAGCTAGCAGAACTGACGATGGCCGCAAGGGGGCTGCCTCATGACGGCGGCGTGGCAGAGCCTATTGTATCCCTAACACTTCATTAAATCATTGATTTGATTTGTGGACAAAGAAGATCATCTCCTTGAGACGACAAGTCTTTCCAAAGCCTTCGCCACAGCGATGACGCGCTCATCCGCTCCGAAACGACCGATGATCTGAACCCCCACCGGCAATCCGCGAGGCCCCGTCGTCACTGGAATCGTCAGGCATGGCGTGCCGAGCAAAGTCCACAATCGGTTGAAGCGGGAATCGCCGGTCGAGCCCAGCGTATCCGGCGCTTCGCCTGGCGCGGCATAGCTCACGACGACGTCGACCCCGGCGAAGAGGTCACGGCAGGCATCACGCCCGCGGCGCGATAGCGCACGCGCGTCGTCATACTGCGTCGGCGAAACGGCTCCCGCCGCATCGAGATAGGCCGAGAGCTTGGGCGGGATCACGCCGCGATGGTTGCGATACTCCCAGGAGAGCGCCTGCGCGGCCTCGAAATCCTGCAGCGGGCCATGGGCGTGGAAGGCTTCAACCAGGGCCCGCGGCGTCGCGAGCTCGACCACGGTCGCTCCCGCCTTCGCGACAAGAGCGAGAGCCGCGGCCAGCGCGGCTTCGGAACCCGCCTCCGGCTCCCCGGCAAAGGGCTGGCGCGTCACGCCGATCCGCGAGCCCTCCAGCCTCGCCATGTCAGCGTCCAGCTCAGGCCGGCCCGTCAGGGCCGCGAGTGCAAAACCCAGATCGTCGGCGCTCGCTGCCATCAGCCCGGCGGTATCGAGCGACCAGGAGAAGGGCTTGATGCCGACGGTCGGCAGCAACGCATAGGACGGCTTGATGCCTGCGACACCGCAATAGGACGAGGGCCGAATGACCGAGCCCCCGGTCTGCGTACCGATCGCCAAGGGGATCATACCGGCTGCGACCGCCGCCGCCGAACCTGCCGACGACCCTCCCGGGCTCGCGGTAAGATCATGCGGATTGCGCGTCGGCGCCGGATCGAGGAAGGCAAAGGCGGTGGTGTGGGTCTTGCCCGCGATTGTCGCCCCGGCGGCCTTGAGCGCCATCACGATCGGCGCGTCGGCGCGCGGTTGCCAGCCATCATAGATCGGGGAGCCCATGCCGGTCGGCAGATCGGCGGTGTCGATGATGTCCTTGACGCCGCATGCGACCCCCGCGAGCGGGCCGGAGCCGGGCTCCAGCCGTTCGGGCCGACTGGCGAAGGCGCGAATGTCGGGCTCCTTGGCAGCGATGCGGGTGGCGCAATCGGCCAGCGCGGCCGACGCGCTCACGGCGCCGCTGGAAACCTGATGGGCAATGGCGCGAACGGACAGCATGCGAGATCCTCGAAGGGCTGGCTTTGGTTGGATCGTCGGATCGATGATCCAACCACCTGTGTCTGCATCGGCTTTCCCGAAAACCGCGTTCCACGTTTAGGGGCCGATGTCTTCTGCGTTGCATCGGCTTTCCCAAAAACTGCATTCCACTTTTAGGGGCCGATGCTGAGAGCAGATGCTGGCATGATTTCAGCGCGCTGCGATACCGCCGGACATCCCCCTTGGCGCATGACGTCGATGCGCCGGATCGCCTTAGGTCAGGCCGGACTGGCCCGCTAACCACTCGTTAACCGCCGCTCCAAAGTTAATCCGCCTGTGGCGTACGGGGCTCACTGGGTTGAGAAACCGTTCACCAACCGGGTCGCATTTGATCGGTCATGCGACGCGTTCATCTCGCCCTCTTCGCGCTCGGCGTCATCGGCGCCACTGGACTTGCCGGCTGCGGCAAGTTCCAGAAAGCACAGCGTGCCGCCTGGCGCGACCAGGCGGAAGCCGCCTGCATGGCCTCCCGTCAGGTCCCGCTCTCGTCCTATGTCAGCCTGCGCGAGAAGCCGATCGACGGGCCGGGCACCTGCGGCATGACCAGGCCGCTCCGTGTCTCCGCCTTCTCGGGTGGCTCGGTTCACCTCACCAGCAATGCCACGCTCGGTTGCCCCATCGTCGCCACCACCGACAAGTGGCTGGCCGAAGTGGTGCAACCAGCGGCGCAGAACGTACTCGGCGCGCAGGTGATCGAGCTCAGGGCAGGCTCCTATTCCTGCCGGGCGATGAACAACGGCACCGGCACCAGCCGCACATCCGAGCATGCCTTCGGCAATGCCGTCGACGTGTTCTCCTTCCGGCTGAATGACGGGCGCAACATCACCGTCAAGGACGGCTGGCACGGCTCGCCTGAAGAGCAGGCCTTCCTGCGCGAGGTTTTCGTCGGCGCTTGCCAGCAGTTTTCGACCGTGCTCGGGCCGGGTGCGGACATGTTCCACTACGATCACTTCCACATCGATCTGGCGCGCCACGCCAAGGGCCGGCAGATCTGCAAGCCGGTGATCAAATACACCCCGAACTACAACCTGCCGCCGCCGGACCCGGCACGCACCTATTCGACCGCGCAGAAGTCCATGCGCGACAACCTCCCACCCATGGTGGCAGGCGCCTCAGGCAGCATGCTACGGCAGCCCAGCGACGGCTTGCGCCCCCCCGGCGCGGTCAACGGCGGCTATCCGGTCGCAAACCATCAAGGCGGCCAGAGCCTCGATGCACAGCGGCGCTATCTCGACGAGCAGCCGCTCAACCCGCCGCGCTACCGACCGGAGACACCACCGAGCGCGGCGCAAGGCCCGCTGAGGCTGCCGGGCTCCGTCCCGCCGGCCGAAGAACTGATCGTAGGCGATGATGAGGGCAATGGCGTCATGGACATGCAGGGCGAGGAGCAGGCACAGCCGCAGATCTCGCCAGGCAACGACCCCTTCGCTTACGGCCGGGCGCAAACCGGCGGCGGCCGGCGCTACTGAGGGCAGCGTCAGCGCGAGACCAGCACCTGCCGACATTCCGCCGGCAATGCATCGACGGACATCGGCGGCTTCGGTTTGGGCTTCGGTCCCGGGCGCGGCTTGGGCGGATTGAAGATCGCCTTGTATTGCCGCTCGACCCAGCCGGTCAGTTCCGCGCCGCAGCCGTCGCCAAAATTCGGCGGCTCCTGGCCGGAGCACCCCTCCATTCCCGCCGGACAGCTCAGCCGGATATGGAAATGGTAGTTATGGCCCCACATCGGCCTGACCTTCTCGAGCCATGAGCGATCCGCACCAGCCTCGCGGCACAATGCAACCTTGAGCGCGGGATTGACGAAGATGCGCTCGACACGCGCTTCGGCAGCCACGGACTTGATCAGCCTGGTATGGGCGGGCGTCCAGTTCTTCGGGTCGACATCGCGCCAGTCGGCTCGCGCCATGTTCACCGCCGACATATTCTCGCGCGCGTCACTGTCGAGGCGCTGCTTCGGCATCGGCGTGAGCCAGACATCGGCATCGAGGCCGATCTGGTGCGAAGCATGGCCGGTCAGCATCGGGCCGCCGCGCGGCTGGGAGATGTCGCCAACCAGCAGGCCGGGCCAGCCGTTGATCCTGGGGACGTTGCGGGCAAGCGTCTCCAGATAGGAAATCAGCGCAGGATGGCCCCAATTGCGGTTCCGGGCCAGCCGCATCACCTGCCAGCTTTCGCCGTCGACCGGCATCGTCGTCGCACCGGCAAGACACCCCCTCGCATAGGAGCCGATGGCACGGGCCTGCATGCTGGCCGGCGTCGTCTTCTGCCCGAACAGGGCACGCGCCGCCTCGGGAAAGGCCGCGATATTGGCCGTCCGGCGCTTCGCTTCCTCCTCCGCAGTCGACTGCGCATGCACGACCGGTGCCGTCAGCGCGGCCAGGAGCAAGGCGGACAGGGCCAGGAGCGGGCGATTCGTGCTCTGCATCGCCCGAGAACGCCGGGTTTTGGAGATCAGGTCAAGCACGAGAAACGTCACACGTATCAGGCATGGACAACGCCTACGCAGGGTTGCAGCCTTGGCTACGCAGCGATCGGGCGCCTTCGCCCAGAAGAAGATCGCGCGCCCATGGGAGGAGATAACGCTGATGACGGACACCACGATCAACCGCCGCGCGCTGCTTGGAGGGCTTGGTGCAAGCCTGGCCTTGCCCGGCACGGCGAGCTTTGCGCAGGGCTCCTGGCCGCAGGGCCGGACGCTGAAACTCGTCGTGCCCTTCCCGCCAGCGGGAGCGACGGACGTGCTTGGGCGCCTCGTCGCCGACAAGCTCGGCCAGGCATGGGGCACAAACATCGTCGTCGAGAACCGGCCCGGTGCCGGTGGCAATATCGGCACCGATGTCGTCGCCAAGGCGGAGCCCAATGGCGACACCTTCCTGATCGTCTCCGTCGGCATGGCGACGAACCAGTATCTCTACGCCAAGCTGAACTACGACCCGGCCAAGGATCTTGCCCCCATCACCATGGTTGCGCTGGTGCCGAACCTGCTGGTCGTCAACAAGGATCTCCCGGTCAAGGACACGGCTGAGCTCGTCGCCTATGCCAAGGCCAATCCCGGCAAGTTGACCTATGCCTCATCCGGCGTCGGGACCTCGGTCCATCTCTCCGGCGAATTGTTCCAGAAGCTGACCGGCACCAAGATGGTCCACGTGCCCTATCGCGGAACCGCGCAGGCAACGCAGGACCTGATCGGCGGGCGGGTCGACCTGATCTTCGACAACATCACCCAGGCGCTGCCCCATGTCCGCTCGGGGTCGATCCGCGGCCTCGGCATCACCACGGCGAGGCGCTCGGCGACCGCTCCGGAATTCGCGCCGATTGCCGACGTCGTTCCGGGCTTCGATGTCTCCTCCTGGTTCGCGCTCTTCGCTCCGGCAAAGACCCCGCAGGCCGTCATCGACAAGATCCATGCCGACACCAAGGCCGGGCTCGCCGATCCAGCGCTTCGGGCCAAGATGGACCTTCTGGCGGCCGAACCCGTCGGCAACACATCGGCAGAGCTCGGCGCCTTTCTGCAGGCGGAAATGAAGAAGTGGGGCGAGTTGATCCGCGAGGTCGGCGTCAAGGTGGAGTAAGCGGCACTCCTGGGGAACTCTCGGTACACCCCAGACGTTTCCCTGTCGCATCCTGTCGCATCGCGGCAGCGCGATGCGACAGGGAGAGGGGCGCGTCATGTCTACACTCGTTATCGTTCTGCTGGTCATCCTGCTGCTCGGCGGCGGCGGGTATTATGGCCATCGCAGCTACGGCAATGCCGGCCTCGGCGGTGTCGTCGGCGTCGTTCTGATGGTCGTTCTGGTGCTTTGGCTGCTAGGTGCAATCGGGGGCGTGCCCGTCCGTGTCTGACGGGATTCAGCTAGGATTGGCGAGGTGCCAGACCAGCATGGCCGCGGCGAGATCCTCGATCGCGGTACCGACCGACTTGAACAGCGTGATCTCGCCGTCCTCATTGGCCCCGGCGACTTCGCCGCGGCACAGTTGAGCCAGCGTGCCGGCGACCTTGTCCGCCTCATAAGCACCGGCCTTGATCGCGACCGCCACATCCCCGCCCTCCACCAGGGCGGCTTCAGTGTCGATGAAGACGCGCGCACGGTGCAGAGCCTCGTCATCGGCCTCGCGCATCGACAGATTGAAGGCGCCCACGAGGTCGAGATGGGCGTCGCGCTTCAGCCAGCGGCCCATGACAATGGGCTCTCGCGACAGAGTCGCGCAGGAAATCAGGTCGGCCTGCCGTGCGTCGCCCTCGAGGTCGTCGCTGACGCGCACGGTAATACCCTCCGCGGCCAGGGCTTCCACCACCGCCTCGCTTCCCTCGCGCCGGCGGCCCCAGATGGCGATATCCTCGAAATCGCGCACGGCACCGTGCGCCTTGATCAGGAAAGGCGCCAGCGCGCCCGAGCCGACCATCAGCATGCGCTTGCCATGGGGATGC
Organism: Allobosea sp. P4_E12; assembly: GCF_056401655.1. NCBI lineage: Bacteria > Pseudomonadati > Pseudomonadota > Alphaproteobacteria > Hyphomicrobiales > Alloboseaceae > Allobosea > Allobosea sp. P4_E12. Next base: position 6,843 of record NZ_JBFUIY010000019.1, on the reverse strand, counting down.
CCGAGCTTGCGTGCGGCGAGCGCGGAGGCCGCGGCCGTCCGCCAGGCCGTGAGGCGCGCGCCATCAAGCGCGGCGAGCGGCGCGCCCGTCGAACCGTTCATGAGCAAGTATGTGCCCATCACGCTCGGCAGGCTCAGCGAGCCGTTCGACGGATAGACCGTGACGACCTTGGTGCCGAGGAAAGCCTCCGGCGCGGTCGGCCCGGTCCAGGCCGGCATCAGCAGAAGCGTGGCATGATCGGCCGGCCGTTCGATCTCGTGGTGATGGCGCACAGGCGTGACGATGTCGCCGCGAAAGGCTCCATCCAGCGCATCGATCAAGGCGGGGAAAGTGAGAAGGCGGTCGATCTCCGCCGCGGGGATAACGCGCATCTGTCTTTCGTCAATCAGTTGTTGCGGCTGGTCAGAGCCGGCAGGGCGGAATCGGGCACAGCGGCCCGCAATGACTGCGCCTCGCTGCGCAGAGCCTCGGCCTCGCGACGATTGCGTCGCGCCGCCTTGCGATGCTTGCCCTGCGCGATCCATGAGGCGAGGCCGCCGATCAGGACCCCCGCAGCAATCGCGGCCAGAACCACGGCGAAGAGCGGAAGATCGAAGGCCAGCGTCGGCGCGTCGCGGCTGAACGGATCGAGCGAGACCCGCACCGGGCCCCGGTTCGCGATCGAGAAGAGGACGATCGCCAAGGCGACCGGCACGAGGATCAGCGCCTTGAAGAAAGCTTTCATGGATTTTTCCTCGCGTGCCGCACGAGCGAGCCTGACATCCGGCTGGATGTCAGTGCTTGCCGTTCAGCCTCTGGCGAAGCTCCTTGCCGGTCTTGAAGACCGGCACGAACTTCTCTTCGACCTCGACCGCATCGCCGGTGCGAGGGTTGCGGCCGACCCTTGCGGCGCGGGCCTTGCGGGAGAATGCACCAAAGCCGCGCAGTTCGACACGGTCACCACGCCCCAGCGCCTTGACGACCTCGTCGAGGATAGCCGTGACGATGTTCTCGATATCGCGCTGGTAGAGGTGAGTGTTGCGCTCGGCGATGCGTTGAACGAGTTCAGATTTTATCATGTGTCCAATATAACCGATTGTATCAACATCACTTTTCGGCGACAGGCTGCCAGAGCGCCAAGGGCGCGTCAAGCCGCAGGCCAACCGGCTGATCGGCAGCCCGCGCAAGGATCACGGCCAGCGATTCCAGACCGGCTGCGCGGGCCATCGCCTCGCCAGCGCTCCACAGACCAAAGGCGGAGGCCTCGTTGCGGCGGCGCCAGTCACGCACCGGCAAATCCTTCGCGACATTCTTCTCGCGCTCGAGCCAGGCGATCGCCTCCGGCTCGCCGCCGATCTCGTCGACCAGCTTAAGGCCGACGGCCTGCCGGCCGGAATAGACGCGGCCGTCCGATACGACGGCAATCTCGGTCTCTCCGAGCTTGCGGCGGTCCCCGACGAGGCGCTTGAACCAATCGTAATTATCCTCGACCACACGTTGCAGCGCGGCGCGCGCCTCAGGCGAGGTCGGCTCAAAGCCGTTCGGCGCCGCCTTCAGCGGGCTCGATTTGATCTCCTCGACCTTGACCCCGACGGTGTCGAGCAGGCGGCCGACATTGGGAATCTGGAAGAGCACGCCGATCGAGCCGACGAGCGAGGTCTGGCGCGCCACGATGCGGTCCGCGCCCATGGCCGCGATATAGCCGCCCGAGGCGGCGAGCCCGTCAACGACCGCCACCATCGGCTTCTTGGCCGCCAGACTGCGCAGCGCGATGTGCAAGGCCTCGGAACCGCTGGTGGTGCCGCCGGGACTGTCGATCCGAACCACGACGGCGGACGCCCGACTGTCCTCGAGCGACTTGATGAGATCGAGCGTGCGCCTGTCCCCTGAGATGAAACCCGAAATGGTGACCCGCGCAATATGCGCGCGGGAGGTCGAACCGGGCGCGTTGCCGCTCCAGGCCAGCCCCGCGACGACAGCCGCCGCGATGACGCCAAGAACGGCGAGCAGGCGCCAGAGCGTCAGCTTACGCCGCAGGTTGCGGCGGTCGGCGAGCAGGTCTGCATCGGACGACATGGGGTAAACGCTCCTGTGGTCACGGACGCTGGCTGGGCCCGTGATGTAGCCTCGCCGCAGCGACGGGGCAAGGCGACGCTCGGCCTCAGGCGTCGAGCGTCGCTCTTTGCCGATCGAGCGCCAATAGCGCAAGGCCGCTCGCGACAGACCGGAAGGCGTCACCGATGTGAACACGTTCCGAGCCGAAGCGACGATCGAACAGGGCGCGCACGGCCGGGACATGCGATGTTCCGCCGGTCATGAAGACGGCCTCGATCGCACCGGATTCGACCTTGGCTTCGACGAGGGCGCGATCGAGCGCCGCCTCGATCGACGCGACGTCCTCGGCGATCCAGCTTTCGAAATCCGTCCGGCGGATCGTCCCCTCGATGCTGACATCCATCTGGCGGAAGTTCAGCACGGTCTCGTCCTGCGACGACAGCGCAACCTTGGCCGCCGAGACGGCGCGATAGAGTTCATAGCCAAGATCGTATTCGATCACGGTCAGCAGATCCTCGAGCTTGCCGGGCTCGACCGCGTCGCGGATCAGCGCCTTGAGCTCGGCCATGGTCTCGCGGCTCTTCATCAGCGAGAGCCTGTGCCACTGCGCGAAGGCCGCGTGGTAATGGGCGGGAATCGGCAGCAGCTTCTCGAAGGAACGATACTGCGAGCCCTTGCCGAGCCGCGGCGAAACGGCGTGTTCGATGATGCGATAGTCAAAGGTGTCACCGGCGACGCCGACACCGGCATGCGAGAGCGGGATCGCTTCCAGCCGCCCTGCCCCGCCAGGCTCGAAGCGCATCACGGAGAAGTCGCTCGTRCCGCCGCCGAAATCGGCGACCAGCATGGTCTGGGGCGTCTTCAGGTCGCGCGCATACCAGTAGGCCGCGCCGAGCGGTTCATAGGCGAAATCGACCTTGGGCATGCCAGCCTTCGCATAGGAGGCCGAGAGGCGCTTCACGGCCAGTTCCTCGTCCGGGCGCTCGCCGGCGAAGACGACCGGGCGGCCCGAGATCAGTGGCGTCTCCGAGAGATCGTCGAGCCCGGCACTGAGATCGGCGAGGAAGACGCCGATCAGGTCCTCGAGCCGATACAGCTTTCCAAACAGGCGCGTCTCCTGGAAGGCGCGGCTGGACAGATGCGTCTTCAGCGATTGCAGAAAGCGATGCTCGGTCGTCATGCCCAGCGCCATGTCGAGCGCATCAGGTCCGCTGACATGCACGACACGGGCCTGCGGCGGCCGGCCCTCACGCCAGAACATCAGCGCCGAGCGGTAGGCGTCGACGGCGCCCTGCTTCGTCGCAAAGCTGCGGGTCGAGACCGAACCATCCGGCCGTGCCAGGGCGACCACGCTGTTGGTGGTGCCGAAATCGATGCCGATCGCGATGTCGTTCATGCCGCTTCCTTTCGCCGAAACAAAAGCCCGCGCGGATTTCTCCGCGCGGGCTGATGGATGTGTCAGGCCGCGAGACGCGGCCCGAAGATCACTTCTTCTCGGTGCTGGCCTTCTTGAGGGCCGCGCCGAGGATGTCGCCAAGCGAGGCGCCGGAGTCGGACGAGCCGAACTGAGCGATCGCTTCCTTCTCTTCGGCCATTTCCAGCGCCTTGATCGACACCTGGATCTTGCGAGCCTTCTTGTCGAACAGGATGACGCGGGCATCGACCTTCTCGCCAGCCGCGAAGCGCTCGGGGCGCTGCTCGGAGCGCTCGCGTGCGATTTCGGCGCGCTTGATGAAGGTGGTCATGTCGGTGCCGGTGATCTTGACGTCGAGACCGGCTTCCTTGACCTCGATCACCTCACAGGTGACGACCTGGCCCTTCTTGAACTCGCCGGCATCCACGAAGGGATCGCCGCCAAGCTGCTTCAGGCCGAGCGAGATGCGCTCCTTCTCGACGTCCACATCGAGAACGACAGCCTGAAGCATATCGCCCTTCTTGTATTCTTCGATGACCTGCTCGCCCGGACGGTTCCAGTCGAGATCGGAGAGATGGATCATGCCGTCGATGTCGCCTTCGAGACCCAGGAAGAGACCGAACTCGGTCTTGTTCTTGACCTCGCCCTCGACCACCGAACCCGACGGGTGGGTCTCGGCGAAGACCTCCCACGGATTGCGCAGGGTCTGCTTGAGACCGAGCGAGATGCGGCGCTTGACCTGATCGACCTCGAGGATCGCGACGTCGACTTCCTGCGAGGTCGAGACGATCTTGCCGGGGTGGACGTTCTTCTTGGTCCACGACATCTCGGAGACGTGGATGAGGCCTTCGATGCCCGGCTCCACTTCGACGAACGCGCCGTAGTCCGTGATGTTGGTGACGCGGCCCTTGAGGCGCGCACCGACCGGATAACGGGCGGCGATGCCATCCCACGGATCGGCCAGCAGCTGCTTGATGCCAAGCGAGATGCGGTGCGTCTCCTGGTTGATCTTGATGATCTTGACCTTGACCGTCTGACCGATGGTTACGACCTCGGACGGATGGTTGACGCGGCGCCAGGCCATGTCGGTCACGTGCAGCAGGCCGTCGATGCCGCCGAGGTCAACGAACGCACCGTATTCGGTGATGTTCTTGACGACGCCGTCGATGACCTGACCCTCTTCGAGGCTGGCGACCAGCTCGGAACGGGCCTCGGCGCGGGTCTCTTCGAGAACCGTGCGGCGCGAAACGACGATGTTGCCGCGACGACGATCCATCTTGAGGATCTCGAACGGCTGCGGCTGGCCCATCAGCGGGCCGACGTCGCKGATCGGACGGATGTCGACCTGCGAACGCGGCAGGAAGGCGACGGCGCCGTCGAGGTCAACGGTGTAGCCACCCTTGACCGTGTTGAAGATCATGCCGGTGACCTTCTCGCGAGCCTCATAGGCCTTCTCGAGCTTGACCCAGCTTTCTTCGCGGCGAGCCTTGTCGCGCGAGATCACGGCTTCGCCGAGGGCGTTCTCGACCCGGTCGAGATAGACCTCGACCTCGTCGCCGACCTTGATGTCCTGGTCGCGGCCGGGGCCGGTGAATTCCTTGAGGGCGACGCGGCCTTCAGTCTTCAGGCCGACATCGATGATCGCCATATCTTTCTCGATGGCGACGACGATGCCCTTGATAACGGAACCTTCAAGCGCGTCGTTACGGGCGAAGGATTCCTCGAGCAGGGCGGCGAAGTCCTCGCGACCCGCGTGATAGCTTTCTACGGCTGACATGCATTCTCCTGACGCCGGTCGCGTATCCCGCGATAGCCGGCAAGCGCCGTTTGGGTTGGTGCTGCGGTCCGGACCGTCTCCGACGGCGCCTCATGGAGGCTGCCTCGCAGGGAGGCTGGCGGCGCTGAGCCGTCGAACATGATCCGTATCCGACGAGCTCGCTTCCAACACCAAACGGGAGCCAGCCTCAAAGGCCGCCCCCGGCTGTGATCGATCACGGCCCTTCGGACGAGGCGGATGTAGTCGATCAAGCGACGCACGGCAAGAGTTTTGCCCGTCAGCTGCTCGCAATCAGGTCGAAGCGCATGGCGCAGCGGCGCGCGATGGGAAGCCCGTGTATCTCTTCGCGCTCCAGGACCGCGCGGAGCCTTCCCTCGATCGCGCCGTCCTCGAGCGTCACGAAGCCGAGCCGGACATAGAAGCGTTCATTCCAGGCAAGAGCCCGGAAGGTGGTGAGTGTGAGGGCCCGCAGCCCACTTGCCCTGGCATGGCCGATGGCTGCGCCAACCAGGTGAGTGCCGATGCCCCTGCCCTGGCGGTCTGCACGGACCGCCAGCTCCCAGACATGCAATTCGGTGTCGATCCGCTCGGCACTGAGGAAGCCGACGACCTCGCCTGTCACGTCAAGAGCAACCCAACTCGTGCCAGCGACGATGCTGACGAGATGGGGCTCGGCCGACATCACGGCATCGTCCGCGATCCAGGCCAGGTCTGGTACGGTTCGGAAAATCTGGCCGGCGGAACGCTCGACCTCCGGAAGGCGGCCGGCGTCCTGCGGCACGGCGAGGCGGATCGTGATTTCGGCCATGTCACATCCAGTCATTCATCGCTCCGCAGCACTCGGCAATCGCGTTGGACATACTCCGATGACCGATGGGGGTTCCAGTCCACGCGGCGACGGGATAGGGCGAACCGGCGGTGAGGACACCGCGGGAGTTGGGGCAGTGAATCATGACGACCGGCGAACGGCCAGGCCGACGCACTATACCGGCGGATGCCTTTGCGGCTCGATCCGCTTCGAGGCCAAGGGCCCGGCCGAGAAGCCGCACACCTGCTCCTGCACCCTATGCCAGCGCCATACCGGAGCACTGACAGTCGCCTGGGTCGAGTTCGCCAGGGACGCAATCGCCTGGACCGGCCCCGGCGGGGCACCGTCGCTCTTCCGTTCGTCGGACTATTCGAGCCGGGCCTTCTGCCCGGCCTGTGGAAGCAGCATCGGCGCAGTCGATGACGATCCCGTCATGGCGCTGCTCCTCGGCTGTTTCGACAAGCCGCTCTCGGCGGAGCTGATGCCGACCTCCCACAGCTATCGCGACGGGCGGCCCGGATGGTGGCATGTGGAGGAAACAAAACGGGACGTCGGCGCTCCCTAGATGCCGTAATGGGCCGGCGCTTCGAATAGCCATTTTGGGTGGCTGTCCCTCAGAATGATGGTGTTGAAAACGAGGTCCGAGCGATCGGCCTCAAGCATCATGAGAGGAACAGCCGTGGAGCATTATGCTGGAATCGATGTCTCTCTGACAGAGAGCAGCGTGTGCGTGGTCGATGCGACGGGTAAGATCGCCCGCGAGATCAAGGTCGCCAGCGAGCCCGAGGCGCTTGTTGAGTTTTTCGCCGA
>NZ_JBFUIY010000018.1:0-155427 GCF_056401655.1 Allobosea sp. P4_E12 | reverse complement strand
CTGTATAGCCGCGATGACGTATGCGAGTTTACCAATTATCTTCTTCGCATCTTTGTTCAGGCGGCGAACAACCGCACCATCGAATCCAACTCCTAGAGTTTGGACGAATACTCGTTCTCGACGCCCCACAGCAGAGTACAGTCCCGGATAGACCGGCACTGAATATCCCTCATTGATGAGGCGAGCGGCTTCCACGATATCAAGCGGGATCCCGAGTTCCTGCGCGAACAAATTCGCAGTGCCGAGTGGCAACACACCGAGTTCGGCACGCGATCCGATCATGCCCGACGCGGCCTCCGATATCGTGCCATCGCCGCCGACTGCCACGATGCAGTCATGCCCATCGTGGGCAGCTTGCCGCGCCAGCCTTTCCGCGTCTCCTGCCATCCTGGTCTCGACGACAGTCGAGTTGGGAAAGAGTTTTGCGAGATCGCAAGCCGAGAACCCACGAGCCCTTCCGGCAACCGGGTTGAACAGAACAAACATAGTTATGACCCGGTATTGGTCCTACCGAACCCGAGATACCGGACACTCCTTCTTCAGGTTTGTGCCCGCACAGCAATGCAATCAATGCCTCGTGGACCTTGATAGCCCGCGATTTGCTCGCGCTCCAGTTACCTGTTCACCGCCTTCTATCAATCGACAGGACTACACTCCATGTGTACGCGCTGGCCGGGTTCGTTATGCGTGCGGCAAGAGACGAGGGCCGGCGGGGTCTTACTGGGTTCCTCGGGCATCGAAGCGGGCACAATAGGTTGAACGGGCCGAGCGACCGGCTTCGGGGCCCGTACAGCGACCGCTGTCAGCTTGGGCGCTGGCCTGGTCACCGTTACCGGCTCACGCACGATCGAATCTGGCTTGTTCGCCTCCGGCGCGGGGTCAGAGAGAACGAGAGGCGCAGTCTGCGGCTTCTCCGCTTGAGCAGACTGCCAGGGTCGCCAACTCCCCAGCCGAGCAAAAGTCTCGACCGTCGGCTTTGTGATCGCTTCGACCGTTGGCATCGCTTGTGGCGAGCAGCCAGCAGCCAGCAAGCCGGCAAGGCTCACGCGACAGACTAAGTTCACCATGCTGGCCCCTTGTCAGACATGTGGCAAAGTTGCGGCATTATGAGCGCGGAATGTAGCCGTTTTGTGCCGCGCAAGGAAAGGCCCCGCACTCGCCTTCGGTCTGCGCGCGCCTGAGCGCCACAGACCGGAGGCCGACCTTGATCCTTACGGTAGGGAGCGCTCTCCCACTATCAACCCACAAACGCCTCTCATCGCCCATTGGTCAGCGCTATTCGCGCTTAGATCGCAACGCGCCACTTTGAGCACCTTGTCCAAGCATCGCCTCCGCCCTCAGGCTCATCGAACGGCGCTCTCGGCCGTGGCGGTCGCCCGCCAGAGGCATCGGGGCCATCGCAGCGCCCACACCGCGCCTCTGCGAAGCGCCCCGTATACATTCATGACTTGGACCTTGTCCGCGCTGGTCGCTTGGCCTGGGGCCTCGAGCTCGCTAAGCCTGAAGCCTGCACCCTGCCCGAGGCTCTCTTGCGTATCCTGCTGATCAATCCCAACACGACCCAGGCGATGACGGATCTCGTCATGCAGGTCGTGGCGCCGCATGCTCCGTCCAATGTCGCCCTGCATCCGGTGACAGGCCGCTTCGGCGCGCAGTATATTTCGAGCCGCAGCGCGGGGGTGATTGCGGCCCATGCCGCCCTCGAGGCCTATGCCGAGCATGGCGCCGGCTGCGACGCGGTCTATCTCGCCTGCTTTGGCGACCCAGGGCTTCACGCCCTGAAGGAGGTCTCTCCCGTTCCGGTCATCGGCATGGCGGAGGCGAGTTGCCTGGCCGCCGCGGCGATGGCGCGGCAGTTCTCGATCGTCACCGGCGGCGAGCGCTGGGGACCGATCCTGCATGAATTCGTCGCCATGATCGGCCTCGACGGCCGGCTTGCCTCGGTTGAAACAGTCACTCCGACGGGGGCCGATATCGCCCGTGATCCCGATGGCTCGATTGCACTGCTCGCCGCAGCCTGCCGCAAGACGGCGGAACGCGACGGCGCCGGAGCCGTCATTCTCGGCGGCGCCGGACTTGCCGGCCTCGCCGCACGCGTCCAGCCACTTCTCGATATTCCGGTGATCTGCTCGGTCCAGACCGGCATGAAAGCGGTCCTGGCCGCTCTCAATGGCGGTACGGCGAAACCGGCAAGCGGCGATCTCGCCTTCCCGGCGCCGGTCGGGAGCGTCGGCCTGTCGCCCGCGCTTACGGCCCTTCTCGCCAGGTCCTGAACCGGGGAAGGTCCTGAACCGGGGAGCTGCCGCCGGCATGCTCAGCGCAGCAGGAGCGCCGAGCAATAGAGCCCCACGCCAAAGACGATATGGCCCGCGATGTTCATGGCGCGGATCGGGCCGGCATTCGGCTTCTTCGACGCCGCGATGCCGGCGCCCATTCCCGGCTGCAGGATGAACCAGCCGCAGCCGACCGTGACGAGACCGACGATCAGAGCAGGCGCGAGGCTCGGATTGCGGGCCCAGTCGAGCCCCCAGATCGCCAGCAGGACCGCCGCGAACAGGATGCCGATCAGGTAATGCGCGATCCAGCCGAGGGCGCGTTCGTTCGCCACCGGCTCGGAGCGTCCAATATCCTCATGCGCCAGTCGACCTTGCGCCAGATGGCCGAACCAGCGCCCGGTCATAGCCCAGTTCGGAGTCGGCAGGCCGAAGGCGCGGTTCAGGAACTGGGCCCAGAGATCGAACAGGATTGTCGCGCCGACACCGATCAGCACCGCGCGCAGAAGAAACTCAAGCATCGCATATCCCCGGAAACCAGCCATGGCGCATCGACCGTCGCGCCTTGGCCGCCATGGAAGGGAAGAGGCCCTGCGAGGTCAATCGCAGGGGGCGGTCTTCCCCGCGCGCGCCGCGCAGGGGCGCCATGCGCTGTTCATCCCAGGAGGCGATATGCCGCCAGCTTACGGAACCCTGGGAGCACCGAGGCCGTTCCCTTCGGGAGTCCACACGGGGGATAGCGGAACATGGCAGCCGAAATGACGACGAAAGCACGCGCGGGCGGTCCTCACGGAGTGGATGACCTGCCTTCGGTTGTCGTCACCAGCTATAATCTGGAGGTTCGCGACGAGGACGGCTTCGTTGGCGACAAGGCCAAACGTGGCGCATTTCTCGAGCATCTCGACGCCCTTCGCGAGCACCTGCGCCGGACCGGCGAAGACCCCATCACGGTCGACTCCGACAAGATCGGCAAGAAGGAGCTCGATGCGCTGCTGGGGGAAGGCGAGCCGCGCGAGGCGGCTCTCATCCTCAGCGCCATCGAACGCTACGCCCAGTCGCTGGCCTTCGTCATTCGCCGCTTCGCCAGGCTGAAGCCCTGGAGCACCGTCGAGCGTATCGTGGTCGGCGGCGGATTCCGCCAGAGCAGGGTCGGCGAGCTTGCGATCGCGCGTGCCGGCATCATCCTGCAGACCGACGGACATAGTATCGACCTTGTGCCGATCCGCCATCATCCCGACGAGGCCGGGCTGGTCGGTAGCGCCCATCTTGCGCCGAAATGGATCTTCGAGGCCTATGACAGCCTCGTCGCCGTCGATATCGGCGGCTCGAATATTCGCGCCGGCATCGTCGAGCTGCGCCAGGACAAGGCGCCTGACCTCGCCAAGGCCAAGGTCTGGCAATCCGAACTCTGGCGCCACGCCGACGAGGAGACCAATCGCGACGACGCAATCAAGCGGCTCGGCAAGATGCTCGATGCCCAGATCAAGCAGGCCGGCAAGGCGGGCCTCCGCGTTGCTCCCTTTATCGGCGTCGGCTGCCCCGGCCTGATCGAACGGGACGGCTCGATCGACCGCGGCGCGCAGAACCTGCCTGGCAACTGGCAAAGCAGCCGGTTCAACCTGGTCGAGAGCATCCGCGAGATGGTCCCCGAGATCGGCGGACACGAGACGACGGTCGTGATGCATAACGACGCCGTCATCCAGGGACTGAGCGAGATGCCGTCAATGCAGGATGTCGAGCATTGGGCGGTGCTGACCATCGGCACCGGCCTTGGCAATGCAAGCTACCAGAACCGGACGAAGCCGAAGGGCCGCGGCAAGGCCAAGAATGGAAAGGCCGACGATAAGAAGGGCTGACCGCTCAGCTCCGCTTTGCCGGCAGCGCCCACATCAGCCCACGCGTGATGATCGCGGGGAAGACAGTGAGATGATCCTCGTCCTGGATGATCTCCGTGGTCAGCTTCAGGCCGGGATAGTTGTGCGAGCGGAGCGCCTTCTCGAATTCCTGCAGGTCGGCGATCATGTCGAGCTTGCCGCTATAGCGCGGCGAGGCCTTGCTGATCGTCTCGAAGGAAGCGATCGCCATCAGCACATCGGCCTTCAGGTCCTTGTTCGTCTCGGCATAGGTGCGCTCGCGCGCAAGCATCACCTTCTGGTCGTACCAGAGCGAAGGGCTGCCGATGATATAATGCGAGAACATCTTCGGCTCGGTCAGCAGGATGTGGACGCCGAGCAGCCCGCCATAGGAATGGCCGGCAAAGATGCTGCGATTGGTGTCGGTGCGATAGGTCGCGGCAACGAAGGGCATCACCTCGTCGGCAAGAAAGCGGCGATAGGGCTCTGCTTCGCCGAAGATCGGTGTCCGGCCGGATTCGTCCTTCGTCTTTTCGCCATTGGGCGTCGGCGTGTAGTCCCGGCGGCGGCTGAACTGCGGCGTGTCGCCGAGCGCGTAGGAGAGACCGACCAGAATGAACTCTTCCAGCCCCTGGCCGCGATTGCCGACCCGGCGGGCAATGCTGCGCACCAGCGGGAAGGCGTAATCGGCATCGGTGACGAACAGCACGGGAAAGCGCCGGCGTGGCGAGGAGTGATAGGAGACCGGCAGGCTGACATAGATCTCGTAGTCGCGCTGCAGCGTCTTGGCATGGATCGTCCGGACCTCAGTGTCCTTCAGAACGAAGGGCGCCGGACTCGACGGGACCGCAACAGCAGCCGGAGGTTCGGGAGCCGGCTGGGCAACGGCAACGCTGGCGAACCCGAGGGCGGCAAGCAGGACAGGCAGGCGAGGCATTCGCCGGATCTCCGACATGAATGTGCCGGGATCGTGACGGTTCCCGGTCGGTCCGCCAAGAGCTAAAGCATCGGCCCGAAAAGTGGATTGCGGTTTTCGGGAAAGCCGATGCAATCACAGATGGTTAGATCATCGGACCGGATACGATATCCGGTCCGATGATCTAACGCCGCATGGCCGGCGTCTCGATCGGCAGGCCGCGCGCACGCCCGGCAAGATAGAGCTCGAGCGCCAGATATTCCGGCGCGCCGTAGTCGAACTGCGTCGCCCGGACGCCGAGCGAGCAGGCGCGCAAGCGCCGATGCAGCGAACCGACGCCGTCCCATTCCAGCCGATAGGCCGGATAGCCGGTCCCCGCGCCATGGCTGATCGTGTCGCCGCGCAACTTCTGGCCAACCAGCCCGTCATGGCATTGCTTGCAGGAGAGGTTGAGCTGCCCCTGGCGGCGCTCGAAGAAGGCCCTGCCCGCGTCGTAGAAAGGTTGTGCCGGACCGCGGGTCTCGACGTCCATCGGCAAGCCCCGCGACAACGAAGCGACATAGGCCGTCAGCGCCAGAAGCTCACCGCTCTCATAGCCGAAGGCCGGCTGCTTCTGCCGCTCCACGCGGCACTGTTCGATGCGCCCCTCGAGATTCAGGAGCTGCCCGGTGCCGGCATCCACCCGCGGATAATGCGTCGCCGCGCCACGCAGGCTCCTCTCCGGCTCGGCATGGCACTGGCTGCAGGCCTGGCTGGCCCCCGGCTTGCGACTGAAAAGTTCCTGACCCTGCTCGACCCAGAACCAGGCCGGGTTTCGCGTCGGATCATCCTGCTGCCGGCGCAGATCGGGCGACAGGAAGGCGCTCCCCGAGGTGATCTCTTCGCCGCCCGCGGCTGTGCCGAGCGTCGCGATCAGGAGTCCCAAGGCCAGCTTCAACCACATCGCCCGGGCTCACGTCACCGTCAGCCTGGCCGTCCGGGTGAAGACCGCTCCGCCGTCCTCGCGCCATTCGAAGACGATGTCGCCCGTCTCGACCGCGCGCGTCGTGAAGGAGACGAAGGGATTGGCCGAGACCCCCGTATACATGTCGAGCCGGAAGATCGGTTCCCCGGAATAGGTCGCCGTCAGCCGGTTCAGGATTTTCCGCGGAACGGTGCCTCCCTTGCCGTCGGATTGGCCGCCGCGATCCATCGGATGCCGCGTCAGAACGCGGATCTCGATGATCTCGCCGGCGCGAGCTTCCGTCGGCATGCTGATGCGGGCGTTGAATGCCATCGGAGATCTCTCCTCATCCGCCGTCGATGCAGGCGCTCAACGTCACGACGACATCGGCATCGCTCATGAGATAGCCCCCCGTGCTGAGCGCAGCGACGACGGTAACCTTCTGCGAGGTCGCCAGCCGCAAAGTGGTCGCGACCTCGGCGCGGCCGGAGCGGGGGCCAAGATGAAACCGCGCCATGTCCGGGAACGGGTTCTTCTCGGCGATAAGATGAATCCAGCGGACATGGTCCGCCTCCGTCATCGGGCTCTCGACCACGATACTCGTATCGACCGAATTGCCGTTCTCGACGAGCGCCGGAATCTCCAGCGTGATCCTGCCGCGCTCCGGCACCGCGCCATCGGTCAGCCGCGCGATCAGCTCCGGCAGCGCCGGCTGCGTCGCAGCCATCGCCACCTTCGGCAGGCTGGCAAGGCCGATCCCGGCCGCAGCACCGACGACGATGTCACGCCGGCTCGGGGCGGACTCAGAATGTCTTGAGAGTGGCGAGATAGGCAACGACATCCTCGATCTCCTGCTCCGACAGACCCGGCTTGCCACGATAGACCGGGCCGACATCGTGCAAGCCCTCGGTCCGGTAATAGGGCGGCATCACCGTCTCCGGATTGAGCCGCGATGAATCGACCAGCCTCAGCCTGATCTRCCCGGCGTCGAGCCGGGCCCCGATGCCGGCCAGTGGCGGTCCTATCGCACCCTGGAACGGCTCTGCCGGATCCGCCCCCTGATGACAGATCAGGCAATTGCCGCGCTCCCGGTCGCGCAGGATGGCCTGCCCTCGCGCCACATCGCCGACACGCGCGCCGAGAGCCTTTGGAATCGCGTCCCCGACGACGGCGTAGGGCTCCAGCGCCGCGCCCGGCCGGGAGGAAGCCAGTCCTCCGAGCAGGAGGGCTGTGGCGAAGCCGAGGCGCGTCACACGCCGGGTCCTAGGCCTTCCGCAGATCCATGTTCTTCAGCGGGACCGAGCGCACACGCTTGCCGGTCGCCGCGAAGATCGCGTTGAACACCGCCGGGGCGGCAACCGCGATCGTCGGTTCGCCGACGCCACCCCAGAAACCGCCGGACGGAACGATCACCGTCTCGACCACCGGCATCTCATCCAGGCGCAGCACGGTGTAGGTGTCGAAATTCTCCTCGACCATGCGCCCGTCCTTGACCGTGCACTCGCCATAGAGCGCCGCCGAAAGGCCATAGACGAAGGAGCCCTCGACCTGGCGCTCGATCTGGGCCGGGTTGACGGCGTGGCCCGGGTCGGTCGCCGCGACGATACGGTGAATCTTCAGCTTGCCCTCTGCGCTGACCGAAACCTCCGCGACCGCCGCGACATAGGAGCCAAAACCCATGGTCTGGCAGATGCCGCGATAGACCCCGGCCGGCAGGGTCTTGCCCCATTCCGCCTTCTCGGCGACCGCATTGAGAACTGCCAGATGCTTGGGATGGTTCTTCATCAGCGCCCGGCGGAATTCGAGCGGGTCCTTGCCCGCCGCATGGGCGAGCTCGTCCATGAAGCATTCGAGATAGATCGTGTTCGGGTTCAGGTTCACGCCGCGCCAGAAGCCGGGCGGCACATGCGGATTGCGCATCGCATGGTCGATCAGCAGATTCGGGATGCCATATCCGATCGAAGCCTCCGGCCCCGGGGGATTGAGGCCCTGGAAGACGGCGGGGTCACGCCCGTTCTGGATGTTCTGCGGGAAGATGCCGGCAACGATCGACTGGCCGGAAATGCGCATGTGCAGCCCGGTCAGATTGCCATCCTTGTCGAGCCCGCCGGTCAGTTTGCACTGCGTCACCGGGTGGTAGCGGCCATGCAGCATGTCCTCCTCGCGCGACCAGACCAGCTTGATCGGCGTGCCGGGAATCTGCTTGGCGATGGCAACCACTTGCCTGACCCAGTCATGCACCGCGCCGCGCCGGCCAAACCCGCCGCCAAGATCGATCTTGTAGGCCTCGCATTTGGCGATCGGCAGTCCCGAGGCTTCGGACGCCGCAGCCAGTGCCGCCTCCCCGTTCTGGGTCGGGGTCCAGACCTCGCAGCGCTCCGGCGTGTAGCGCGCCGTCGCGTTCATCGGCTCCATCGTGGCGTGGTTCTGGAAGGGGTAGGAATAGACCGACTCGACGACACGCGCCGCCTTGGCGATCGCAGCCTTCGCGTCTCCGACCTGGTTACCGATGACGGCTTCGGGCGCATCGAGACCTTCCTTGAGCCAAGCAGCGATGCTCTCGCTCGAGACCTTGGCATTCTCGCCATTGTCCCACTCGATCGGCAGCGCATCGAGTGCCGTCTTCGCCTGCCACCAGGTCTCGGCGACGACGGCGACGGCCGTCTCGCCCACCGGCACGACATGCGTCACACCCGGCATGGCCTTGACCTTGGCAGCGTCGAAACTCTTCACCTTGCCGCCGAAGACCGGGCAGTCCTTGATTGCGGCATTGAGCATGCCGGGCATCTTCAGATCGATGCCGTAGATCTTGGCGCCATTGGTCTTGTCGACCGTGTCGAGCCGCTTCAGCGGCTTGCCGGCAATCGTCCAGTCCTTCGGATCCTTGAGCGGAACATCCTTGGGAGCCTCGAGCTTCGACGCCGCCTCGGCGACCTGCCCATATCGCAGCGAGCGGCCGGAAGCCTTGTGCGTGATGATGCTCTTCTCGGCGGAGCACTCCGCCGCCGGCACGCTCCACTGGTTCGCGGCAGCCCGGATCAGCATCATTCGCGCCGCCGCGCCGCCCTTGCGGACATACTCATGCGATTCCCGGATGCCACGGCTGCCACCCGTCGAAAAATTGCCCCAGACGCGGTTGCGCGCGACGTTCTGGCCCGGCGTCGGATATTCGGTCGTCACCCTGGCCCAGTCGCAGTTCAGTTCCTCGGCGACGAGCTGGGCGAGCCCCGTCAGCGTCCCCTGCCCCATTTCGGAGCGGGCGATGCGGATCACCACCTTGTCGTCGGGATGGACCACCACCCACGCATTGATTTCCTTGACGGCCCCCTGCGCCATCGCCTCGCCAGCGAACGGTATGGCAAAGCCGAAGGTGAAGGCCCCGGCCGCCGCAGCGGAGCCGGCGAGCATGGTGCGGCGGGACAGGGTCGCAGATGTGTCAGCCGAGGCAGAAATCATATCGTTCTCCAGATTCCGTTAGGGAAGCAGGGGAGCAAGGGCACCTGGCCCGTCGCGCTCGACCCTACCCAGGCGAAACGTGAAACATGCGGACCGACGCTCAGCCGGGCCGACGCGAAGAGGCTTAGCCCCGGCCGAGCGTGCCGCTGGCCGCCACATCCAGGATTGCCGCCTTGACCCGCGTATAGGTGCCGCAACGGCAGATATTGGTCATTTCATTGGCGATATCGGCGTCGCTCGGCTTGGGATTGGCCTGGAGGAGCGCAGCAGCGGCCATGATCATACCGCTCTGGCAGTAGCCGCATTGCGGAACATCATGAGCGATCCAGGCTTTCTGCACCGGATGCGATCCATCCGGCGAAAGCCCTTCGATGGTGACGATCTTCTGTTCCGCCGAAACGGCACTCACGGGGAGAGCGCAGGAGCGCGCCGCGACCCCGTCGATATGCACGGTACAGGCACCGCATTGCGCGACGCCGCAGCCATATTTCGTTCCGGTCAGGCCGATCTTTTCGCGTATCACCCAAAGCAGCGGCGTGTCGCCATCGACCGCCACATCCACCACTTTGCCGTTTATGCTCAGCTTCGCCACCGCAACCTCCCGGTTCGATTTCAGAAGAGTGGCGAGAGAGCCAGCGCGCCTCGCCAGGAGTCCACCGTGCCAACGGGCACGCGGACAGATTGTATTTAGATGAGATTGAAATCCAGAAAGCGACCTTGAGCCAATGCCAAAAGTGCGAGCGCCGCGCCCGTATCCCAGACGCTCCGCTCCGGGATGACCTGTACGATCCCAGCAGGATCGACCCAAAAATGCGCAATCAGCCCCCTGATCGCCATGATCACGTCCTGATTATCGACGATCAGGGCAATCCTCGCATTTCGCTGACTGCTCCATTTCTCACATCAATGTGATGAATCAGGCGCCAGTTCGGCATTCCCAGCAACAAGGTGCCGTCCTTGCCCCATCCGACGCATTTTCCGATCTCGCCTTGCCTTACGCAGCTGGAGAGGGCGAGGTGCGGCATCGCGTCGAATCAGCCTGAACGAGCCAGGATCGCCATGACGGCCCGCGCCATACGAGAGGTTTCCATCGCCACGGCGTGGCGCGCCGCACTGGCAGCGCTTGGGCTTCTGGCCATAGCCCTGATCTTTGCCGCACAGAGCTGGGCCCAGGCTCCCGATCCGGCCCCGGCCAGGACGCGTCTCGACGCAGCGCGTGCCGAACTCGCCCAGATCGAGACCCTCTTCGCCAATCCGAATGCGACCGATGCCGAGCTGCAGCGCCACCGGCTCAGGCTGCAGCCTCTGCTCGAACAGCTCCGCCATATCACCGAGGAACAGGCTCCGAAGACCGAGCAGGCCAAGTTGCGCATCGAGCAGCTTGGCCCGAAGCCCGACGCAAAGGCGCCGGCCGAATCCGCCGAAGTCGTCCGAGAGCGCGAAACGCGAGAGAAGGCGTTTGCTTACGCTGACGAGACTTTGAAGATCTCGCGCTCGGCCCTTCTCCAGGCAGAACAGCTTCTGGCCAGCATCGGCGACCGGCGCCGCGACCTCTTCGCCAAGGCCTTGTTCGCGCCGGGGCCCGCCATCGTCAACCCGGAGCTCTGGGGCGCGGCACTGTCGACCTCGCCGGAGGACATGCGCGCGTCCGGCCTGATCTTCGGGGACTGGCTCTCCGTCGTCGTCGAAGCATCCAGCACGGCCCGCGGAGCGCTTGTCGCTGTCGCCCTCCTCGGCGCGATCCTGCTCTACGTCGCCCGTGCACGCTACCTGCCGCGCTTTGCGGAACGGCTCGATCCAACAGGCGATACCAACAGCTTGCGCTGCCTTCACGTCGCGCTCGCCCATATCGTGGCCGGTGCGGCCCCACCGGCGCTCGCAAGCTGGTTGATCTACGCCGCGCTCAAAACTGCGGGCCTCCTGCCGCCACGCATCCAGCCGGTCATCTGGGCGATCGTCGTCGGGCTCGCGATCTTCGCTTTCGTCCAGGCATTGGCCGACGCGCTGTTTGCTCCCAACAAGCCGCAGCGGCGCCTTGTCAGCGTCATGGACTCGACGGCCCGGACCGTGGTCTGGATCGCGGCGTCGCTCGCGCTCGTTGTATCGACCGGCAAGGTGCTCGAGGCCTGGCTCCAGGCCATCGCCGCCAGCCTGGCATCGTCGATTGTCGTCCGCGGCGTGGTTGTGCTCGTCTTCGCGGCGGTCCTGATCGCCGGGCTTTACCAGCTTCGCGACGACAAGGAAGTCGAGGAGGAGGCCTGTCTCGGCCCCTATGTGGCAGTCGATGGCGCCTCGCTCGGGCCGATCCGCATCTTCGGCTGGATCGTCGGCCTCGTCATCGCATTGGCTGCATTGACGGGCTATGTCGTCTTCGCCTCCTTCCTGACCGAGCAGGTGCTCTGGCTCGGCATTCTCGCCTGCCTGTTCGTCCTTGCCTACCAGCTGCTCGATCTCGGCATCAGCGAGCTCTTGACCGGCAACGGACATTTCGCGCTGACCCTGAAGGCCGGCGTCGGCATCCGGGGCTCGGCGCTGCAGAAGATCGCCGTCATCGTCACCGGGCTGCTCAAGCTCGTGCTGATCGTGGTGACGTTGATGCTCGCGCTGGCCCCCTGGGGCCTGGAATCGGTCGATTTCCTGACATCGCTGCGCGCCGCCTTCTTCGGTTTCCAGGTCGGCGGCGTCACGATCTCGCTGTCCTCGATCATCGTCTCCGGGTTGCTCTTCGCGCTCGCCCTGACGGCGACACGCGGCGCCCAGGGCTGGCTTGAAGGCAAGTTCCTGCCGACGACGCAGCTCGATACCGGTTTGCGCAACTCGATCATCACCGCCGCCGGCTATCTCGGCTATGCCGCAGCCGTCGCGCTCTCCGTCTCTGCGCTGGGTCTCAGCCTCGAACGCCTGACCCTCGTCGCCAGCGCCCTCTCCGTCGGTATCGGTTTTGGCCTGCAGTCCGTGGTCTCGAATTTCGTCTCGGGGCTGATCCTGCTGTGGGAGCGCCCGATCCGGGTCGGCGATCAGGTCGTGGTCGGCGACGCGGAAGGCATCGTCAAGCGCATCAATGTCCGCTCGACCGAGATCGCGACCTTCGATCGCTCGACCGTGATCGTGCCGAACTCCAACCTCGTCTCGGGTGTGGTCAGGAACCGGGTGCGCGCCGATCGCACCGGCCGCTCGCTGATCTCGATCACCGTGCCCAGGAGTTTGGACGCGTCCGACGTGCGCACGATGCTCGCCGAGGCCGCCCACTCCCATGGCGACGTGTTACAGAAGCCGCCGCCAACCGTGCAGTTCAAGAAGATCGGCACCTCGACGATGGATTTCGACCTGATCTGCGTCGTCGCGGATGTCGACATCGTCGGCCGCGTCACCAGCGATCTCAACTTCGCCATTCACAAGCGCCTGACCGAAATGGAAGGGCCGGCAGCCGGCGCAGAGCTGCTCGTCAAGGGCCTCGACGGAATCGAACAATCGCTCGGAGACATCGCCGCCGCCGTCGGGC
This sequence comes from Allobosea sp. P4_E12, assembly GCF_056401655.1. NCBI lineage: Bacteria > Pseudomonadati > Pseudomonadota > Alphaproteobacteria > Hyphomicrobiales > Alloboseaceae > Allobosea > Allobosea sp. P4_E12. The sequence continues at coordinate 142,484 of NZ_JBFUIY010000018.1, read as the reverse complement.
GCGAAACAAAGCCTTCGCATCGCAAGAAAGCCGTAACCACCGCGCGCGCATCAAGGCCCCGCCTCCTCAACGGTGAGACGGGGGAGGAGGAGGAGCCGGAGGAGCAGGTGCGGCGCGAAACCACGCACGCGCCCGAGCCGGCCAAGGATGCGTCCAAGGACGACAGCAAGGAATGATGCGATGCCCAAGCCTTTCCGTGCAGCCGCCGTGGCGCACCGAACCGTGACCTGCCCCGCCCTCGTCGCCGGTGCGCTCGCCGTCTTCGGCATTGCCGGCTGCACCGAGCCTGCCCGGACCAGCCAGCCCGCTTTCTACCGCGATCTCGGCTCGCCCTCGGCCCGGGTCGATGCAAATGAGGCGCGCGCCATGATCTCGGCCTACCGGATGAACCACGGGCTCGGCACGCTGAAACTTGATCCGGCCCTGGTCGAGGCTGCCGAGCAGGAGGCCGGCGCCATGGCCGCGGCCGACAAGCCAGTCCAGGCCGAAGCCGTCAAGGCGCGGCTGGCGCGGGCCGGCCAGCCGGGAGCGGAAGCCAATCTGTCCGCCGGCTATCGGCGGTTGGCCGAAGCTTTCTCGGGCTGGCGCGACTCGCCGCAGCACGACCGTGTCATGAAGACGCCGGGCGCCACCCGCATGGGCATTGCCACCGCCTATGCGCCGGGCTCGAAATATCAGGTCTACTGGGCACTGATCCTCGCCCCCTGAGGCAAGGCTGACGCGCTGAGACGAAGCTGCCTCAGGGTTTCGCGCCGAAGGGCAGCGGCGGTGCATCCGCCTTGAGGACGATCCCGACACGGCGGTTATAGGCGAGATAAGGATTGTCCTTGATCAGCGGCTCGGTGTCGCCCTTGCCGGTGACGGAGGCGAAGCGGTCATCCGGGACACCCGTATTGCTGAGGATCTCGCGGACCGCCGCGGCACGCGCCACGGAGAGCTCCCAGGGATTGCCTTCCGGGGCCGCTCCGGGACGTGGCGCCGCCGTATGGCCCGTGATCGCGATCTTGTTGGACATCCGCCGCAGCGTCGGGGCGACGGCCGCGAGCAGCTTGCGCATGCGCTCGTTCGGCTGCGCCGAGCCCTCGGCAAACATCGCCCGCCCATCCTGATCGACGAGCTGGATATCGATGCCCGCCTCGGAAACCTCCACCAGGATGTTACGCGAGAGCTCGGCGATCTCCGGCATCTCGCGCAGGGCCTGCCGGAGCGAGGCGGCCGCGAGCGCAAAGCCACGGTCATGCGTCGCCGAGACCAGGCCGTCTTCCTTCTGCTGGTTGTGGTTGGGCGCTGTCGTGTCGGACGCATCGCTGAGCGGCCGGATATAGGCGTTCTTGATATGGGTCTTGGTCGGGATGCCGTCGACCTCGACGATGCCGGCGAGCCGCATGTCGGTCTGTGTGCCGAAAGCCTCGCGCATCGAGCCCGCGACGATCTGGAGCTTGTTCTTGTCCTGGCTCGAATAGGCCGCGACCATGACGAAGAACGCCATCAGCAGCGCCATCAGATCGGCGAAGGTCACGAACCAGCCGTGACCGCCATGGCCGCCGCGATTTTTCTTCGCCATCGCTCAGGTTTCCGTCAGGCCGCTTGGGCCATCTCGGCCCGATGATGGTCGGGGAGATAGGCGAGCAGCATTTCGCGCACCAGCGTCGCGCTCTTGGCATCGCGCATCTGCAGGACGCCGTCGATGATCAGCGTGCGCGAGATCTCTTCTTCCTCGAGCTTGATATGCAGCTTGTCGGCGATTGGCAGCGTGAACATGTTCGCGACCATCGCTCCATAGAGCGTCGCGAGCAGCGCCGTCGCCATGGCGGGGCCAAGCTTGGACGGGTCGCTCATATTGGCGAACATCGTCACCATGCCGAGAATCGTGCCGATCATGCCCCAGGCCGGGGCGCAGTCGCCGATGGCGCGATAGACCTTCGAACCCTCGTCGAGCCGCTGCAGGAAGTTGTCGCGGTCACGCTCCATCGTGTCGCGGATGAACTCCTTGTCATAGCCGTCGGCGATGTAGCGCAGGCCCTGGGCCAGGAACGGATCGGAGACCTCGACGTTTTCCAGCGCGACAGGGCCGCTCTTGCGGGCGATCTCGGCGACGCGCGTGATCTCGTCGATCAACTCGCGCGGATGGATCGAGCGCATCGTGAAGGCGAAACGGAAGCCCATCGGAATGCCATGGGCAATCACGGTGAACGGGAAGCGCAGCATGGTCGCGGCCGAGGCACCACCGAAGATGATGATCGCGGCGTGCTTATCCCAATAGGCGGCGAAATTGCCACCATCGATCATGATCAGCGAAATGATTGTCGCGATACCGCCCAGAATGCCGACGCCGGTTGCGATATCCATTTAAGCCATCCTGATCCACGCAGATCCAGCACCCGCGCAGCGCCCTGTCTTGGCAGTCTGGTAACCATAGCGGGAGCGGTTTGAACGAAGCGTTAAGCTTGAGCACTTGCTCAGGCCCGCGGCTCGGATAATGCTCCGCGGATGTCCTTGTTTGCGCTCTATGCCCGCGTCCTCGGCGAACTCGGCCCCGAAAAGCGGCTGGGGCTGATCCTTGCGCTCGCCAATATCCTGCTGGCGGCCGCAGCCTTCGCCGAGCCGATTCTGTTCGGCACGCTGATCGACAGGTTGACCAGCATCCAGAGCTCCGGCCAGCGACCAAACTGGAGCGACATCAATGTCCTGATCGCGGCTTGGGTCGGCTTCGGGCTCTTCAATATCGGAGCCAGCGTTTTCGTCGCCCTCCATGCCGACCGGCTGGCCCATCGCCGCCGCCTCGCCGTGATGGCCGACTATTTCGAGCATGCCCTGACCCTGCCGCTGGCCTACCACACCCAGACTCATTCCGGCCGGGTGCTCAAGGTGATGCTGGAAGGCACCAGCGGCATGTGGGCGCTATGGCTCTCCTTCTTCCGCGAACACTGCGCCAGCTTCGTCGCGCTCTTCATCCTGCTGCCCTTCACCCTCTGGAAGAACTGGCAGCTCGGGCTGCTGCTGATCAGCCTCGTCGTGCTCTTTGGCACGCTGACGGCCTTCGTGCTGCGCAAGACCGAAAAGCTCCAGAGCAATGTCGAAGGTTACCACTCCAACCTTGCCGAACGCGCCTCGGACGCGCTCGGCAATGTCCCGGTGATCCAGAGCTTCACCCGCATCGAAGCGGAGGTACGCGGCCTGCGCTCCACCATCGCCAGCCTGCTGGAGGCGCAGCTTCCGGTGCTGTCCTGGTGGGCGATCGCGACGGTGGCAACCCGCGCCTCGGCAACGCTCACCGTGCTGGCGATCTTCGTCGTCGGCACCTGGCTCCTGATGATGGGGCAGACAACCGTCGGTGAAATCGTCACCTTCATGGGCTTCGCCACCATGCTGGTCGGCCGGCTTGAGCAGATCGTCTCCTTCGTGAACTTCATCTTCATGCAGGCGCCGAAGATGCGCGAATTCTTCGGGGTGCTCGACACCATGCCGGCCGTGCGCGATCTCCCGGGCGCGCCCGATGTCGGCCGCCTCGAGGGCCGCATCACCTTCGATGACGTTTCGTTCTCCTATGACGGCAAGCGCGCGGCGGTCGCCGACGTGTCCTTCGCCGTCGAGCCCGGCGAGACCATCGCCATTGTCGGCTCGACCGGCTCCGGCAAGTCGACCACGCTCGGCCTGCTGCACCGCGCCTTCGATCCGCAATCCGGCCGTATCCTCGCCGATGGCAGTGATATTCGGGACATCTCGCTGCTCAGCCTGCGCCGCAATATCGGCGTCGTCTTTCAGGAGCCGATGCTCTTCGCTCGCTCGATCCGCGAGAATCTCACCGTCGGCAAGCCCGACGCGACCGATGCCGAGATGCTTGAGGCGCTCGACCGGGCCCAGGCGACCGAAGTCATGGCGCGCCAGACCGACGGGCTCGACACCCTGGTTGGCGAACGCGGCCGCACGCTGTCTGGCGGCGAGCGCCAGCGCCTTTCGATCGCGCGCGCGCTCCTCAAGAACCCACCGATCCTGATTCTCGACGAAGCCACCTCCGCGCTCGACGCTGCCACGGAAGTGAAGCTCCAGAAGGCGCTCGACGAGGTGATGAAGGGCCGCACGACTTTCGTCATTGCGCACCGCCTGGCCACCATCCGCAACGCCAACCGGATTCTCGTTTTCGAGCAGGGCCGCGTCATCGAGATGGGCTCCTTCGACGAACTCGTCGCCAGGGGCGGACGCTTCGCCGCGCTGGCGCGGGCGCAGTATCTCGTCACCGACAAGCCGGTCGCGATGCTGGCAGAGGACGCGGTCAGCCCGCTCGCCCAGAAGCTCGCCGCCGATTGACCGCGTGCTGCACCGGACGGCCTTGGATCATCGGCTGTGCCGAAAACCGCAATCCATTGTTCGAGCCGATGCCTTAGATCATCGGACCGGATATCGTATCCAGTCCGATGATCTAACCCTTTGTCTTTGCATCGGCTTTTCCGAAAACCGCAATCCACTTTTCGGGCCGATGCCTTAGCGCGGCCTCTCCTTGTCCGGTTCGTGATGCAGACAGGGATCGAGCTTCACATGGTTGGGTCCGACCCGTTCGAAGCTGCCGCTGGCCACGACCCGGTCGCCGAGCTTGCTGCCATTCTCGGCATAGGTGACGCACAGAACCTGCGGATCCGGCGCATGACAGAGCGCGAGATAGACCAGCGCCCCGTCGGAGCGGACCATGGTCAACTCTCCCTCGACTTGGATGGTCGTGAGTTCGCCCTCCTTCCCTTCGAGCCCCCGCAGCGCCTGCCGCAGTTCGGAACAGGCCGCGCGCAAGCTCGGCTCGGGCTGCGCCCTGCCCTGATCCGCCGCGATCAGGGCCGTAACGAGGGCGGCGCCGCAGAGCAGCGAACGAAGGAGACGCTTGGTCATGCCCCAGCTGTCGCGCGGGTTTGCGGCGGGATTGCGAACGGGTTGCCGCGATAACCCTGGAGGTAATCGACTTCATTCCATCTGCAGGCGAAGGTCGCGACATCGGCAGACCAGCCCGGCTGACAACGAAGGGGATTTCACGATGAAGACCTACGCCATGGCCCACCTCACCCACGTCGCTCTGGGACATGAGATCATTGGCTATCTCGAAGGTATCGATGCGACGCTGGCACCGTTCCAGGGGCGCTTCATCATCCATGGCGATCCGCCGGAGCTGCTGGAGGGCAGCTGGTCGGGCGACCTGATCGTGATCGAGTTCCCGAACCGTGCGGCCGCGAAGGCCTGGTACGAATCAGAGGCCTATCAGGCTATCCTGCCCTTGCGCATGCGCAATTCGTCCGGCGCGGTCTTTTTCATCGATGGTGTTTCGTCCGACCATCTGGCGACGGATGTGCTACGCCGACAGTGAATACTTGCGAATGAGGCGCGGCGGAGCCAACGATCCTCCGACGCCGCGCGTATATCCCTCGGTCCATCGCCCGGCGTCCTCGCCGGGCGATGTCTCGTTTGTCGTCCGCCCGCCACAAGGATGGGGTCTGTCTTTGACCAGCATGATCATCCGCCTCATCTGCGCCTGGGCCTCGGTCCTTGCTTATCTGTTCTTCGGCAAGACGATTCTCGGGCAGCTTGGCTCCCCCGTCCTGTCCATGCTGATCTTTGCCTGGTTGCTCGGCATCATCGCCTGGTCGGCGATCGGCGTCGTGCATGAGGCGGAGGAACTGGCGCACAGGCTGGGCGAACCCTATGGCACGCTGATCCTGACGCTCTCGATCGTCATCATCGAGGTGGCGCTGATCGGGGCCGTGATGCTCGGGGCAACCGGGGCGCCGACACTTGGCCGCGACACGATGTTCGCCGTGCTGATGATCGTGCTCAACGGCGTCGTCGGCATCGGGCTGATCTTCGGCGGCCTGCGCCATTTCCAGCAGAGCTACAATCTGCAAGGTGCCACCGCCTATCTGGTCGTGATCATCCCGCTGACGGTCATCGCGCTGGTTCTGCCGAATTTCACCACCTCGACCAGCGACGGCACGCTGACCAACGTGCAGGCCATCTGCTTCTCGCTGTTCACCCTGGCGCTCTACGCGGCCTTCCTGATCCTGCAGACCGGCCGCCACAGCGATTTCTTCATCGAGCCTGACATGCTGGCACGCACCGGCGAAGCGCAGCCTCAGGTCGAAGGCGTCGGGCACGCCGCGTCCGGGAGCATCCTGCCCAATATCGGGCTGCTCCTGGCCAATATCCTGCCGATCGTCATCCTGGCGAAGAGCCTGGCGGCCGTGCTCGATTTCGGCATCGCCAAGCTCGACGCCCCCCCGGCGCTCGGCGGCATCCTGATCGCGATGGTCGTCTTCACGCCGGAATGCATTACGGCCCTGCGCGCGATCAATGCCAACCAGCTCCAGCGCGCGATCAATCTGTGCCTGGGTGCGGCAGCCTCGACGCTTGGCCTGACGGTGCCTGCCGTGCTGGGCATCGGCCTTCTCACCGGCCAGCCGGTCACGCTCGGCCTGTCGGCCACCAATATGGTCATCCTGGCGATGACGCTGATGCTGAGCACGCTGACTTTCACCGGCTCACGCACGACGATGCTGGAAGGCGCCGTGCATCTCTGCGTCTTCTTCGTCTTCCTGGTGCTAGTGTTCAGCCCGTAGCGGCGAGGGCAAGCGCCAGGGGGGTGATCCGGAGCGAGGTCACGCGGTTGCGGCTCTTGCGCACCACTTCGAACTTGAAGCCGTGGAAGGTGAAGGCCTGCCCGGCCTCGGGGATGGTGCGGGCCTCGTGAATGACGAGGCCGGCAATCGTTGTCGCCTCCTCGTCGGGCAGGTCCCAGTCCATCGCGCGGTTCAGGTCCCGGATCGGCACTCCGCCATCAACGACCACCGACCCATCCACCTGCTGGCGCAGGCCCGGCACCGCGATGTCATGTTCGTCGCGGATATCGCCGACGATTTCCTCGAGGATATCCTCGAGCGTCACCAGCCCCATCACCTCGCCATACTCGTCGACGACAAGCGCGAAATGGGTCTTGCGCGCCAGGAAGGCCTTGAGCTGATCAGGCAGCGAGGTCGTGACCGGGGTGAACCAGGGCGCGAGGGCGATCTGCGCCACGTCGAGCTTGCCGGCATCCCCGCCGGCAGCATCGAGCGCCCGCAGCAGGTCCTTGGCGTGCAGGATGCCGACAATGTTCTCCGGCTTGTCGCGCCAGAGCGGCATCCGCGTATAGGGCGAGGCCAGGACCTCGCGCACGATCGCTTCCGGTCCGATATCGAGATTGATCGTCCGCATCTTGGTGCGGTGGATCATCACGTCCTCGACGCCGAGCTCCTTCAGGTCGAGCAGCCCGCCGAGCATGTCGCGATCGGCCTTCTTGACCGCCCCCTCCTGGTGCATCAGGTCGACCTGACCACGCAGCTCTTCATTCGGTGAAAGGATCGACTGGTTCTCGTCGATACGGATGCCGAAGAGGCGCAGGAAGCGCCGAACAAACCATTCGATCGCCAGTGTCAGCGGGCCCAGCACGGCAACGACCCAGGCCACCGGCCGCGCCAGCCGCAGCGCCGCCTGGTCGGGCTTCGCGATCGCCGCTGTCTTCGGCATGATCTCCGCGAAGATGATCACGAGGACCGACATCACGGCCGTCGCATAGATCACCCCGGCATTGCCGAAGGCCGCGACCAGCACGCTGGTGGCGAAGGCCGAGGCACCGATATTGACGACATTGTTGCCGATCAGCATGGCGCCGATCAGCCGCTCCCGCGTCGCCAGCAGCCGCATCGCGATGCCGGCCCGTCGGCTTCCCGCCTTCTCCAGCGCGGCGATCCGGGCTTTCGAGGCAGCCGTCAGCGCCGTCTCGCTGCCCGAGAAGAAGGCTGATAGCAACAGGCAGATCAGGACGATCAGCGCGGCCAGCCAGGGGTTGATGTTCTCGAGCATGGTCCCAGCGTGCTCAGGCGGCCGCGAGCTCGGCCTCGATGAAGTCCCTGACCTCGTCCGCCGCGACGCCCGGCGCGATGAAGCTCTTGCCGATGCCGCGCGCCAGGATGAAGGTCAGCACGCCGCGCTTGACCTTCTTGTCCTGGGTCATCGCGGCAACGATCTCCTCCGTGCTGCCGGCCCCGCCCGGCACCTGCTGCAATCGGCTCGGCAGGCCGACGGCATCGAGATGCGCCGCGACCCGCCCTGCATCCTGTCCGGAACAAAGGCCGAGCCGCTGCGAGAAGCGGAAGGCGAGCGCAAGACCGATCGCCACCGCCTCGCCATGCACCAGCCGGTTCGCGTCATAGCCGGTTAGGCGCTCCAGCGCGTGAGCGAAGGTATGGCCGAGATTGAGCAAGGCGCGGTCCCCCTCCTCGCGTTCGTCCCGTGCCACGATCGCCGCCTTGGCGCGGCAGGACACGGCGACAGCATGATCGCGCTCGGGTCCGCCTGCAATGATGCGGCTCCAGTTGACTTCGCACCAGTCGAAGAAATTCGGGTCGCCGATCAACCCGTATTTCACAACCTCGGCATAGCCAGCCTTGAACTCCCGCTCGCTCAGCGTATCGAGCAGCGCCGTGTCGGCAATGACCAGGGCTGGCTGGTGGAAGGCGCCGATCAGGTTCTTGCCATGCGAGGAGTTGATCCCTGTCTTGCCGCCGACCGAGGAATCGACCTGCGACAGCAACGTCGTCGGGATCTGCACGAAGCGCACGCCGCGCCTGAGCACGGCCGCCGCGAAACCGGTCAGGTCGCCGACCACACCGCCGCCAAAGGCGATGACGAGATCGTTGCGCTCGATCTTCGCAGCGAGCAGCGCGTCGCAAAGCGCCGCGAACCGAGCATAGGATTTCGATGCCTCGCCGGGCGGGATCTCGATCCGCGTGGTCGCGACGCCGGCCTGTTGGAGGCAGGTTTCGAAGGCGGGCGCATGCAGGCCGGCGACATGCTCGTCGGTGACCAGCGCCGCCTTGGCGCCAGGCGCGAAGCTGGCGATCAGGCTCGCCGCCTCGCAAAGCTGGTGGCGGCCGATATGGATGTCGTAGCTGCGCCCTTCGAGCGCAACGGGAACCACGATCCGCGCGCCGGACTTCTCGTTCGCAGGTTTGATCATGTCTTCGCTCTCAGCAGCTCAAAGGCTCTCAAGGGAACGCAAATGGCGATCGAGCGCGACTATCGCCTCCTCGACGACGACCTCATGGGGGTCATCGCGCGAGGTCACCGTTACATCAGCCAGTGCATAGACCGGTTCGCGCTCCGCCAGCATCCGCCGCATCGTCGCTTCAGGGTCGGCAGTCTGCAGCAAGGGCCGGTTGGAGCGCTTGCGCACCCGGCGCATCAGCACATCGGCATCCGCCTTGAGCCAGATCGAGATGCCGAGTTCGATGATGCGCTCCCGCGTTTCCGCGTTCATGAAGGCGCCGCCCCCGGTCGCGAGCACCAGCGGCGCGCGTGTCGCCAGAACCCGGCTGATGACGCGTCTCTCGCCGTCACGGAACTCGGTTTCGCCGCGCTGCGCGAAAATCTCGGGAATCGTCATGCCGGCCGCAGTTTCGATTTCGACGTCGGCGTCGACGAAAGCCAGGCCGAGCCGCGTTGCCAGCCGCCGCCCCACGGAACTCTTGCCCGAGCCCATCATGCCGACAAGCACGACTGCGCGCTTCCCGAGCAGACTGCGCAACTCGGAATTGTCCAGGTTCTCGATGGGGTCGGCTATTGTCATCGCGGCATTTCCTCGCAGCCGGTCTAGCATGAGCCGTCAGCCGACGTCATGCCCTCACGACGCTGATGAACCGGTCTGCACTTGCGCGAACCGCCAGGCATCGGGAATAACCGGATAGTCCTGAATCGGGGCAAGGTTCCAGGAGACATCCGGCCCGTGCCGACCCTCTTCAGATTCATCGCCTTTCTCGCCATCGTCGGCGGGCTGATCTTCGCCGGAATGATCGCGCTGGTCACCTTCGTCCAGCCCGAGCAGCGCGAGATGGTCGAGATCGTGCCACCGTCCAAGCTGCAGCAGCGATGAGCCGGCTGGCGCGCAGCCGGATCACGGCCTTTCTCGACATGCTCGCGGCGGAGCGCGGCGCGGCGAAGAACACGCTCGAGGCCTATGAGCGCGACCTCGACGACTATACCGGCTTCATCGCCGGCCGCGGCGACCTCGGCTCCATCGGCGCCCAGGACATCCGGGACTGGCTCGCCGATCTTGCAGCCCGTGGATTGAAGGCGTCATCGACGGCGCGCCGGCTTTCCGCGGTGCGCCAGTTCCATCGCTTCCTCTATACGGAAGGGCTGACGGGCGCCGACCCCTCCGCCGCGATCGACGGACCAAGGCAGGGCCGGCCGCTGCCCAAGGTCATTTCCGTCGCCGATGTCGATCGCCTGATCGAGACGGCGCGGCTCCTCAGCGAACGCGATGGTCTTACCCCGGCGGCACGGCCGAAGGCCCTGCGCATGCGCTGCCTGATCGAGATGCTCTACGCCACGGGCCTGCGCGTGTCCGAACTGATGGCGTTGCCGCTCTCAGCGGCAACGACGCGCGAGCGCTTCCTTGTCGTGCGCGGCAAGGGCAACAAGGACCGGCTGGTGCCGCTGAACGACGCTGCCCGCGAGGCCGCACGCAGCTATCTGGAGGCCCTGCGCCAGGCTGGAAGCGCGGACGGCCGCTGGCTCTTCCCGTCCGACGGCGAGAGTGGGCATCTGACGCGCCAGGCCTTTGGCCGCGACCTCAAGATGCTGGCCGGGGCAGCCGGCTTATCCGCGGCGCTGAGCCCGCACGTGCTGCGCCACGCCTTCGCCAGCCATCTGCTGCAGAACGGTGCGGATCTTCGCGTCGTGCAGGAACTGCTCGGCCATGCCGATATCGCCACGACCCAGATCTACACCCATGTCCTCGACGAGCGCCTGAAGAGCATGGTGCGCGACCTGCACCCCCTGGCCGACGAGAGCTGATCGCCAGGCCCCGGGAAGACCGGAATTGCGAGGCCGCCCCGATCAGCGCGGGCCTTCTGCAAGGGCGAGCGTGCCGAGGCGGGCGGCGACGGCCCTTGCCGCCATTTCGAGATCTCGGGGCCCTGAGCGGTGATCGAAAGTGCGCCAGGTCAGGGCGCTCTGGATCGGCGGCAGATCAATCTCGATGAACTCGACGCCAGGATGGGCGAAGTAGTTCCGGGCTCGCGAGGTCAAGGTCATGACGCATTGGCCGGCTGCGACCGCGACCAGCCCTTCTCGCACCGTCGCGATCTCGGGACCGTCGGCGATGGCCTGCCCCGACGGGGTCACACGCGGAAAATGATAGTTGCACCACTCGTCGGACGCTGCGCCGGCGGGCAATCGGACCATTCGCTCGTATTGCAGCTCTTCTGGATCCACCAGCTTGTTGGCCGCCAGGCGGTGTCCGCTCGGCACAACGAGCGTGCGTGCATCCTGGAAGAGAATGGCGCCTCGCGTCAGGCTGTGTGTCGCAAGCGGCAGCCGCGCCAGCGCCACGTCGACCTTGCCGTCCAGGACCGCCGATCCCTGGTTCAGATAGTTGAGCTCGACGAAGCGGAGCGAGATGTCGGGACGAGAGCGCGCGAATTCCGCAACCACCGCCGATGTGAGCTCGTAGAATCCACCGCCGAGATAGCCGACGAGCAATTCCGTCTGCTGGCCCTGAGCGCGTTTGTGCGCATCGCCAAGCGCCGCCCTGAGAGCATTGACCGGCGGTTCGAGATCCTTCAGCAGAGCTTGCCCGAGAGCTGTGAGCGATACGCGCCGGCTCGTCCGCTCAAACAGCCGACCTCCGAGATGGCTCTCGAGAGATTTGATCGACTCCGATACGACGGATTGCTTCACGCCCAGTGCTTCGGCGGCCTGGCCGAAGTGCAGCCGGTGAGCCACGGCCAGGAAGCAATCGAGTTTGCGGAGATCCATGGCGCCTGATCAATCGGGAATACCGATTGATAAAGTTGTTTTGCGGCGTTGATCAAGAGGCACCATTCGCCAAAACCTCTTGAAAATACATCCGCTCCCGCAGCCAGCGCCAAGGCGGATCAGGAGGACAGGCGAATGGACGTTTCAACCACCCCCGTGGAATTTCGCGCCGGTGAGGATGTCATTCGCGGCTCCTTCCATCTGCCGTCGACGAGCGGACCGCTTCCCGCCGTTGCCCTCGGACACGGCTGGGGAATGGTCGCGGGCGGTGATCTCGAGGACTATGCCCGCATCATTGCGGCACAGGGCATCGCCTGCCTGACCTTCGATTATCGGCGGCTCGGCAAGAGCTCCGGACTGCCCCGCCAGGAGATCGATCCCGCCTGGCAGCAGGAGGACTATAGGACTGCGGTCACCTATCTTTGTTCGCGCCCCGACGTCGACGTGCAGCGCATCGGGATCTGGGGAACCAGCTACAGCGGAGGCCATGTCCTCGTAGTCGGTGCCACCGATCGCCGGGTGAAATGCGTCGTGAGCCAGGTTCCGACGATCAGCGGCTACCTGTCCGGCCTGCGGAAGGTCCATCCGCGCCACGCCGAGACGCTCCAGCGCTTTTTCGCGGATGACCGGTTGGCGCGCCTGAACGGACAACCGCCAGGCACGATGCGCGAGGTCGGGCAGGATGAAGGGCCGGACGTCGCCTATCCCGGCGCGGAATCATACGACTACATGATCGGACAGGCCGCGCGCTGCCCCGAATGGCGCAACGAAGTGACCATCCGATCTCTCGAACTCGCGCGCAGCTACGAGCCAGGTCAATGGGTGTCGCGGATCGGGCCCGCAGCGCTCCTGATGATCGTTGCCGACAACGACCTTCAGACGCCGACCGATCTTCAACTCGACGCCTTCACCCAGGCGCGCGAGCCCAAGGAATTGCTGCTGCTCCAGGGCGGCCATTACTCCGCCTACCAGCAGCATTTCGAGACGACGAGCAGCGCGGCAGCGCGCTGGTTCTCGACCCATCTCTAAACAGAACGGCCAAAGAGCCACCAGGGAGGAATTCATGTCAGCCGATATTCTGGCGGGCGGCGAGGCCGCGCGTCCGCACGATCGTGTCGCTAGGAGCAAATCGCTCCAGTCGCTCCGAGCCGCCGCCGTCGGGAATCTGCTCGAGTGGTTCGACTGGACGCTCTATGGCACCTTCGCCGTCTATCTCGCAGCCAACTTCTTCGAGAAGACGGACTCCACATCCGCGCTGCTCTCGACGCTCGCCGTCTTTGCGGTTGGTTTCGTTGCGAGACCGATCGGCGGCATCATCTTTGGGCGCTTCGGCGATCGGATCGGCCGCAAGAACACCCTGATCGTGACGATGTCGACGATGGCTGCGGCCAGCCTGATGATCGCCCTCATCCCCTCCTACGCGAGCATCGGAATCTGGGCGTCGGCGCTGTTGCTGATCGCACGCCTGCTGCAGGGCCTGGCGCATGGCGGAGAGTCCGGCGTCTCCTATGCCTATGTTGCAGAGATCGCTCCCGCCGAAAGGCGCGGCCTTTGGGCAAGCAGCGTCTTCATCAGCGTGACGCTCGGCGTCATGGCGGCGACCCTCCTCGGTATCGTGCTGACGTCGCTATTCTCGCCGGCGGACATGATGGCCTATGGCTGGCGTCTCGGCTTCGCCTTCGGTGGTATCCTCGGTCTGTTCGCGCTCTACATGCGCCGCGCCGCGCATGAGTCCCCGGTCTATGACGCGGACGAAGCCACACCTGCGGTTGTCGCGCCGATGAATGGCCGCGACAAACTCCAGATCCTGCTGAAGGTGGTCTTCTTCTCGGCCGGCTCCAATGTCGCCTACTACACCTGGGTGACCTTCGCTCCGAGCTTTGCGATCTCCGCGCGCGGAATGGATGCCCGCGGAGCCCTCATCGCGAGCCTGCTCGCTCAACTCGTCGTTCTCTGTCTGCTGCCCTTGTTCGGGCACCTCGCAGACAAGGTCGGCCGCAAGCCGATGGTGTTCATCTATGGGCTCGGACTGATCCTGGCTCCGATCCCGGTCGCAGCGATTCTGACAAACGAGCCCTGGACCCTCTTCCTCTCTCAAGGCATCGGCCTGGCCGTCTGGGCGATCATCGCCTCGATCTACCCGACCCTGATCGCAGAGCAGATCCCGACCCAGCAGCGGGCGCTCGGAGTCGGCTTCCTGTCGTCGCTTTCGGTCGCGATTTTCGGAGGCACGGCCCCTTATCTCAACGCCTGGCTGAGCTCGATCGGACTGTCCTGGGTGTTCTCGCTCTACATCATGGTCCTCGGCGCCCTCGCCGTCATCGCCGCCATCATGATCCGCGAAACCCGCGGCGTCCCCCTCAGCCAGATCCGCAGCGGTCGCTGACCAACCGGGCCGCACAGCGTGCGGCCCATTCTTCCAGGAACGGGAACCATGCAGGATTGCCAGAAGGCCCATCGGGGCAAGATCGCCGTCGTGACCGGCGCGAGCGGCGGCATTGGAGCAGCCATCTGCGCGAAGCTGAATGCCGAAGGCGCCAGGGTCGTTGCGCTCGACCGCCAGGACGGACCAGGGTCGGCCGGCATCGATCGCCGGATCGTCGACATCGCGAATACGGCCGCCCTGCAGGATACCGTCGCGCAGATCGCAGCCGATCACGGCCGCATCGACATCTGGGTGAACAACGCGGGCTTCCTGGAACGCCAGGCCGCACTCGACATCACGGTCGATGACTGGAGCAAGTCGATCGACGTCAATCTGACGGCGGCATTCTTCGGGGCACAGGCCGCTGCGCGGGTCATGAAGGACGGCGGCGGTGGTTCGATCGTCAACCTCTCAAGCTATGCCGGCCTGAAGGCCCGGCCCAACTGCGCTCATTATGCTGCTGCCAAGGCCGCAATCGCGCATCTGACGTCCTGTCTCGCGATCGAGTGGGGCCCCCTGAACATTCGCGTCAACGCCATCGCCCCCGGCTATATCGAGACCCCGATGAGCGCATGGATGCATGCCGATCCCGAGCAGAAGGCGATCTATCTTGGTCGGACGCCACTCGGACGCATGGGGCAGCCGACAGAGATCGCGGATTCCGTGAGCTTCCTCGCTTCCGATGCCGCCGGCTACATCACCGGCCACGTTCTGGGTGTCGACGGAGGCATCGGCAGGTCATGAGTTCGTCCTTCTGGCAGGATCGGGTCTTCGTCGTCACCGGTGGGGCAAGGGGGCAAGGCGCTGCCGAGGTGTCCCGCCTTCTTGCGGCCGGCGCGAAGGTCGTGGTCGCCGACGTGCTTGGCCCCGACGACCCGCATTGGTCAGTGCTCGGCGACACAGCGGACAGGCTGAGTGTCGTCACGGCCGACATATCGCGGGAGGAATCCTGGGCCGAGATCCTCGCCGCAGCCGGCACACTCGGAGGCTCGCTCTCAGGGCTGGTCAACAACGCCGGCATCACGCTGCGCAAGACCGTTACGGAGACCACGCATGACGAGTGGCTGGCCGTGCTGAACGTCAACCTCAATGCCGCCTTCCTGGGTATCCGGCACCTGGCGCCGCACATGGCCGACGGCGGGTCGATCGTGAACGTGTCTTCCACGGCTGGCCTCACCGGCTATTTCAGCGCCGCCTACACCGCCAGCAAATGGGGGCTGCGCGGTCTCGCGAAGGCGGCTGCCATCGAACTGGCGGCTCGGGGAATTCGGGTGAACACGATCTGCCCGGGGCTGGTCGATACCCCGATGATCAATCAGCCCAACGGAGGCTACGACGCTCAGCGCGCAACCGCCTTCTTCGAAGGGAACCGGATGATGACGCCACTCGCGCGTGGTGCCGACCCGGACGAGATCGCCGGCGCGGTGATGTTCCTGCTCGGACCCGATAGCCGCTTCATCACCGGCACGGATCTCGCCGTCGATGGTGGCATGATCGGCGCCGGTATCTACACGAAGATCGGGCGCGACGTCGGGACTGTACAGCCCGCGTAGCCACGACCGCGGCGCGCACCAGTAATCGCGAAGGGCAGAATCTCCCTGTGTCATGCGACGTTGACGAGCATAGAAAACAATCACCGACGCCTGGTCACAAACCAGCGACGGATCGGTCAGGACGGTGCCGATCGCGCCGCCCTGCCGCCATGGCCGATCAATTTGCCGTGTAGACCAGCTCGCGCTCCGCCTTGGGCGGAAGGAACTGGCGCGAAAAGATCTCTTCGGGCTTCGGCTTGCGGGCGAGCTGATAGCCCTCGGCAATGATGTCGATGGCGCGCGCCATGCGGTCGTCCTTGGTGTCGCCGACACCGATTTCCTTCATTTCCGGCGAGACGATCAGTTCGCTGAAGGAGTATTGCAGCCGCTTCTTCTCGACAGCCTCGTTGACGAGATTGTCGAAATTCATCACGCCCTTCATGCCGAGGGCCTGGTCCTTAGCGATCTCGATCATGGCCTTGTTGGTCGCACGAACGAGCCCTGCCACCGCCTTGGGGTTATCCTTCAGCAGCTTCTGCGAGACCATCAGCCCGTTGGAATAGAGGTCGAGCCCGTAATCCCCGAAGCTCAGCCAGTTGAAATCCTTGTCGGGATCCTGCCGGTTGAGAAGCAGGTTGAAGTAGCCGGTGATGTTGAAGACGAGCGCGCCGTCGACATCGCCCTTGATCAGCAGCGGCTCCTGCAGGTTGGGCGCCATGTTCGAGAGCTTGATCTTGCTGATGTCGAGGCCATTCTTGCGGGCGAAGACCTCGAGCAGCCGGGTCGTCGGGGTGCCCTGTGCCCCACCCAATGTCTTGCCTTCGAGGTCCTTCGGTGTGGTGATGCCGGTCGCCTTCTTGCTCGAGATGGCGAAGGGCGGCCGGTTCCAGATCATGTACACCATCACCGGCGCTTCGCCCGGCTTGGCAGCCGCGTTCTGGATGATGGCGTTGACGTCGCCGAAGCCGGCGTCATAGGCGCCGCCCATGATGCGCGTCACCGTCGCGCCCGAACCCTCGCCCTGGTCGATCACGACGTTCAAGCCCTCTGCCTTGTAGTAGCCCTTGTCACGGGCGACGAAGAACACCGCATCGGAGCCCTGGGTCTTCCAGCCCAGCGTGAACTTGAGCGTCGTCTCCTGCGCCATGGCGGAGTTGGCCAGTGCAAGGCCTGCGAACAGCGTCGCGGTCAACGTCTTGAGCATCCTCATGTCCCCTCTGGTTGATACGAATTGGATCAGGCGGCAGCGAAGTCGTTCTTGCGATTGGCCCAGCCGGTGACACGCATCTCGATCAGCGAGAACGCGGCGTAGAGCGCGACTCCCAGGCCGGCGAGGATGAAGAGCCCGGCAAAGACCAGCGGCACGTTGAAATTCGACGAGGCGCTCATCATCACGTTGCCGATGCCGCGATTGGAGGCGACGGTTTCCGCCAGCACGGTGCCGACGAAGGCATAGGTGATCGCGACCTTCAGCGAGGCGAAGAAGAACGGCATCGTCCGCGGCAGGCCGACATTCCACAGGATGTCGAGCTTGCTGGCGCCGAGCGCCTTCAGCACGTCCTCCATTTCCGGCTCGGTGGTGGCAAGCCCGGTCGCAATATTGACGGCGATCGGGAAGAAGCACATCGCGAGCGAGGTCAGCACGGCCGGGACTGTGCCGGAGCCGAACCAGAGCACGAAGATCGGCACGACCGCGACCTTGGGGATCGAGGAGAAGCCGATCAGTAGCGGATAGACCGTGTCATAGGCCGTGCGCGACACCCCGATCGTCGCACCAAGGAAGACCCCGAGCAGGACGCCGAGGACGAAGCCGGCCATCGTCGTCGCCAGCGTCTGCAGGATATGGGGCCAGAGAACAGGGAAGCGCGCGAGAAGCGTAGCGAAGACCTGGCTTGGCCGCGGCAGGATCAGGTCCGACACGCCCGCGAGCAGGCAGAACAGCTCCCAGGACGCGAAGAAGAGCGCGATCAGCGCCGCTGCCCAGAACTTGCGCTTGAACTCGCTCATCTCATGCACCGTCCTGGCTTGCCGGCGCCGAGCGGGCATCAACAATGAAGTCACGCAAGCGCTGGTTCAGCGCCACGAAATCCGGCTCGAAGCTCATGGCGATGGTGCGCGGGCGCGCAAACGCAACCTCGCTGTCGTCGAGGATGCGGCCGGGCCGCGCGCTCATCACGCAGATGCGGCTCGCCAGGAATCCGGCCTCGCGCAGATCATGCGTCACCAGCAGCACGGTCGGACGGTGAGCCAGCCAAAGATCCTGCAGGATCGCCCAAAGTTCCTCGCGCGTGAACTGATCGAGAGCGCCAAAGGGCTCATCGAGCAGCAGCATGCGCGGCTCATGGATCAACGCTCGGCAAAGATTGGCCCGCTGAAGCATGCCGCCTGAGAGTTGCCAGGGATATTTGCTGGCAAATCCCTGCAATCCGACTTGCGCCAGCAATGCATGCGCCTTGTCGCGGAAAGCAGCGCGTTTCTCCCGCCGATAACGCGAGCGGAAAGGCTGGACGATCTTCAAGGGCAACATGACGTTCTGTTCGATCGTCAGCCAGGGCAACATGGTCGGGTTCTGGAATGCCATCCCGATCCTGAGCGCCTTCGCCGCAACCTCGCGGCCACCCACGATGACGACGCCCGTCGTCGGCTGCACGAGCCCGCTGACGAGCTTCAGGATCGTCGACTTGCCGCAACCCGACGGGCCGACCAGCGCGAGGAACTCACCGTCCTGGATACGCAGGGTCGTCTCCGCCAAGGCGGGAACGGCGTTTGCGCCCCGCCCGAAGGTGACGCTCGTCTGCGACAGTTCGATCGCCGAGCCCGGCCGTGTCATGGTGCCCTGTGCCATGATCGCATCAGGAGCCGAGACGATAGGGAGTGTGGCTATCGCGAGGTTCATTCCCAAAAGTGCATGCAATCATGATGCCATCTTGTATTCTATCCGGCGGCTCCCGATCCGAGCAGATTGCAGAGTTTGGAACCGAGGCGCTAAGAGGGGTGGCTTCACACGCGGACACGGGACATGGCGCGCGACAAGGCCGAAGACAGCCCATCGGACAAGGTCGGAACGATCTGCCGGGCGTTGCGGCGTGCGATCATCGAGCAGGCGCTCGAGCCTGGCGCCAAACTGCCGGAGGATGCGCTCGGGGAACGCTTTGGCGTGAGCCGCACGATCGCGCGCCACGCGCTCGGCCAGCTCGCGGCCGAGGGCCTGGTGGAATTACGCCGCAACCGCATCGCCGTCGTCGCCACCCCGAGCTGGCAAGAGGCGCGCGACACCTTCGATATTCGGATCCAGCTCGAGCGCCTCGTCGTGCGCCAGCTCGCAGGCAGGTTGAGCAAGGCCCAGCTCACGGCGCTACGCGCTCATATCGATCAGGAAGACGCGGCACGCGGTGGGCCCGACGCGGTCTCGATCCGGCTCGCCACCGAATTCCACATCCTTCTCGCCACCATGACGGAAAGCGCGATCATGATCCGCTATGTCAGCGAGATCGCCTATCGCTGTTGCCTGACGCTATCGCTGTTCAGCCGCCCGCATTCCTCGGAATGCGCAATCAATGAGCATCGCCTGCTCATCGATGCGCTTGAAAGCGGCGATGCGGAGAAGGTGATGAGCTTGATGCATCACCACCTCGATTCGGTGGCGGAGCGGGCCCTCGTCGCGCAGGCCAAGCCCCGCGGCCGCGACATCATGGATATCCTGGCGCCCTATGCTGACGCGCCGGTCACGCGATCCACCGTCCGCAAGCGGCGCCTGGACGCAGCGGAATAGCGCTGCCCGCGGCGATGCCGTGCGGCTGCAGGATCGAGGCAACATTCTCGTTCCAGACATCCCGGCGACAGCGGGCCCCCGAGCCAGGCGCCTGGCTCGGGGGCCCGTGACCCCCACGGGTTCATGGCGACGCCTGACTATCTCGCCTCCTCTCGCGCCTTCCCCTCCTCGCCGCAGCCATGGCTCAACGGCGGTGCGTCGGAGAGCATCATCCCGGCACATTAAGTGCATGCATGTTTTCGATCCATTCAATGCCGATTCCGAAGCAGCATCATGCCGTCCGACACAGCTCTCGATCTCGTCTTCCGCCAGGCCGCCATTGCGGGATGCGAGCGGCCGCAGGACATCGGAGTCAGCGCCGGTCGTATCGTCGCCATGGCACCAAATCTCGTCACCGATGCACCGGCCCATGACGTCGGTGGCCGCCTTGTCGTGCCAGGTTTCGTCGACAGCCATATCCATCTCGACAAGGCCTGCTTGCTTGGCCGCTGCGGCCACTCCCATGGCGGGCTCAGCAACGCCCTTGCGGCTGTGGCCGCGATGAAACGGGACTTTAGCGTGACCGATGTCTACGAGCGCGGCGCTTGCGTGCTCGACAAGGCAATCGCGAAGGGCACGACCCGCATGCGCACTCATGTCGAGGTCGATCTCCGTGCCGGGATTCGGAGCTTTCAGGCGATCAAGGCCTTGAGAACCGACTATGCCTGGGCGCTCGATCTTTCGATCTGCGTCTTCCCACAAGAGGGCTTGACCAACGACCCGGGCACGGAGGCGCTGCTGCTTGCAGCGTTACGCGATGGCGCCGACCTCCTCGGCGGCTGCCCCTATACTGATACCGACCCGGTTGCCCAGATCGACCGTCTCTTCGCACTGGCAAGGGAATTTGACGTCGACCTCGACTTCCATCTCGACTTCGACCTCGATCCGAGCTGGATGCATCTCGACGAAGTCTGCCGCCAGTCTGAGCACCATCGCTGGCAGGGTCGCGTCACAATTGGCCATGTCAGCAAACTATCGATGGTCGATCCGGAAACGCTGGCTGTGATCGGGCACCGGCTTTCCGATTCCGGAGTTGCACTGACTGTGCTCCCGGCGACAGACCTGTATTTGATGGGGCGGCAATCGGCCTACGCTCAGCCGCGCGGGCTCGCACCAGCCCATCGTCTCGCCGCGCAAGGTGTGGTCTGCTCGATCGCGACCAACAACGTTCTCAATCCCTTCACCCCTTTCGGTGACTGTTCGCTGCTCCGCATGGCGAATCTCTATGCCAATGTCGCGCAATGCGGGCCGGGCGATTTTCCGTGCTGTCTGGACCTGATCACGACGCTGCCTGCGCGGCTGATGCGGCTGCCTGACTACGGGATCGCGGTTGGGAATCCCGCGGATCTTGTCATTCTCGATGCCAAGACCCCAACCGATGCGCTGGCAGAGATTGCCGAGCCCATCACTGGCTTCAAGCGCGGACGGCTCAGTTTCGAACGCCCCCGAGCGTCGTTGAACAGATTGGCTGCAACGAACGGCGTCCTGCCAAGGCCCGTCGCTCTCTCAGGCGGTTGAGCGCTCCGTATTCCGATATCTGCCGCGCGGGGAGCGATTGGCTACCTTGGGAAGAATACCCCCGCGAGCCCTCGCAAAGAAATCCTGCGGGCCCCATCTGGCCGCCCTTCAGGATGATCTCATGGCCGGCAAGCCGCAGGTCGTCGCTATAAGCGCGGCAGAGCGGCGCGCCATGCACACAGGGTGCCAGATAGGACGGACCCCAGATGTCAAGGGATTGGATCGCTGAGCTTCGGGCTCCGTTGCACGGAGCCTTGGCCGACCCGCTCAAGCCTGGCCCCCGGCCACAGGGAGCCATGTGAAAGGCAGTTGCATCAACGCGCGCGCTCCGTTAAACGTTTTACTGTAAAACGTTTAACAGGCCATGCGGTGAGCTCGAAACGTGTCACGATCAAGGAGGTAGCGGCGCTCGCTGGCGTGTCTATCGCCACGGTGTCGAACGTCTTCAGCGGCAACAAGCCGGTCAATGCCGATCTCCAGGAGCGGGTCCAGAAGGCGGCCCGCGAGCTGTCCTACCAAGTCGACCGCGCTGCCTCTCAGCTCCGTTCGGGCCAGGCAAAGGTCGTGGGCGTACTCGTTCCGGATCTGGACGACGTGTTCTTCACCTCCCTGGTCTCGCAGCTCGAAGTGATGGCGCAGGCGGACGGATATGACATCATCGTCGCCAATTCGCGTGACGACATCGCTTTGGAACAATCGCGGCTGCGTGCCCTGCTGGCCTGGCGCCCTTCCGGCCTGATCGCGATTCCCTGCAGCGACGGCATGCCCGCAGGACTCGAGCGCGAGATCGGTCGCCTGCCGATGGTTTTCGCGGATCGCGTGCCGCCCGAAGGCTGCATCGTCGACACGGTCGCAATCGATAATCGAGAAGCCGGTGAGATCGCGGCAAGGCATCTGTTGGGCAGGGGTCATCGTGACATCGTCGTCGCCGCCTCAAGCCTCGGAATTTCACCGATCCGCGAGCGCACGCGCGGCGCCTGCGACCTGATTCGTGCGACGATCGGCCACGAGCCGACCGTCATCGAACTCGGTTCCAATGCCGAGCGCGGGGCCGGCGCCTTCCTGCATTGGCTCGAGCGACACCGGCGGCCGAGCGCAGTCATCGCCCTGACCAACGTCACGACGCTCAGCGCGCTCTCGGCGCTGGCCCGTCTGCGGGTCGATATTCCCGATCCGGTCTCCGTGGTCGGTTTCGACGACTATCCCTGGATGAGCGCGCGCAAGACCGGCCTCACCGCAATTCGGCAGCCGATCGCGGAGATCGCCGCAGCCGCCTGGCAGCGCCTGCGCGCGCGCATGGCGGGCGACGGCTCGGCGCCGCAGCGCATCGTACTGCAGACCAGCCTGCAGGTCCGCGAGTCCGTCCGCGATCTCGTGCCCGCGGCGGACGATGGTCGCGACAGCGATAGCCCCGAACCGCTTCTGAACCCGGAGACGGCGATCTCTGCGCCCAAAGCCATGCATTGACGGACAACCCCATGTCCGCGCCACCGGGCCAAGAGAGCCTGGATCGAAAGAAGTCCTGGAGGAAAGAGTGCAGCCTGAAAAAACGGCACGGATTCTGCCGCTGCTCGCGCCGGTCCATCTGCTCATCCTGAGCGTGATCGTGCTGCCGTCGCTCTATGTGATGTGGCTCAGCCTGAACACCTCGAGCTTCGGCCAGGCGCCGAGCTTCGTCGGGCTTCAGAATTATATGCGTGTCCTCGCGGACCCGGCCTTTCACAGCGCGCTGCTGAACACGGTCGTGCTCGTCGTCGTGGCCGTCCACCTCGAACTGGCCGTCGGGCTCGGCATGGCGCTGCTTTTCGCCAGTGGCCTGCCGTTTCGCCGCTTCCTTCTCGTCGCCGTGCTCGCGCCCTATGCCGTCAGCGAGGTCACCGCCGTGGTGATGTGGCGCTTCCTGTTCGATCCCGATGCCGGGCCGGTCACGCTGGCCTTGCGGGCATTGAGCCTGCCGACGCTGGATTGGTCCTTCGAACCGTCGCACGCCATGGTGCTGATCGGGCTGCTGACGGTCTGGCTGCATCTGCCCTTTACCTTCGTGATCGTCTATGCGGCACGCCTCGCCATCCCCGCCGAGCTCTACGAGGCGGCGCGGATCGACGGAGCCACGCGCTGGCAGGCCTTCCGGCGTGTGACACTGCCACTGCTCGGCCCGGCGATGCTGATCGCGCTGCTCTTCCGCTACATCTTCGCCTTCCGCCTGTTCTCGGAGGCGTGGCTGCTGACCAAGGGCGGACCGGCGCGCTCGACCGAAGTCGTGGCGATCTATCTCTATCAGGAGGCGTTCAGCTTCAACGCCTTCGGGTCGGCGGCGGCGACCGCCTGGATCATGGTCGTGGTCTCGCTGCTGCTCGCGGCCGGCTATGTTCTTCTGCTGCGACGGGGAGGCCTCTCCCATGCGCACTGAGCGTCTCCTCATCGGGGCCGGCAAGGCTCTCGCCGTCGCGGCGATCCTGTTCTGGTCGCTGTTTCCGATCCTCTTCATCGCCGTTTCGTCGCTGAAGCCGGGTCAGGACATTTTCGCGGTTCCGCCGAAATGGCTCTTCACGCCGACGCTGAAGCACTACGCCGAACTCTGGCGGTCCTGGGGTGTCTTCTTCGAAGCTCTGCTGAACAGCCTGCTGATCACGGTCGGCGCGACGCTGCTCGCGATCATCGCCAGCGCCTGTGCGGGCTATGTCTATTCCCGCCATTCCAGCCGATGGCTGGGAGCCAGCATCGTCGGACTGATCGTCGTACGCCTCATCCCGCCGATCGTGGTGACGCTGCCGCTGTTCCCGATCGTCAACGCACTCGGCCTCAGCGACACCCATCTCGTGCTGATCCTGCTCTACGCGACCTTCTTCGTGTCGCTCGGGACGGTGCTGATGCGCACCTTCATGGACCAGATCCCGCGCGAGCTCGACGAGGCTGCCTCGATCGACGGCGCCAGCCGCATGACGATCCTGCGCAAGATCATCGCGCCACTGGCGATGCCGGGCGTTCTCGCCGTCGCGGTCTTCGTGATCGTCTTCTCCTGGAACGAGTTCCTGTTCGCCTTCATCTTCACGGCGACGCGCGCCAAGACCGCGCCGCTCGTCATCTCGGAGATGATCGGCTCCATCGACGGCGTCGACTGGGGGATCCTCTTTGCCGCCTCGACGGTGCAGCTCGTGCCCGTCCTGCTCTTCGTCGTCTTCATGAACCGCTATCTCGTGGCCGGCCTCACCGCCGGTTCGACGAAGGGGTAGCCAATCAAAAAAGGGAGGAAGCCATGTCGAACAAGCCTGCAACAGACGTGACACGCCGCGGTTTCATGGCCGGCGCTGCCGGCGCCGCGGCCGCGCTCGCAACCGGGCCTGCCCTGGCCGCCGGCAAGACGCTGAACGTGCTGAGCCACAAGGTCCATCAGACCGTGCTCGGCAGCGGCGACAGTGACCTGCTGAAGGACTGGCGCAAGGCCAATGATGCCGAGATCACCTTCACCACCTTCGACTCCAACCCGCTGCAGGACCGACTCTTCCGGGAGGCGAGCCTGAAGGAGACCGAGTACGGGGTTGGCTATCTCATCGACAACCGGCCGACCTCTCAGATCGCCGCCCTGTTCGAGCCGCTGGACGCTCTTCAGAAGCAGGACCCGATCGAGGATTTCGGCGATATCGCGCCTGGTCTCGTGCAGGGCATGACGGTCGACGGCAAGCTGATCGGCATCCCGGTGCGTCATGCGACGCAGGGCCTGTTCTACAACGAGGCCCTGCTCGATGAGGCCGGGATCTCGGCGCCGCCGACGACCCTCGAAGAGCTGATCGAGCAGGCCAAAAAGACGACCTTCACCTCCAAGGCCGGTACGCCGGTAACCGGCATGGTGCTGGCGAGCGATCTCGCCGTCTTCCCCGTGATGTTTGCCCGCGCCTATGGCGGAGACTTCATCAGTCCTGATCTCAAGTTGGTCCCGGACCGTGCCGCTCTGGAAAGCGGGCTCGCGGCTTTGCGCGGCATGTTCGAATCCGGAAGCCTGCCGCGCAGCTATGCGACGACCAAGAACGACGATCAGGTGACCTGGCTGCAACAGGGCCGTGCCGCCTTCACCGTCCTGCCTTTCGCCCGCGGCGCGCAGCTCAACAATCCCGAGCAGAGTAAATTTGCGGGCAAGATCAAGGCGGTCGAGTTCCCGATCGCCGCCGGGCTCAAGGGCAAGATGCCGATGGCCTCCGTGGTCGAAGCCTGGGCGATGTCGATCCCGAAGAATGCCAAGGACAAGGCGCTGGCCTGGAGCTTCATCAGGGAAGTGTCGAGCAAGCGCGTGACGCTCGGCATGGCCGTCAACGGCAATGG
Source organism: Allobosea sp. P4_E12 (assembly GCF_056401655.1). Taxonomy (NCBI): domain Bacteria; kingdom Pseudomonadati; phylum Pseudomonadota; class Alphaproteobacteria; order Hyphomicrobiales; family Alloboseaceae; genus Allobosea; species Allobosea sp. P4_E12. The sequence continues at coordinate 117,049 of NZ_JBFUIY010000018.1, read as the reverse complement.
CCCGGTGCGCGTCTCGACCTATGCCGATGAAAGCCTGAAGGCCAAAAACGCTCTCGCCGCCACAGAAGCCAGGGTGCTGGCGACGGCGCGCGGCGCCTTCCCGCCATTTCCCGAGGCGGCCCGAGCGCAGGCGACGTTCCTTGAGGAGGTCCAACTCGCCGTGCTCGGACGCAAGCCCGTCAAGGACGCAGTCGGCGCCATCATCGAGCGCGTCAAGCCGATGATGCCGGCCTGATTGAACGACAACGGCCGGCGCCTCGGCGCCGGCCCCGCACCACGATCGAACGATGCCAATGGAAGGAAATCGCCTCATGTCCACCACCGGGGTTCGCTTCATCGAGGAGCCGGCGCGCTCCATCCCCGTTTCAGCCGATTATGACGTGCTCGTCGTCGGCGGCGGGCCGTCCGGAATCACCGCTGCCCTGGCCGCAGCCGAAGACGGTCTCCGCGTCGGGCTCATCGAAAGCCGCAGTTTCGTCGGCGGCAATATGACGATCGGCCTGCCGGTGCTCGGTTTCCTCGGCCAGAAGGGCAACCAGATCATCGACGGACTGCCGCAGAAATTCATCGAACGCCTGCGCAATGAGCGGGATGGCGCGAGCGAGCATCGGCCCTGCCCGCTGCATATGGGCATCACGCTGGTCGAACCCGAAGCGGTCAAGACCGTGGCGCTCGAGATGCTGACCGAGGCCGGCGTCGATGTGCTGTTCTACACCTTCTTCGCCGGCGCGCTTGTCGAGAACGACATCATTCGCGGCGTCATCACGGAGAGCAAGACCGGCCGCATCGCCATACTCGCCAAGGTCGTCATCGACTGCAGCGGCGATGCCGACGTCGCCTACAGCGCCGGCGTGCCCACGGAGAAGGGCAATGCCGACGGCGGCATGCAGCCGCCGACGCTGATGTTCTGCCTGGCCGGCGTCGACACCGATGCGCTTCGGATGAGCATCGCAAATGCTCCGCCGGAAGCACGCACCTACCTCACCGACTTCATTCCCGCCGAGTATTTCGGCCAGAACCGGCAGTTCATCGTCGTCGGCATGCGTGAGCTGATGGCCAAGGCCAAGGCCGAGCGCGGCCTGCAGATCCCGAACGAGCGGACCATCATCATCACCGGTCTGAAGAAGGGCGAGGTCTGGATCAACATGACCCGCGTCAAGGGCACGGATGGAACCAACGCCCGCAGCCTGACCAATGGCGAGATCGAAGGTCGCGCCCAGATCGACGATATCGTCACCTATCTCGTCAATTACGTGCCGGGCTTCGAGAAGGCCTATTTCACCAAGACCGCGCCTTTCCTGGGCATCCGCGAGACACGCCGCATCATCGGCCAATATGTGATGACGCAGGACGACGTCCTCTCCTGTCGCCATTTCGACGATGCGATCGCGGTGGCGAGCTATCCGATCGATATTCACCGCCCGTCCGACGACGGCTGTACCCTGATCTGGTGCGGCGACTGCTACGATATTCCATACCGCTCACTGATCCCGCAGAAGATCGGCAATCTGCTGGTCGCCGGACGCAGCATCTCTGCGACACACGAGGCCATGGGCGCGATCCGCGTCATGGCAACCTGCATGGCAATGGGCGAGGCGGCCGGGCGCGCCGCCAGGATCTCGGTCCGCGGCAACCGCCCGCCGGCCGATATCGACATCGAGGACCTACGCCGCCAGCAACTCGAGCGCGGCGTCTACTTGCGCAATCCAGATGGGACGCGTGCCGGGTCGCCAAATCGCGCCGCAGCCTGACCGCTCTGCACGGGGCGGCCGATGCCGCCCCTTCCGACAGGATCGCGAGGATATGACCGAGCATTTCATTGGCATCGATGTCGGCACCGCGAGCGCCCGCGCCGGAATCTTCGACCCGAGCGGGCGCATGCTCGCGACGGCGAAGCGTGGCATCGCGCTCTATCGGGACGGGCCGGACATCGCCGAGCAATCGAGCGCTGACATTTGGAATGCGGTCTGCGCCTGCGTCCGCGAGGCCATGGCGATGGCACAGCTCGCGCCGGAGGCCATCGCGGGCATCGGCTTCGATGCGACATGCTCGCTGGTGGTGCTCGGGCAGAACGGCGTGCCGCTGCCCGTCGGTCCCCATGGCGATCCGGGCCGCAACATCATCGTCTGGATGGACCATCGTGCGCTGGATCAGGCCGAACGCATCAACCGCACGAACCATCCGGTGCTCGCCTATGTCGGCGGCACGATTTCGCCCGAGATGGAGACGCCCAAGCTGCTCTGGCTCAAGGAGAACCTGCCGGCCACCTACGATGCGGCGTGGCAGTTCCTCGACCTCGCCGACTTCCTGACCTGGCGGGCAAGCGGCTCGCTGGCGCGCTCGACCTGCACGGTGACCTGCAAATGGACCTATCTCGCGCATGAAGCGCGCTGGGACGCAGGCTATTTCCACCAGATCGGGCTCGGCGATCTCGGCGACGATGGCTTTGCCCGCATCGGCACGGAGATCGTTCCCGGAGGCACTGCCCTCGCACAGGGGCTGACCGAAGAGGCAGCTGCCGAACTCGGGCTGAAGCCAGGCACTGCCGTAGCGGCGGGCTTGATCGACGCTCATGCCGGCGGTGTCGGCTCGGTTGGTGTGCGCTCGTCGCACGGCACGGCACTAACCCGCATGGCCTATGTCTTCGGCACCTCCGCCTGTACCATGGCAAGCAGCCGCGAGCCGATCTTCATTCCCGGTGTGTGGGGCCCCTACTTCTCGGCGATGGCGCCTGATCTCTGGCTCAGCGAGGGCGGTCAATCCGGCGCCGGCGCCGCGATCGAACAATTGATCGGATTTCATCCGGCCGCGCCGGAGGCGCAGCAGCGCGCGGCGGCGGACCATTGCTCATTGCCAGACTGGCTCGCCGCGCGCGCGGCGACGAGCGCCGCCGACCTTTCGGAGGCTGCACGTCTTGCGAAGGGTCTCGTCGTCGTGCCGGATTTTCTCGGGAACCGATCGCCGCATGCCGATCCGCAGGCGCGGGCCTTGATCGCCGGCCTGGGCATGGAGCGCGATCTGGACCATCTCGTCGCGCTCTATGTCGCCGGGCTGACGGGCATCGGCTACGGCCTTCGGCAGATCATCGAGGTCAGCCGCGCCAAGGGCGCAACGATCGATGCGATCGTGCTCAGCGGCGGCGCCGGTCGCGCTCCGCTGATCCGGCAAATGCTCGCTGATTGTGCCGGATTGCCCGTGCTCGTTCCCGAGGATGTCGACCCCGTCCTTCTCGGATCCGCGATGCTTGGTGCGACGGCGGCCGGAAACTTCCAGGACCTCGCGCAAGCCATGGTCGAGATGGCACCGGGCGCCAGTGTCTTCGCACCGGTCGGCGGCGACATCGCCCGGGTACACGACAGGCGCTTCGCTGCCTTTGAAACGCTGCAGGCAGCCGCGCGCGCGGCGCGCGATCTGCTGCAGGAGACGAAAGATCATGCCGTGTCGGAGGCGATGACGTGACTCAGGAACTGGCCGGAAAGGTCGCCGCGATTACCGGCGCCGCATCGGGGATCGGACTGGCCTGCGCGAAACGGCTGCTGGCGGCTGGCGCGCGCGTCGTTCTCGTCGATCGCGACAGTGAAGCATTGGGCCGTGTCACCGAGTCTCTCGGCGCCGAGGCCATACCGCTCGTCGTGGACCTGGCCGATCCGGCCTCCGTCTCCGGCATGATGTCGCAGATCCTCGAGCGGGCCGGAGAGCTCGACATCTTCCACGCCAATGCCGGAGCCTATGTCGGCGGGTCGGTCAGCGAGGGCGATCCCGACGCCTGGGATCGCATGCTGCATCTCAATATCAACGCCGTATTCCGCAGCATCCATGCGGTGCTCCCACATATGATCGCGCGCAAGACGGGCGATATTCTCGTCACCAGTTCTATCGCCGGCATTGTGCCCGTGGTGTGGGAGCCGATCTACACCGCCTCCAAGCACGCGGTGCAGGCCTTCGTTCATACCCTGCGGCGCCAGGTCATTCCGCACGGACTGCGCGTCGGGGCAGTCCTGCCGGGTCCGGTCGTGACCGCCCTCATCGCCGACTGGCCGCAGGAGAAGCTTGAAGCGGAACGAGCCAGGGGCGGCCTGATCGAAGCCGAGGAGGTCGCCGAGGCCGTGCATTTCATGCTGACCCGGCCGCGAAACGTCACCATCCGGGACCTGGTGATCCTACCCCAGAGCACCGACCTTTGAGCGCCCTCTCCAGGCTCCTCGTCAGCGCGTCATTGCAATGAGTGATTCTCGCGTGAGCTGGCGGGCCATCAGCGCCGGCAGGATATCGTTTTCCGCGGCGAGATCGCGACCGTAAAGCGCCGAGAAAATCTGGAGGCCGGCCTCGTGCAAAGGGGTCGCGACCCCGCATAGGCGTCCGAGTGCGACCAGGGGCGAGAGCCCGAACGGCACGTCCTCGAGTGTATAGCGCGTGTCTATCGTGGCCGGCCCGAGCGTCGGCTCCTGGCTGGCTGCCAGCAGTTTCGCGGTCTCTCCAAGGGCTGCATCGGGAAGCCCATAGGTCAGGGAATAATGCTCGCGCATGGTGCGGACCTCGACGCCGAACGCCGCCGCGATGGCGAGGCGTTCGGCGTCGATCGCTTCCAACAACCGCCCGACGGCCATCGTCATGTGCTCGCTCTGGCCCCAGGCCTCGGCCTTCTCCATGCGCGTGAAATTGCAGAGGGCCAGCGCCATGTGGCTTTGCGGATTGACGTTGCTCAGCGCCACGGCCAGCACATTCGAGATCGCGCGGAAACGGTCGCCAAACAGCGCCTTGCAGATAGTGAGGCCGCGCTCGGCGGCTTCCGTCGGCAGGGTCGACATATCGACCTTGCCGCGCAGCGTCGCGATCTTCACGGAGGTGTCGCTCGTCTGGCGCGCGCGCAGCACCGTCGTGCTCAACGCCACGACCGGGACATCGAGCCCGCGATCCGCGATCAATCGTGCCAGATAGATCGCGCCCAGCGAGGCGTGCGAGCTGATCACGACCGTCTGGCCCGAGACGAGATGCGGCGCCATGGCGTCCATCACCGCCTTATGGCCGTTCGCGGGAAGCGCGATCAGGATCGCATCCGCCCCTGCCAGCGCGGCAGCGCAATCCGCGGCGATGGTCGGCTTGAACTCCCCGGCGACGACCCCTTCGCTGCGCAGCGTCTGGCCCTGGGCGAGCGCTGCGATGCGGCGGCCGGATGGCGACCACAGCCGGGCTTCATGACCGTTCTGGATCAGCAGTGCTGCGCTTGCATAGGCGATCGCGCCTGCGCCCATGATGGCGGTTTTCATGTCCTGTCCTCGTCGGGTCGTCAGTTGAAGAAGCGGGCCGGCCGGAACTCGGCCAGTTCGGAGCGGGTGCGGCCGCGCACGACTTCGTCGGCGATGGCTTCGCCGAGGAAGGCGCCGAGCGTCACGCCGCTATGCGTGACGGCGACATAGTAGTTGTCGAGCCCCGGGACCGGCCCGACAGCCGAGAGCGTGTCACGCGGGATCGGCCGGATCGCGATGCGAACGGCCTCGACCTCGACGGAGCGCAGGGCCGGGATCGTCGTCTTGGCCCGGGCGAGCAGTTCCTGAGCCTGGGGATGCGTGGGCAGGGAAGCGGCGTCGGCGGCGACCAGCCGGTCAAGCTCGTTCGAGCGCAGCAGGAACCTGCCGCCGCCATCGGGCCGCATATTGAGCAGGGGAGTGCGCAAGGCACTGCGCAGCGTCACGCCCGCCGGTGGGGTGTAGGCGACCAGGCCGACCGTCGGTGCGAGCGGAACCTGATGTTCGCTCCGGTTGGCGACCTCGTTGGACCAGCGTCCCGAACAGTTCACGACGATATCGGCATGGATCGGATCGCCGCCCGCGATCTCCACGCCATCGCAGCGCCCGCCGCTGACCAGCAGTCCCGAGACCTTGGCGTTGACGAGCCTCGCACCATGGCGCTCCTGCGCAGCAGTGACGAGCGCGCCGGCATAGGGCACGGCATCGAGCCAACCATCCCGGGGGTAGTAGATCACTGGCGCATTGCCGATAACGTCCGGGTCGATCTCCGGCTCGAGCTCGCGAACCTCCTTCAGACTGAGCAGCTCGGCCGGGTAGCCCCAGTCGATCAGCTGCCTGAGCTTCACCAGCGGGTCGGTGCCGTCGCGTGCGCCGGCTTCGGCCTCCGCATTCTGCCATTGCAGCACGCCAGGGCGGTGGTACCAGTTCGCGTGCGGAAACTCGGCCAGGATGTCCTCATGGGCCTGCCGGCCGGCGAAGTTCAACTTGTAATAGGCATGGGAGGTCAGCTTCTCGCAGGCATTGACCCAGGCATAGGTCACGCTGGAGGTGCCGCCGCCGATCCGCCTTTCCTCGACGATGGTGACCGCCGCGCCGGCCTGGGCGAGGCGATAGGCGACCGACGAGCCGATGACACCGGCACCGACGACGATGGCTTTCATCTGGAATGTCCTTGACGATTGAGAAGAGGGGGGCGCGGCGGCCTGGCCTGTCCGCGCTTGCCGGTCAGCCCGGCTAGTCAGCCTTTCCCGACCAGCATGCGATCGAGCCCGTAGATGCGGTCGACGAGGACCATCAGCAGGAAGGTCAGCAGGATGACGACGGTCGAGACCGAGGCGACGAGCGGATCGATCGATTCCTCGATGTAGTGGTACATCTTGACCGGCAGCGTCATCGAGGACGGCGTCGCCACGAACACCGTCATCGTCACCTCGTCGAAGCTCTGGATGAATGAGATCACCCAGCCGCCGGCGACGCCGGGGATCATCAGCGGAAACACCACCCGCCGGAACACGGTCCAGCTGGAGGCGCCGAGCGAGATCGCGGCGCGTTCGAGCGCCGGATCGGCCGCGGTCAGGGCCGCGAGCACCAGCCTCAGCCCATAGGGGAAAATGATCAGCACGTGGCTGGCGAGCAGGCCTGCGGTCGAGCCGGTAATATTGACCTGTGTGAAGAAGCGCAGGAACGCGACGCCGAGCACGACATGCGGGATGATCAGCGGCGACAGGAACAGCCCGACCAGGGCCTCGCGCCCGGGGAATTGATGCCGTGCCAGAGCGAGCGCGGCCGGCACGGCGAGCGCCATCGCGCAGGTCGCGGCAACGACGCCGAGCACGATGCTCATCCAGAAGGCGGAAACGAACTGCGGATTGGCCAGGATGGCCCTGAACCAGCGCAGCGAGAACGAGGTCGTGGGCAGCGAGAGCAGGTTGCTCGGCGTCAGCGACATCCACATCACCACAATCAGCGGTGCCAGCATGAAGATGACGAACAGGCTGTGGCAGAGGAGCGCGACGGGGCCGTTGCGGTTCATTGGGCAAACCTCGCATAGCGCCGCTCGAGCAAGCGGTTATAGGTCAGCATGATCGTGGCGTTGACGATGAGCAGTACGATCGCGATCGCCGCGCCGAGCGGCCAGTTCAGCGTGCCCAGGAACTCGTCATAGGTGGCGGTGGCGACGACCTTGAGCTGGCGCCCGCCGATGATCGCGGGCGTCGCGAAGGCACTGGCCGCGAGCGCGAAGACGATCAGCGATCCCGACAGGATGCCGGGCACGATCTGGGGCAGGATGATCCTGATGAAGATCGTGGTCTCGCCGGCGCCGAGCGACTGCGCCGCACGAACCACCTTGGGGTCGAGCCGTTGCAGGGCGGCCCAGACCGAGATGATCATGAACGGCACCGCGACATGGACGAGCGCGATGACGACGCCCTGGATGGTGTAGAGCATCGGGATCGGCCCGCTCGTCAGGCCGAGCCCGGAGGCGACGTTGTTGATCACACCGTTGCGGCCGAACAGCAGCGCCCATCCGAGCGTGCGCACCACGACCGAGATCAGCAGCGGGCTCAGCGTTACGATCAGGAAGATCGAGCGCCAGGGTGGTCGCATCCGCGACAGGAAATAGGCTTCGGGTGCGCCGATCAGCACGCAGAGCACCGTCGTCGCCAGCGCGATCCCGACCGTCCGCAGGAAGATGGTGTGGTAATAGGGATCGCCCAGCGTATCCGCGAAGTTCGACAGCGTCGCCCCGCCCGTCGCACCGGTCGCGAGGTCGAAGGACTGGAAGCTCAGCACGGCGATCATCACCAGCGGCGTCACCAGCAGCGCTGCGAAGAAGAGAAGCGCCGGCAGGCTGAGCAGCAGCGGCACGCGGCTCCTGGATGCCTCAGCCATGATGCGCGTCCGCGATGATGGCGGCATCCTCGGGCCGCCAGTTGAGCCCGACATCGTCGCCCTCGTTGAAGGCGGGCACTCCACGATGCGGCTCCGACGACAGCACCGCACCAATGGCCGTCTCGACGGAGAACAGCCATGAACTGCCTTGGAAGACACGTGATGTCAGCCGACCGCCGAGAAAACCGGTCCCGGGCGGCACGAGGCGGACCTTTTCCGGGCGCAAGGCGATCACCACCGCGCTGCCTGCCGAAAGCGAGGGCTGCGCCGTGCCGGGCACCGCCGCCTCGACGCCCTCGATGCGCAGCGAGCAACGCCCGGCCTCCACCGAGACGATCCTTGCCTTGAGTTGGGAGGAGCGGCCGACGAAGCTCGCGGCGAAATGGCTCGTCGGTGCGTCATAGAGCGTCAACGGATCGGCAAGCTGGACGATCCGCCCGGCATCCATCACCGCGATCCGGTCACAGGTCGCCAGCGCCTCGGCCTGATCATGCGTGACCATGATCGTCGTCGTGCCGACGCGGCGCTGGATCGCCCGGATCTCGACCTGCATTTCCTCGCGCAGCTTGGCATCGAGATTGGAAAGCGGCTCGTCGAGCAGCAACAGGGCGGGCTCGATGGCGAGCGCCCGCGCCAGCGCGACCCGCTGTTGCTGCCCGCCGGACAATTGCCGGGGATAGCGCTCGGCGAGATGGCCGAGACGCACCAGATCGAGCGCTTCCTTGACCTTCTGCTGACGGGCGGGCTTGGCGATCTTCCGCATTTCGAGCCCGAACGCGACATTCTCGGCGACCGTCAGGTGCGGGAACAGGGCATAGCTCTGGAAGACGATGCCCATGCCGCGCTGGCTGGCCGGAACACCCCGGAGGCTGCGCCCGTCGAGCAGTACCTCGCCGCTGGTCGGCTCCTCGAAGCCGGCGACGATGTTCAGCGTCGTGGTCTTGCCGCAGCCGGACGGACCGAGCAGCCCCACGAACTCGCCGGGCTCGATCGCCAGGTCGATTCCGTTGAGCGCCGTGAAGGCGGCAAAGCGCTTGGTAAGCCCGCGAAGGGCGATCTTGGCCATAGTCGAGGGTGATCCATGAAACCGCCTGCGCCCTTGGCGCAGGCCTGATGTCCGGAGGAACGAGGGCTTCAGGAATCGGCCCGAAAGGTGATGCAGATCAGAAGGTTAGATCGGCGAATCGGATAAGATCCGGTCCGCTGATCTAGCGCTCGATCTCGCGGTTCCAGCGCTGCGTCCACGCAGCCCGGTTCTGGTTGACGGTCGGCCAGTCGATCTTGGCGAGCTTGGAAACGGCCTGGTCGCCGACCGCCAGCCCCGCGGCTTCATCCGCCGTCAGCTCCGTCTTGCGGTTCACCGGGCCATAGCCCGCGCCGGCAAAGACCTTCTGGATGGCTGGCGAGAGCATGTGCTGGATGAACTTTTGCGATTGCGGCGCCACGTCGCTGTCAACGACGGGGCACATCGTCACCATCAGTGCGCCGGCCCCTTCCTTCGGCTCGGCCACTTCAAGCGGCAGGCCCTCCTTCTTCAGCGCGACGGCGCGCGAGCGCGAGATCACGGTCAGCGCGATCTCGCCGCTTTGCAGCAGCTCCTCGAGCTTCGGTGCGGAGGGTGCGAAGGTCAGGATATTGGGCCGGATCTTGTCCTTGAAGGCGGCGAAGCCGGGCTCGATCTTGCTCTCGCCGCCGCCCTCGGCGCGCGCCACCATGATCAGCCCATGCAGGCCGGTCGTGCTGGCGGCGCCGAGCAGGGCAAGCTGCCCCTTATAGGCGCTGTTGCCGAGGTCGCCCCAGGAGGTCGGCACCTGCCAGCCTTTCTCCTTGAAGATCTTGGCATTGTAGACCGGGGTGGTGACGCCGATGCCGAAGGCGATGGCCTTCTCGTCCAGTTTCGCGATCGGATAGACATCGTCGAGCACCGGGGCCTTCTCGATCGGCGCGCAGAACCCGAACTGCACGGCCTGATACATCGGGCCGTCATCGACCATGGCGACGTCGATCTCCTGCTTGCCGCGCTGGGCCTGCAGCTTGGCGAGCGTCGCCGTCGACTGTCCCGCGACATACTCGACCTTGACGTTGTTCGCCTTCTCGAAGGGCGGAATGATCGCGGTGCGCATCAGGCGCTCGAAGGAGCCGCCATAGCCCGCGACATACATCGTCTGCTGGGCGCTCGCTCCCGCGCTGACAAGGCCGCCCGTGGCGAGCGCGAGGGCGAAGACGGATCCAAGCGAAGTCGAACGCAAAGTGGCCATGCCGAAAAATCCCCTGTTTGGCCGGGGAACACGGCCCCCGTTGCAGCCAAGGGTTGGGGAGCGGCACCCATCTGTCAATCGACTGATTATGGATCACGCCATTCAGATTTGATATGGTATCGCCGCGATTGCCCTGCCGGCGCACCGACCGGGTCGCAATGCCCGGTCAGGCCGACCGTAGCGGAACGGGAATGGAGTGCCGGATTTGGCTCAGATCACCCACAGGCATGCCGAAGCCTTCAACGCGGTTCTGCATGTCGGGAGCTTCACCAAGGCCGCGCGCCTGCTTCGCAGCTCCCAGCCCTCGATCAGCCGATTGATGAAGGAGCTGCAGGAGGCGGTCGGATTCGTGTTGTTCACGCGCAGCGATGGCCGCACGGTCGCGACGCCCGAAGCGATGGCCCTGCATCAGGAAGTCGAGCGCAGTTTCGTCGGGCTCGAACGGATCAGCGAGCGCGCCGCCCAGATCAAGGAGCGCCGCGTCGAGCAGTTGCGGATCGTCAGCATGCCCGCTCTGGCGCACACCTTCCTGCCTGTCGCCCTTGCCGGATTTCTCAAGGACCGCCCGAGCGTCGCCGCTGCGATCCAGGCGCAGCGTTCGGAGTCGATTGCCTCGTGGGTTTCGACACAGCAATTCGATGTCGGCTTCGCGATGCTCCCGATGGACAAGCCCGGTGTCGAGATCGAGCTGTTCGACCCTGCCATCGGCGTCTGCGTGATGCCGGCCGGTCACCCGCTTGCGGTGCGGCCGGAGATCGTCCCGCAGGACCTGGACGGCATGCCGTTCATCGGCAAGGGCGCGGGGAGTTTCATGTCCCGCTCGCTGCAGCAGGTGCTCGACGACGCCAGGGTGCGCTGCGACGTTCGCGTCGAAACCCCGATCGCCGCCATCGCCTGCCAGATGGTGGCGCAGGGACTGGGCCTGACCATTGCGGACCCGTTCACGGCAAAAGCGTTCGAACCGCTGGGGTTAGTCTCCCGTCCCTTCCGGCCGGCCATCGCCTATAATTTCGGAGTTCTCTACCCCTCGCACAGCCTGCGCTCGCAACTTGTCTCCGACTTCGTCGCGCATCTGCATCTTGAGCGCCAGAAGGTGCACGGAAAGGCTCCAAGCTCGGGGGCGCCGTGAGCCGAACCTGGACTCCCGTCCGTAGGCGGGCGTCTCCAAGCGCCTGCTCCAGCCGGGGCCCTGCTGGCGCAGTTGCGTCTCAGGTCATTTCAGCACCGGCAGGATGAACGCAGTTGAGACCCGGAGAACCGCGCTAACGAGGCGCCCGGTTCGCCGACGCGAAACGCACGTTTCCCATCGTAGCCTCGGTCAGCGCGCCCTGGAGAGATCCCGAAAGCTGCTTCACGAGTTCCGGTGTGTATCGATCGTAGAGAGACTGGTTTGATCGGCCCAGCGCATGCTCGCCGGTAAAACTGCCCGCGTAGCCTCGGATCACGACGTCCAGCACCTTGTCCCGGACGCGGTCGATATAGGCGGCATCTGGCCGGCCGGGATGCACAAGATTGAAGTGCATGCCGCCATCGGCAATATGCCCGAAATCGCAGAGCTCGAGCTCGGGGAACTCGGCGTTGAGGAGCGGAATGATCTCGGTTCGGAAGGGAACAAGGTCTGAGCGCTTCAGGGAAAGATCGAAGGCGATCACATGCCCCGCCGCCTTCAGCCCCTCCGGCAAGGAATGCCGCAACGCCCAGAGTTCCTCCGACCGACCAATCAGCGCATCGGCGAGCAGCGGATCATCCTGCTCGAACAGCTCGGCGAGAACGGTCTCGAGAACGACTGGGAGCGCGGCTTCATGCCCGCGCTCGGGCCAATTCCGGGTCAGTTCGACGAGGATCGCGTAAGGCGGAATCTCGCCGCGAGCGAACGGATTCCTCAGGCGCTCGACATGGGCAAATGTTCGCTTCATCGCGTTCCGCGAAATCCCCTCGACGGCGCTCAGATACTCGCCGCACGCTTCCTCAAGCGCCGTGAGCAGGAGGGGAATGGCCTCATCGTCACGCGGCACGAGCAACGCCGTCGCGACCTGTCGCGGGACGCGCTGCACTTCGAGAACCGCCCTTGTAATAACGCCGAACGCCCCGCTCGTCCCGACGAAGAGATGTTTCAGGTCGATATGCGCGTTGTCCTTCCGCAGGCCGGTCGTGAGGTCAAGGATGGTGCCATTGCAATCTGGAAGCACGACCTCCAGACCCAGAACCTGTCGCCGCATGGCGCCATAACGGAGGAAGCGAGCGCCACCGGTGTTCGTGGCAATCATGCCGCCAACCATCGGATCTGCGCCGAGATCGATCGGCAGAAAGAGCCCATGCGTCGCGAGGGTCTCATTCAGCGTCGACAAGCGAACGCCGGCCCCTACCGTCACCGTGCGATTGGTCAGATCGATTTCGAGCGGAGCGCTCAAGCGGTCGACGCTGAGAACGACCTGCGTTCCCGACTGATCGGGAGTGGATCCCCCGACCACACCCGTATTCCCGCCTTGGGGCACGAGGCGAATGCCATTCGAGACCGCATAGGCGACGATGCGGGACACCTCTTCGGTTGTCCCGGGCCGGACGACGAATAGCGCCCTCCCCTCGTCATACCGTGCTCCGACCTCGTATCGGCGCCTATCGGCAGCGTCTGTGACCAATCCCTTGGTCCCGACGATTGCGCTGATGGCGTCAAGATGTCTGGTGTCGCTCATGTCTGTGCTCGATCGCTGGCAAATCCGGGCGTGTTGATCGGAACCGTTTGGGAACTCTCGCCCCGTCAGACGGATTCGCTTTGCTTGCACCGGCCACTGATTGTGCCTGGCCTTGCCGACCTAAGGTCAACAGGCGGAGTTCGGTCCGGGCGGGCTCGGCCGACAGCCCTGCCCGCCCGGGGGTTCTCAAGATCCAGTCCGTCAATCCACTCCATCGACGGGACTATTGCGGAGGCGACATGTCGGACTTGAACCATTTCATCGACAGAGTCTTGATCGTGCCATCCGCGAGTGCCTGCTCGATCGCCTGGTCAAAGCGTTGCTTGAGCTCGCCATCGTCCTTGCGCAGGCCGATCGCGACGCCACGACCAAGCAGTCCGCCGCGAAATGACGGCCCCGCAACGGTCATGCCGTTCAGTTCCTTCCTTTCACGCGACGACATCGCAGACGCGTAATCGACGAACACCGCATCGATGCGACCTGCGGAGAGATCAAGATCATGCTGCTCGGCTGTCTTGTACTCCCTGATCTCGATGTCTCCCTTGAAGTAGGTCTCCAGGAATGCAAGGGCGTTGGTCGATGTCTGCACGCCGATCGTTTTCCCCTTGATCAGCTTTTTCATCTGCTCAATCGTGTTTTTGCCGTCGTCGTTCAGAGATGTGATGTCGATCAGCTGTCCGCTCTTGGGCAGATTGAGCATTTCGCGATCGGTCATCGTCGCGAAGACGTGGCGGCTCGTGGCGTAGGGCCTCGAAAAGCCGATCACCGCCAGCCTTTTGTCGGTGATGTTCATTCCCGTCATCACCGCATCGTGCTTTCCGGCCTGGAGAGCCGGGATGATGCCGGCCCAGTCCTGACCGACGACCTTGCACTTGGCATTCATCCGGCGGCAGAGATCGTTCACCAACTCGACGTCGAAACCGCCGAGCTTCCCGCTCGGCTCGGTGTAGTTCCAGGGCATGAAGGCACCTTCGGTTGCGATGGTGATCTCCTTTCCCTGCTGCGCTTCGGCGGCAGTCGCCAGGAATGCGCAAGCGCTCAGCGCCAGCCAGCCCAGTCGAAATCTCGGGTTGTTCATCGTGTCCCCTCCTAACGATGCTCAGAGATGAATTGTCGAAACCGTGGCGATGTTGGTGCGCTGAATACTTCGCCAGGCGGCCCGTCCTCCTCCACCATCCCCTTGTGGAGGAACACCACGCGGGACGAGACATCCCGGGCAAAACCCATTTCGTGCGTGACCACGAGCATGGTGCGGCCCTCTTCCGCCAGCGATCGCATGACGCGCAGGACCTCGCCGACGAGTTCGGGATCGAGCGCCGAGGTTGGCTCGTCGAACAGCATCAGCTTCGGCTTCATGGCGAGGGCGCGCGCGATTGCGGCACGCTGCTGCTGGCCGCCCGACAGATGAGCCGGATAGTGGTTGCGCTTGTCGACGATGCCGACCTTCGCAAGCAGCGCCTCGGCCTCGGCGATGCACTCCGCCCTTGGTCGCTTTTGCACATGGATCGGCGCCTCGATGACGTTCTCAAGCACCGTCAGGTGCGACCAGAGATTGAAGCTCTGGAAGACCATCGCGACGCGGGAGCGGATCCGGTCGACCTGGGAGCGATTCGCCGGCTCCGTGCGTCCGTTTCGGCCCTTGCGCAGTGCAATGACTTCACCGCCGATCGCGATCTCGCCGGCGTCGGGCGTCTCCAGCATGTTGATGCATCGAAGCATCGTTGACTTGCCGGAGCCCGACGAGCCGAGGATTGAGATCACCTGTCCCTCGGCCGCATCGAGCGAAATACCGCGCAAAACTTCCAAGGAGCCGAAACTTTTGCGCAGATCGCGCACCGAAACGGCTGGCGTGGACAATGAGGTCACCGATCGTCTCCGCTACTCATGGACCGGCTCAAGGCGCTGAATGGGCATGGGCGCGTCCCGCAGATGCGGCGAAAGCCTGTGCTCCAGGGCTTGAATGGCCCGCGTCACGAGGAAATTGAGAATGAGGTAGATGGCCCCGGCGCAGATGAAGATCTCGATCGCGCGGAAGCTCTGCGAAATCAGCTTATGCGCAATGCCGGTCACTTCCATCATCGTGATGATCGAGGCGAGCGAGGTCGCCTTCACCATCAGGATGATTTCATTGCCGTAGCCCGGAAGTGCCTGACGGACAGCAATCGGAACGATGATCCGCCGATAGAGGAGAAGCGGCGACATCCCGCAGGCGCGTGCCGCTTCGATCTGACCTTGCGGGACGGACTGCAAGCCTCCGCGGATGATCTCGCTCACATAGGCGGCGGTATTCAGGGTCAGGGCGAGCAGAGCGCACCAATACGGCTCGCGGAAGAAACCCCATAGGTTCATGGCCTGCAGGGCCAGCCGAAATTGACCGAGCCCGTAGTAGATGAGGAAGATCTGAACAAGAAGCGGCGTCCCGCGGAACACGAACACATAGCTGCGCGCAAGCCAGTCCAGGACCGGCACCCCTGACATGCGCATCGTCGCGAGGGCCATCGCAACGATCAGACCCAGAGTGACGGATGAAAACGTGAGTTTGAGTGTGAGGGGCAGTCCTTCCAGCAGCTTGAGGAAGGTTTCCCCCATGAATGCGGCGTCAATCACGGGCTTCGCTTCTCAGGATGCTTGAGGGTGATGGGCATGTGAGCGGGCTGCATTCAGGCTCTCCGGACGCCGCGCATCGCGTAGCTCTCGGCGCGCCGGAATCCCCATGAGGAAACCGTGGTGATTGCCAGGTAGAGCACAGCGGCAGCGAGATAGAAGCTGAACGGCTCACGCGTGGAGCCGGCGCCAATGGCCGACTGGCGGAGCAGCTCGACCAGCCCCGTGACCGAGACGAGGGCGGACTCCTTCAAGGCCAGTTGCCAGACATTGCCCAGGCCCGGGATGGCATATCGCAGCACCTGTGGCGCGATGATGCGGCGGAACATCAGCGTGCGGTGCATGCCCACGGATTTCGCCGCCTCGATCTCACCCCAGTTCAGCGCCGTGTACGCGCCTCGAAAGACCTCTGACTGATAGGCGCCGG
This sequence comes from Allobosea sp. P4_E12, assembly GCF_056401655.1. NCBI lineage: Bacteria > Pseudomonadati > Pseudomonadota > Alphaproteobacteria > Hyphomicrobiales > Alloboseaceae > Allobosea > Allobosea sp. P4_E12. The sequence goes on along the minus strand of NZ_JBFUIY010000018.1, from coordinate 100,926 downwards.
AGATAATGCCGATCGCAGCGGCACCCGCGGCGAACCCCGACACACCGACGAAGCCCCCGGGACCGAAAAGTCCCGCGATGCTGCTGAGAAGCGCGCTCCCCCCGAAATAGAAGAGGTAGATGATGAGAAGGTCCGGAATGCCGCGAAGAATCGTGGTGTAGGCATCGGCCGCAGCGCGAGCGACCGCACCGCCTGACAGCTTCACCCAGGCAACAAGGCCACCGATCACAGAACCGAGGAGGAAGCCGCAGGCGGCGACTGATAAGGTCACGCCGGCAGCGACCAGCATCGCCACGCCCCAACCGTCGGAGCCCAGACTCATCAGCGACAATGTCGACATAGGCAGCGTCTCGCGGGCTCAGGCGGACAAGACGCTCATACCAAGCCCGGAACCAATGCCCGCGGCTCCAGGGCACCTCCGCTGGGCTATGCATCCGCCGTTCGACTCGTATGGCAGTTTGATTGCGTTCACGTCAGCCTCCCCGGATGCTGCATTCTTTGTTCTTGTCTTGAACTTAACAAGCGTTTGGTTGTCGGACAAAAAGACATACTAGAAGATGGCCGTCAAGCGCGGTCGCGTTCCGCCCGACTTTGCGGATCGCGAAAACCAAGCAGCGCGAAGAATGTCCCTGAATCGAGTTACACAGCTGGGCGCGCGAGCCTTTCATAGGTTTCGCGGGAAGATGACACGCTCCGCCTGGAATCGAGCAGAGGCCTGCCCCGAGAATGTGTTCCTGCGGCATGAACAAGCGCCGCATTCCAGCGACGATCAAAGTTGCCCGACAAATATTCCTTTGATAGGGATTGGGTGAAATGAAAGCCAAGAGCGCCGGATCCACGCCTGCCGAAGAGCCTCGTCCCTTGCGACGGCCGAACCTTGCCGAGCAGATCGCCGGCGATCTCGCGGCACGCATCAGCGGGGGCGAACTCGAGATCGGCCAGAAATTGCCGACCGAGTTCGCACTCTCACGGAGCATGGGTGTCAGCCGAGCCGTCATCAGGGAAGCCATCTCGAGGCTCAAGCAGGAGGGGCTGGTCGACGCGCGCCAGGGCAGCGGCGCCTTCGTGACGAGCATGCGCGCCGCGGGATCGTTCCGGCTCGATCCACGAGAGATCGAGAATAATCGCGAGCAGCTGTCGCAGGTCTTCGAATTGCGCCTGACTCTCGAGGGTGATGCGGCGGGCTATGCCGCGCTAAGGCGTTCGGACAGCGACTTGCGCGCGCTCTCTCAGTGTCTCCACGCCATTGATGCGAATATCCGCGATGGGGATGACGGCATTGACGCGGACTTCGCTTTCCACAGCACGATCGCCAAGGCGACCGGAAATGCGTTCATTCTCGAGCTGGTTGATCTTCTTGGAGCGCAGCTCAAGAACTCTGTCCGCATCGCCCGTCTGAATTCTTCCTCCTATGTCGGCCGGCCGGAGGCAGTTCTCATGGAACATAAGGAAATCTATGACAATATTGTCGAGCAACGTGTGGAGGCGGCACGCAGCGCCGCCCGGCGGCACGTCATGAACGCAGCGAAGCGGCTGGGTCTCTCGGTCGGCTTCTAGACTCGCGCAAGGGAGGCGGATGCCCGCGCCCTGCCCCGTGAGAAGCCTCAAAATCCCTCGGTCTCCACAGAAGATCCATGCCAATCATGAACCTGGGCGATCTGCGCCCGACCCTTCCGCGCTCGGGCCGCTATTGGTTCGCCCCCGATGCCTCGATCATCGGCGACGTCATCTTCGATGACGACACCAGCGTTTGGTTCGCCGCCGTCATCCGGGGCGACAATGACCGCATATCGATCGGTGCCGGATCAAACATTCAGGACGGCGCCGTGCTCCACGTGGACGCAGGATATCCTTTGGCGGTCGGCGCCTCGTGCACTGTCGGGCACCGCGCCGTTCTGCACGGCTGCACGCTTGCCGACCGGGTGCTCGTCGGCATGGGCTCGACCATTCTGAACGGCGCCGTCATCGGAGAAAACTGCATCGTCGGCGCAAACGCTCTCATCACCCAGGGCAAGCGCTTCGAACCGAACTCGCTGATCGTGGGGGCCCCTGCCAAGGCGGTGCGGTCGTTGACGGATCAGGAGATCCACGACATCGCGGAGACCGCGGCGGAATATGTCTCCAACCACCGACGCTTCATCGCGGAGATGGCAATTGACCATCCAGCGCGGAGCTCCCGGCATCTGGTCTAACGCCGACGAGGTCAAGCGCCATGGTGGCATAGAGCCCGGCCGCTTCTTTCACGGTAAGCCTGCCGTTGCTGCGATACCAGGTGATGACGCCGTCACACATCGAGATGATTGCGAAGGCGGCAAGTGATACGTCCTTGACCGTAAACACACCCTCCGTGACCCCGCCCTGGATCACACGGCGCAGATTCTCGGTGTGCCGGCGCTGCAAGACACGCATGACGCCGCGTTGCTCGTCGGAGAGAAATTCGACCAGCGGACCCATTCCCAGGAACGTCCGGTCATAGACCCGGGCATATTCGACCTTCTCGATCTGATAGCGAACATGCGAGGCCACCAGCGCCGCGAGTTGGCGCCTTGGGTCGGGAGCTGCCTTCGCGACGGCTTCCTCGGTCGTTGCGAGGAAATCCCGTTGATTGTCCTCGAGGACGGCGAAGAGCAGCGCCTCCTTTGAGGAGAAATGGTGATAGAGGCTGGGGGCGGTGATGCCGAGCTGCTCCGCCAGGAGGCGCATGCTCACCCCCTGATAACCGCGCTCACCGAACAGCAGGGTTGCGGTGCGTACGATCGCATCCCTGCCGCTCTCCCGTTGCTCCGGTCTAAAGCTCGTCGTCATCCATCGCTTGTGCACTGGATCCCATGAGAGTTCCAGCCAGGCGTCGCGGCTCGGGCCAATCAGGCGATATGGGCCGAGCTTCCCAGGATGGTTTCGATGCAGCGAGACCAGTAGAGCAGGCGCGCATCTTCCTTGACGCAGCCGACCACCTGGAAACCGAGCGGCAAGCCTGCTGGTCCGCGAGACACCGGCAAGGTGATCGAAGGGTTGTGCAGCAGGGACCAGATGCGGATGAAGGCGGAGCTGCCGGTGCTCGTCGCCTCCGGCGCCTCGCCCAAGGTCGACGGCATGACGAGCACGTCGACATCGCGCGCGAGATCGTGGAAGGCCCTGCGGCACGCGTCCGCGGCGTCGAGCGCACGCGCATAATCGTCGGCGGAGTAGCTCTCGCCGAGTTCGAGGTATTCGATCAGTTCGCGATCGCACTTGTCCGCATGGTTGCGCTTGATGTCGGCATACTCGCGCGCCAGATCATAGGCCATGATCACATCCTGCGCTTCCCCGATCGTCTCGAAGATCGCGGGCATGACCAGCGACTGGACGGTCGCACCTGCCGCTTCCAGTTTGCGCAGATTGTCCTCGAAGATGGCCAGCGCAGCGGGATCGGCCTTATCGAAATCCTTCGTCCTCCACACGCCGACGCGCATGTCGGTACGCACGGATGTCGTTGCATCGAAGCGCGGATCGCGGGTGAAGCCGCGCATGAAGAGCGTCGCGTCTTCCACCGAGCGACAGATCGGCCCGATGACGTCGAGCGGGCGCGAATAGGTCCTGATGCCGACATAGGGAATGGCGTCCAGCGTTGGCTTGAAGCCTACCGCTCCGCAGAAGGCGGATGGCCTCAGGATCGAGCCGGCCGTCTGTGTGCCGATGGAGATCGGCGTCATGAAATCGGCGACGGCGGCGCCGGAGCCGGCCGAGGAGGCCGCCGGCGTGCGCGTCAGATCGTGAGGATTGCGTGCGGGTCCCGGCAGCATGATGGCGTGCCGCGAGACCGTGTTCTTCCCAAGGATGGTGAAGCCGAAATTGCGCGCCATCGAAACCACCGGCGCGTCGGACTGCGGCTGGCGGCGAGGAAATATCTCGGGATCGCCCAGCTCAGTCGGCATGTCGGCGGTGTCGATCGTATCCTTGAGACCGAGCGGGACGCCGTCGAACAGGCGGCTACGGCCGTTCCGGTCGAGAGCCCGCGCGTGAGCGAGGGCGGCGTCGGCGTTCACATGGACCCACGCCTTGACGCCGCCATTGCGCTCCTCGATGCGCTCCAGGCAGGCGCGTGCCCAGGCTTCGCAGGTCAGAGTCCCCTGATCGAGCGCTCGCAAGCCCTCGGTCGCGGTGAGCATGGCCGTGCGCGAGGCAGCCGGCCGTTTGGCCGTCACCGGCCGGTCGACGGAAGAAATGTCCATTGTGCCTGTCCCGTTTCTAGACGTGCGTGGAAGGTGCGTGGGGCATTGCCGCCTGGGATTGGCCGCGTCCGATATAGACGTCGCCCATTTCCTCGTTGGCTAGCAGGCTTGCGCCTGTGTCAGACAAGACGATGCGCCCCGCATCGAGGATGTATCCGCGGTCGCTGAAGGCGAGCGCCTGACGTGCCCGTTGCTCGACCATCAGCACCGCAACATCGGCCTGCGGCAGCCGCTTGACCTCCTCGAAGACCTGGTCGGTCAGCGCCGGCGACAGCGCCGCGGACGGCTCGTCAAGCAGGATCAGGCGGGGCGAGGACATCAAGGCCCGCGCAAAGGCGAGTTGCTGACGCTCGCCGCCGGAGAGGTTTTCCGCATAGGTGCCGCGCCGCCCCGCCAGAGCGGGGAAGAGATCGAACATGTCGCGGATTCGTGCGCTTTTGCCAGGCGCATGTTCCACGACCTGCAGGTTCTCCAGCACGGTCAGGGTGCCAAAGACGTTTCGGACTTGCGGCACGTAGGAAATGCCGATGCGGACGCGGTCCTCGATTTGCAGCTTCATCAGATCGATGCCGTCGAACACCATGGTGCCGGCGATACGGGGCAGGATGCCCATCGCCGCCTTGATGAGGGTCGACTTGCCGGCGCCGTTGGTGCCCGCGATCGTGACGATTTCCCTGGCGCCGACATGCATGTCGATACCGGTGATGATGTCGACATCGCCGTAACCGCCGGACAGGTTGGCGATTTGCAGAAGGCTCATATCACACCCCCCATATAGGCTTCGCGGACGCCCGGATCGGCGAGAACCGCGTCAGGCGTGCCACTGGCGATGACCTTGCCGCGATCCATCGCGTAGAGTCGGGGCACGACGCGCGCGAGCTCGGCGAGATTGTGCTCGATGATCAGCACGGCGATGCCGCGCCGGTTCAACTCGACGATCCGGTCGCAGAGCTGCTCGATCAGAACCGGATTCACCCCGGCGAAAGGCTCGTCGAGCAGGATGCATTTGGGTTCGAGCATCAGCAGCCGGCCGATCTCGAGCAGCTTCTTCTGGCCGCCCGAGAGCTTGCCCGCCAGTTCGTCCGAGACGCGCGCGAGGTTGAGGAAGGCCATCACTTCCCGCACGCGCTCGGCCAGTCGCTCTTCCTCCTGCCGGATCGCGCCGCGCGCGAAAACCAGGGCGGCGAGCTTCTCGCCACACTGATCCCGCGCTGCCACCATCAGGTTGTCGAACACCGTCATGTGGCTGAATTCACGCGGGACCTGGAATGTGCGGGCGAGACCGCGCCGGACCCGCTGATGGACCGGCACTTCGGTGATGTCTTCGCCCTGGAAGACCACACTGCCGGACCCCGCCGGAATATAGCCGGTGGCGACCGAGAACAGCGTGCTCTTTCCCGCACCATTCGTTCCGATCAACCCGACCAGTTCGCCTTCGCCGACTTCGAGCGAAACATAGTCGAGGGCACGAAAGCCGCCGAAGCGAGCCGTGATATCGGTTATCGAAAGGAGCGCCATCAGTTGCTCCTCCGCGACGATTTTCCGAACAGGCCTTGCGGGCGGTAGAGCACGACGCAGATCAGAGCCATGCCGATGATCCAGATCCGGACGCTCGCCAGTTGGACCTCGGAGACGCCGGTGAAGACATCGCGCAGGAAACGCGAGCCTTCGAGGAACCCGACGAGCAATACGGTTCCGATGACCACGCCGCGCAATGATCCGACACCGCCCAGGACAAGGGCGATCCAGATGTAGAAGGTGATGAGCGGGACGTATTGCTCGGGGCTGATGAAGGTCAGGTAATGGGCCTGGAGTCCGCCCGCGAGGCCCGCGATTCCGGCCCCGATCATCAGGGATCGCGTCTTGAACTGGGCCGGATTCTTGCCCAGCGCCCTGACCGCTACCTCGTTGTCGCGGATGGCTTCGATCACCCGGCCGAACGGGCTCCTGATGATATGATGGATCAGCAGGAAGACCACGGCACAGACCGCAAGCAGCAAGAGAAAGATGTAGAAATCGGTCATTTTCGGATCGACCCAACCGGCAAAGAGCCTGGGGATGCCCGGCAGCCCATGCATGCCGCGCGTCAGCCATTCCTCTGTCTGCAGTGTCATGCGGACAGCTTCGGAGAAGCCGAGCGTGACGATGGCGAGATAGTCGCCGCCCAGCCGCAGCGAGATCATCCCCAACGGGTAGGCCGCGAGGGCGGCGAGCGCCGTCGCTGCAGCCAGCGAGACGGGGATCGGCACCCCTTTCAATGCTAGCAGGGCCGAGGTGTAGGAGCCGATGGCGAAGAACCCGACATGGCCGAAATTCACCAGGCCGGTGAAGCCGTATTGCAGCGCCAGCCCGCTCGCCATCAGGAGATAGATCAGCACGCTGATCGAGATCGCGATCAAATAGCCTTCCATGGCATCACCTCGCTGCAATCGGACGGCCGAACATTCCCTGCGGTCGCAGGAGCAGCACGCAAAGAAGGATCAGGAAGGCGAGAACGACCTTGTAGGCAGGGCCGACGAACAAGCTCGCGACTTCCTGCGCGATGCTGAACGTCACGATGCCCAGAACCGCGCCCACAGGGCTGCCGATCCCGCCGAGGATCACGCCAGCAAACATCGGCATCAGGAGTTCCCAGCCGAGTTCGGGCAGCACCACTGCCTTGATGCCCAGCAGCGCACCACCGAGTCCGCAGAATGCTCCGGCCACGGCCCAGAGGAAGATCATCACCCTGCGCGCTCGAATGCCGCTCGCGGCGGCCAGTTCCGAGCTGTCCGCGATCGCCCTCATGCGACGTCCCGTCGGGGTCAGATACATGACGCAGAAAACCAGCAGGAGCGCGATGATCGCAGCGCCGACGATGTAGAGATCCGTCGGCAGGATGCGGATTCCGCCGAAATTCCAGGCCCGCACCAGTGGCAGGTCCACGACATATTGGTCCTGCCCCGCGAAGAAGGTGATTGTGCTGCGAACGGCAAAGGCCACGCCGATGGAAGCAATAAGCCGGGCGACGTGCGAGCGTTCCGCCAGTGCCCGGAAGACCCAGAAATACATCAACAGCGAAACAGCGGCGGTCATCGTCATCGCGCCGAGCACGGCGGTTACGATCGAGCCTCCCAGAAACATCTGGGAGGCAATGGTCGTGTAGGCGCCCAGGGTCATGTAGTCGCCGGTGGCCGCATTGGGAAAGCGAGCAATGCCGAACACGAGCGTGATCGCGAGTGCGGGCAAGGCCAGTAACATCCCGATCACGACGCCGTTGATGACCGCGTTAGCGATCGAGATCCAATCCATCGGTGCGACCTTCCTATGCCGGCAGCTGGCCGGGGATGGTCTCTTTCAGGACGAGCTTGCCGTCCTGAATGTCGAACACACCGAAATCGGGCACCGTCTCGCCATGCTTGCCGAACTCGAGACGCGAGGACGCCCCGTCGTAATCGACCTTCTGTCCCTTGCGCAGGATATCGCGGCCTTCGACGAAGGAGTTGGCCTTGGTGCCTCCGGTCCCGGTGACCGCGCGGATCTGACCGTTGATGGCGGCGACGTCCGCCTGGGCTCCCGCAGCTTCGAGGGCAAGGGCAAGCGTGATCACCATGTCGTAGCACTGCGCGGCAAAAATATCGGGCTCGCGCTTGGTGATCGTCTTGAATTCGGCTGCGAAACGCTTGAACGCCGGATGCTGCTCGGCCGCGACATTCGAGATCGAGATCAGCCCTTCCGTCGCTTCCTTGCCGAGCGCCTTGACGAGGTCTTCGTTGGCGGTCCAGCCAGGCATGATGAACTTGCAGTCCTGGCCGCTCTGGTACCATTCCTTGAGGATGATGGTGGCGTCGGGACGATAGGCGCTGAGCGAGATGACATCCGGCTTCGACGCGAGGACACGGGCAAGCTCGGTGCGATAGCTGCTCTGGTTGGGCTCGTAGACGACAAAGGCGCTGACCTTGCCGCCATTGGCCTCCCAGGCGCTCTTGAAATAGTTCGCCTGCCCGACAAAGGTCGAGTTGTTGAAGGCCATGACGGCGGGGCGCTTGAAGCCCCGGCGCCGCGCAACCTCCGCAAAGGCATTCCCGAAGATCGCATTGGAAGCCTGGAACATCCAGGCGAGGCCCTTCTTGTTCTCGGTGAGCATCTCCGGCGCGCCGCAGGTGTTCATCGTGATCAGATTGGCGTCGTTGGTGATCGGCATCGTCGCCAGGCCGACCGAGGACGCCCAGATGCCTACGACCGCCTCGACCTTGTTGATCTCGACGAGCTTCTTGACCGCGAGGACAGCCGCCTCGGGCTTCGTCTGATCATCTTCGGCGAAGAGCTGGAACTTGCGGCCCGCCGCACCGCCCGCAGAGTTGACCTCGGCCACCGCTAGTTTGATCGCTTCCAACATGTAGGGGCCGTAGGGGCCGCCGATGCCGGTGATCGAGTTGAGCGCGCCGAGCCGAAATACCCGCTCCCCCTGCGCGAAGCTTTGGCCCGGAAGCGCCCCTAGGCCTGCTGCGGCGGTCCCTGAGACCAAAAAGGCGCGGCGTGACAGATTGTAAGGCTGTTTCATCATCGTTCCCCTATGTTGGCTTTTGCCGTTATTCTTGGACGGTTGGGGGCGGCTTTCCGCCCCCGAGTGACGGTCTATTGAACGGCGCCGCGGCCTCGTAGGCTCGCGATCTGGTCATCCGAAATGCCGAACCGACGCAGGACCCTGTCGGTATCCTCTCCGAGCAGTGGGGCCGGCTTCCTGATTGCACCTGGCGTCTTCGAGAATTTGGTCGGAATCCCGATCATCCGCATGGCACCGAGCTTGGGATGGTCGATCTCCTCGATCATGCCGCGAGCGATGTAATGCGGGTCATTCATCGCCTGTCCGAAGTCGTTAATCGGACCACATGGGACACTGGCCGCCTCGCAGCGCGCGATCCAGGTCGCAGCATCGGCGGAGGCGAAAGCCTCTTCGAGCAGGGGCTCGAGCGCCTTGATGTTCTCGAGCCGGTCCATATTGGTCACAAATCGCGGGTCGGTGATCAGTTCCGGACGGCCGATCACATCCCGGCAGAGCTTCTCCCACGTCCGCTGGTTCGCGGCTCCGATGATGATGAAGCCGTCGCCGGTGCGCAGTGCCTGGTACGGCGCCGAAACGCGGTGGCGGCTGCCCGTCGCCTTTGCCACCGTACCCTCGGCGAAATAGGCGGCAGCCTCCCAGATGAACCAGGGCAGACCGCATTCGGCGAGGGAGATGTCGATGTGCTGGCCCTCGCCGGTCTTAAGCTGATGGACATGGGCCGCGATGATCGAATAGGCGGCCGTGAGACCCGCGCCAACATCATAAATCGCGATACCGGATTTGAGGGGTCGGCCGTCGGGTTCGCCGGTCATGCTCATGATGCCGGTCAGGCCCTGGGCGACCAGGTCGAAGCCGCCCTTCCCGGAATAAGGCCCCGTCTGGCCGTAGCCGGACACCGAGCAGTAAATCAGGCGCGGATTGATCTTGCTCAGCGTCTCGTAGTCGACCCCGAGGGACTTCGTCACGCCGACCCGGTAGTTCTCCACCACCACATCGGCCCAGCGAACCATGTCGTAAAGGATATCGCGCGCCTGCGGATCCTTCAGGTTGAGGGAGATACCCTCCTTGTTCCGGTTGATCTGCGCGAAGCAAGTCGACTCGCCGTTCACATAGGGGCCCATCTCACGGGAATCGTCGCCGGTGACGGGCTTCTCGACCTTGATCACCTCGGCACCGAGATCGGCCAGGACCATGGTGCAGTAAGGACCCGCCATGATCTGGGAGAGATCGAGGACCTTCATGCCGGAGATTGGCGACGGACGGCTGCTCATCGGAATTTTACCTGTCATCTTCTTGTCAGCGCCCGACAAAAGCCGGCTTGATCTTCTGTCCGAACGCCGCTCGGCCCAGCCGGTAATCCTCGGTGTCGAAGCAGGCATAGGCTTCGTCACTTTCCTCCGGCGTCAGCGTCCCGCCCTGCCGCAGGCGCTGGATGAATTTCTTGTGCCAGCGATTGACCAGAGGCGCCGCGCCGGCGATCCGCTCTGCGGCGCCATAGGCCTCGGCGGCGACGGCATCATCATCGGCAAGCCGGGTCACGAGTCCTTTCGACAGAGCCTCCTCGGCTCCGAAGATTCGACCTTCCAGCAGGATTTCGAGCGCCGCGGAATGGCCGATGACGGCGACGATGTCCTCAAGCTCGCGGTAGTCCAGCGTGATGCCAATGCGGTTGATCGGCACTCCGAACCGGGCCGAGCACGCCGCGATCCGGATGTCGCACATCGAGGCGATCTCCAGGCCGCCCCCGACACAAGCGCCTTCGATGCAGGCGACAGTCGGGTGACGCAGGTTCTTGAGCCGGTCCGTCATCGCAAGCGTGAAGTCGGCATAGTCGCGGGCTTGCTGGCGCCCGTCGCGATCATCCCCGAAGCCGCCAATGTCACTCCCGGCACAAAAATGCCCGCCGGCGCCCCTGACGACGACGCAGCGGACCGCGTCATCACTCTCAAGCTGGGAGAAGGCTGCGCCGAACGCCTGGTACATCTCCATGGTGAAAGCGTTGCGCTTCTCGGGACGGTTGAGCAGGACCGTCACCACGCCTGTCCCGTCGCGCGAAACCTCGATGCCCATCATACGTACTCCAGCAGCAGGTCCCTGCCGCGAAGGACGGCGCGTCCATCCAGCTCGAGCGTGGCGTCGGTGAGGATGGTGTCGTAGTGGGCAGCGGCCTTTACTGTGCCGCCGATATAGGCGCTGGTGCCGAGGGCAAGCTGGATCGAGCCGTAAACGCTCTCATCGGACAGCATGGTGCCGTCGAGAACGCAGTTCGGATTCATGCCGACGCCGAGTTCACCGAGATTATAGACCAGCGGATCGTTGAAGCTCTTCAGGAGGTCGCTGAACATCCGGGCCTCGGCTCCGCCTTCGATCGCGACCGCCATGCCCTTCTCCATGTGGATGCGGACGGGCTCGTCACGGATCAGGCTCACGCCTGGAATGCTGGCGTTGACGACAATGACGCCCTCGGCCGTTCCCTCCACCGGCGCCAGGCTAGCCTCGAGACAGTAGCCTGCGGAGATGTCGACCGTGTTGGCGAAGCCATGAAGGGCGCGACCACGTCGCCCGGCGATGCTCATGGTCACGTTCGTCCCGTCGGGACTGGTGACACGGGCAGTGCCGGCCTGGGTGAAGGCATCGGCCAGACATTCGATCTGCGGCCGCAAGGCCACGAAATCCGCCTCCCAACCCTCTGCCAGGAAGAAATCGCCTTGATGCGACTCGGGCAGAACGATGACTCCCACACCGGCGCGCGTGGCCTCCTGACGCGCCTGTGTGTGTGCGATATTGGCGCGGGTCAGTCCGATGACGAGATCCGACGCCTTCATGGCTTGCGCGGTGATCTCGGAGAGCTGCCGCCCATGTCTCGACGAGCCCTCGATCTGCATGAGGTGCACGCCCGCGCCGGCTTCGGACAGGGCGATCGCCAGCGCCTCGACATTATGATCGGTGAAGAGGTCGTAAAGGACCAGAACCTGGCTGTCCGACCCGGCATTGCCGAGCAGTTTCACGACCTTGCGCGCATTTTTGAGCTTGAGAAGCGTGTTCATGTCGATCTCAGGCGCTCATTGCCAGCGGGCTGGCGCGCCGGTCTGCGGCGGCGACCGCATCGCCGAGAATGCCGAGGCCGCGCTCCAACTCCTCCGCCTCCAGCGAGAGCGGCCCAAGGAAGCGAATGACGTTGCCGTGGAAGCCAGCCTTCACCAGGATCAGACCATTGCGATAGCACTCTTCGACGATCTGAGCCGCCAGATCGCCGGCCGGCGCGTGAGATTTGCGATCCCGGACGATCTCGATGGCTCGCATCGCCCCGAGGCCACGCGCATCGCCGACGATCGCATATTGCTGCGCCCAGCCGGAGAAACGATCCTCGACGACCGCACCGATGCGGCGGGCCTTCTCCTGATAATCATCCCGTTCCATCACCGCGATCGTGGCCAGGGCGGCGGCGCAGGAAAGAGGATTGCCTCCATAGGTCCCGCCCAGACCGCCGACACGGGGCGCATCCATCAGCTCGGCGCGTCCGACTAACGCGGCGATCGGCAGCCCGCCGCCCATCGATTTGGCGAGTGTGTAAAGGTCGGCCTCGATGCCGGCATGCTGCGTCGCGAACCACTCGCCCGTCCGACAGAAACCGGACTGGATCTCGTCGGCAATGAGCACGATACCGTGCCGCGTGCAGTATTCGCGGAGCTGCCTCAGGAAGGGCGCAGGCGCAGCATGAAAGCCGCCCTCGCCCTGAAGCGGCTCGATGATCACTGCAGCGACGGCGTCGGGAGAGACCTCCATTTCGACCAGCCGAGCAAACTCGGCGAAGGCGGCCGCGCTGCAAGCCTCTTCGCTTTCATGGCCGGAACGATAGAGGACCGGGAACGGCGCGCGGTAGATCTCCGACGCCAGGGGCCCGAACCCGCTCTTATAGGCCGGCGCCTTCGCGGTGAGCGACAGAGCCATGAAGGTACGGCCATGGAAGGCTCCTTCGAAAGCAATGACAGCCTGGCGCCCCGTCGCGCTGCGCGCCACCTTGATGGCGTTTTCGACCGCCTCCGCGCCGGTCGTCTGGAGCATGACCTTCTTCGGCCATGAACCGGGAACGAGTTCGATGAGCTTCTCGGCCAGATCGACATAGCCGGGATACATAACGATATTGAAGCAGGTATGCAGGAACTGGTCGGCCTGGGCCTTCACCGCCTGCACTACGTCCGGGTGCGCGTGCCCCACGTTCAGCGTGCCGATTCCGCCCGCGAAATCCAGGAACGCATTGCCGTCGACATCCGTCAGCTTCGCGCCGGAGGCGTGTGAAGCAAAGACCGGCGGGCCATTCGCGACGCCACGCGCCACGGCGGCATTCCGCCTGTCGAGCAACGATGCGCACTCAGGGCCCGGAACGGCCAATTCTTGATTCAGCCTCATGCGGCTCCCTCCCCGGCGGCAATCGCCATGAGTGGAGTTAAGCGTGTACATTTTCGTGTGTCAACTATCTTGCAATCGATTGTACAATCTGTTGTCGAGACGATTGATCTATCTGTTCAGCCGCTCTATCGAAGGGAACCGACACCGTGAGGTTGCAGAATGCCTAGGCAAAAGAGAAAGGCGGCGACTGTCGTGGGCGCCATCGCCGACATGCGCAGGAAAATTTCCTCGCGGGCGATCAGCCCTGGCAGCCGCATTCCGGAAGAGGATCTGGCCCAGGCCTATGATTTGCCGCGAGCTAAGGCGCGCGAGGTGCTGGCGACGCTGGAAGACCGCAGCCTGATCACACGAGAACCCAACAAGGGTGCAATCGTCTCCGCGGTTGATATGGAGACCACATATCGCCTCTACGAGGTACGGGAAGCGCTCGACGGCCTCGCCGTTCGGCTGGCGACCCTGAACTCGAAAAGGGGCGATTGGGACGACATCAGCGAATTGTTCGGCCCGTCATTCGAGGAAAGCCTGAAGGCAGGCGATATCGACCGCCATGTCGAGGCAATCGAGACGTTTCGAACCCGCATAACCGAAGCCGCGCGCAACCCGGTCCTCACCGATCTGCTCGAGCGCATCTACGACCGCACCCGTGTCACGATCCGTCGGGTGGCGCTCCTTCCCGGCCGTGCCCAGGCGGGCATACTTCAATATCGGGCCGTACTGGCAGCGATCATCCGAGGCGACGCCGACGACGCCGAGATGCGCATCAGAGAACTAAACCGGAGCGCGCGCGAATACATCGAGCGTTACAAGGATTACGTCCTTTAGCGAAACGCCGGCGGCCCGGCTTCGCCCAGGTCAGGGTGCTCGCACATGGCCGAGAACGAACAAGGCGAGCGCTGCGAAGGCCCCGACGGTTGCGACCGCGGCCGACAGCAGGAGCGCACCCGCGTCGCCGTAGCGCGTGATCGTGGCCGCATAGGCGATCGGCGCCGTGGCCGATAGCAGGAAGCTCGGGGCCACGAGTGTCCCGACGAAGCGTCCATAGCTCGCCGGATCGAACAGGATGAGCGGCACGGTTCCCCGCGTGATCGTCAGCAAGCCGTTGCCGGCGCCATACATGAAGGCGAAGACAAGCGCAGCCTGCCAAGTCGACACCGCCAGGAAGCCAGCGACGAAACTGACGAGCAGGACGACGGTGGCAAAGAGGTTGAGAGCAATGGGATCGACCCGGGCTCCGAACAGGACCTCGCAGAGGCGCGCCGCCGACTGGCCGATCCCACGGAAGCTCGCGGCCATGATTGCAGTCGACGCGCTCAACCCGAGGCCGACCATCATCGCAATCATGTGCGCAGACATCGCCGAATTCAGGAAGTTCGCCAGCGTCACGATCAAGGCAAACAGGCCTGCCGCCCAAATCTTCCGACGCGGGGTTTCGATGCGGCCGGTATTGGACCGGGAGGACGACCTGATCGGCCGCGAGGGGACGGGCAATGTGATCAGCAGCGGGATCGCCAGCAGAGAAATCGCCGCATAGGCGAACACGGCTCCCCGCCAGCCCAGGGTTTCCGCAAGAGCACTGCCGATCGGCCAGAAGACCGTCGAGGCCAGGCCTCCCAGGAGCGTGATCTGGGATATCGGGCGGCGCGCGTCGCTACCCAGCAACCGCGCCAGGGTGGCGAAGGCAGCGTCGTAGAGCGACATGCGCATGCCCAGACCGAGCATGAACCAGGCCGTGAAGTAGAGCGCGAGATTGCCTCCCAGCGCGAGCAAGAGGCAGCCGAGCGCATTGAGCCACGCTCCCCCGATCATGACGGAGCGCCCTCCCCTTCGATCGATCAGTGCGCCAATCGGCGCAGAGCTCAGCCCCATCACCAAGAGGGCAAGCGAATACCCTCCGTAGACCGCCTCTCGCGACCAGCCCGTATCCGCGACGATCAGATTGCCGAACGCGCCGATCAGGTAATACGTCACCCCCCATGAGATGAGCTGCGTGAGACCGAGATTGAAGACCGCCCAGGGGCGCATCATGCCGAGGCCGATGGATACGAACCGTCATCTGGTGGCGTATGGGCTCCCTGGCCCAACGCCCTTTGCATCAGCACCGTGTCCAGCCACCCTCCCAGCTTGAAGCCGATTGCCCGAAACGTGCCGACCGGTTCGAAGCCGAGCCTGCCGTGCAAGGCGATCGAACCACGATTGTCGCTATTGCCTATGACGGCCACCATCTGGCGCCAGGGGCCCCTCTCGCAGTGGTCGATGAGGGCGGCCAGGAGCCGGCTCCCGATGCCGCGCCCTGCCATTCCCGGCGCGACATAGACGGAATCCTCCACCGTATATCGATAGGCGGGCCGGGGCCGGTAGCACGTCGCATAGCAGTAGCCGACGACCGCCGCGTCGATTTCCGCAACCAGGAAGGGCAGGCCGAGATCGAGGACAGCGGCGCGCCTGGCCGCCAACTCGTCGAGCGAAGGCGGAACGGTCTCGAAACTGGCGAGCCCATGCAGAACATGGTGCGCATAAATCTCCTGGATGGTCTCGAGGTCGCGCTCTTGCGCCGCGCGGATTGCGACCCTGGACGACGAGATGGCCGATGGCTGTGATGGGCATTCCGCCAGGCTGGGCATGTTTCGCTCTTCGAAGGTGGATCCTGGCACCCTGGCTACGCCTCCCTCCGTCATTAGGGAAGATTTGCCTCATTATACGGAGCATGAGATATTCTTTGGGTGTCCAATCTCAGTCTCGATCAGTTACAGGCCTTCGTCGACGTCGTGGAGCTGAGCAGCTTCACCGCTGCGGCCGAACGCCGAGGGCTCTCGCAGCCCGCGGTCAGCTTGCAGTTGCGCCAGCTGGAGCGGCGTCTGGGAGTGACGCTGATCGAACGGATCGGCCGCAAATGCCAGACAACCCCGGCAGGTGATGAACTCCTGGGCTATGCGCACCAGATCGGCCGCCTGGTCGGCAGCGCGACCGAAGCCATGGCACGGCATGGCAAGGGCGCGATGGGACGTGTCAGGCTCGGAACAGGCGCAACGGCCTGCATCTATCTGCTGCCACCGGTGCTGAAGGAACTCCGCCGGAAATTCCCGACGCTCGAGATCACGGTCACCACCGGCAACACGACCGATTTTCTCAAGGCCATCGAGGAGAACGCGATCGATATCGCACTGGTGACGTTGCCTGCAGCGGGCCGCATGCTGGACGTGACCCCGGTGCTCGACGACGAGTTCGTGCTCATCGCGCCGCAGGACATGCCGCTTCCCGCCAAGGTCGACCCGGCCTGGCTCGCCGGACGGCCCGTGATTCTGTTCGAGCCCGGCGGGAGGACGCGCAGCATTGCCGATGCGTGGCTCTCTCAGTCTGGGGTGACGCTCAGGCCGATCATGTCGCTGGGGAGCGTCGAAGCCATCAAGGAACTCGTCGGTGCAGGGCTGGGCTGTGCCGTCCTGCCAGGCATGGCCGTCGCAGGCCACCGAGCACCATCCGGCGTCGCGGTGAGGAGCCTGACCCCGAACCTCAAGCGCACGCTGGCGATCGTCGTCCGGCGCGACAAGAAACTGCACAAGGGCCTCATGGAAACGATCCGCGCGTTGGGCAAGCTGTCCGTCTGAACGATCCCGGCAGCGCGTTTCGGGACACTGCGAGTTCGTGGCAAGCGCGATCTTTTCAGGTGGCAGGCCACCCGGCAAAATTCTGGCACCACATGTCGGCACGGGGGCTCAAGCTTCGTCCTTGAACCGAAGGCAGGTCTGCAGATGCTTTACACCGTGCTGTGCTACCATGACGAGGATATCACGACCGCCTGGTCGCGCGAGGAGGAAGCGGTCGTCGTCGACCGGTTGATTGCCGTACACGACAAATCGGGCCGGACGTTCAGGCCGGTGGTTCGGCGGATGCCCACCAATACCGCGACAAGCGTGCGCAAGAGCGGGACACTCGTCACCGACGGTCCCTTTGCCGAGACAAAGGAACAGTTGCTCGGCATCTATGTGATCGAGGTTCGTGACCCGATTGACCTGGGCTTCTTGTATAACCGCGCCTTCGAGGATCCGGACGGCCATGTCCTCGAGCTGGCGTGGATGGATATGAAGGCCGCGATGCCCGCGGCAGACACTGTGCCTGCCTGACGGTAGCGGAGCAGGTCGCGAGGCTCGGCTTTACCGTCCGCCCAGCATCGCGGCCATGTTGCCAGGCAGCCCTGCCACGCCAAAGCGCCTCGTCAACGGTGATACAAGGAAGGGCGCGCCATTGCCAAATGCGTGGCGGAGGCCGGCGCAAAGATCGAGATGGCCTTGGGATGAACCTTGAAATGGGCCGGCGTTGCAGTGACGATCTCGCCGTCAGTGTTGATCGGCATGGGCCTCTTCGTCTCGATGTCGAACTCGACGCATTTCGCAGTGCGAACCTCGCGCCACGCACCATGAGTTCCCGAGCGGAATGAACGCAGCATCAATGCCAGCTTCCAGAGGTTCGTCATCTCCAGGCTGTAGAGGTCGAGATGCCCGTCATCGATCTCGGCATTCTCCTGCACCACATTGCCACCGCCATAGTGCCGCCCGTTGCCGACCGCGATCTGATAGGTCTCGACGTCGATCGCCCGCCCCTTCTCGGTGATGGTCGCGCTGAACCTGGACGCCCGGGTCATGACCTTCATGGCGGCCAGCGCGTAACCCAGCCTTCCGAAACGCCGCTTCAGCACCGGGTCGAGACTTTGCGCGAGCTCGCTGCTCAGCCCGATGCTCGCGACATTGAAGAAGGCGTGGCCATTGACCGTGCCGACATCGACCGGGCGCGTTTCGCCACGCGCGATCACATCGGCGGCTGCCAGCAGGTCCATCGGGATGTCGAGCGTTCGAGCCAGGTCATTGGCCGTGCCCATCGGGATGATGCCCAGCGGCAGGCCGCTTTCCATCGCCGCGAGCGCCGCAGAGGACACCGAACCATCGCCACCGCAAACGATGACGAGATCCGCCATGTGGCGCAGGCGTACGATATCGCGGGCGATCTCGGGCAATGCCTCGAAGGTTTCAACGCTTACGGTGAGCCCGCCGCCTTCCAGCCGCTCGAGGAGGGGCGTGATCGACTCCTGGCCACGCCGCGCCTTGGGATTGCGCAGCAGCAGCGCGCGCTTCTGGATCAATTGGCTCATCGGCTCTTGGGTTGGCAGGACATCGGGCAAGGCAGGTGGGGAAGCTGCCCGCCGATTTCAACCGCAAGGCCCCGTCTCCGGCGGTCCGACCGGGGTATGCCCTGATCGGACGGACCGGTTTCCCGATGCGCCGAAATCGGAAACCGAGCCCACCTGAGCACACTCGCGAACGGGCGTGAGGCATTGGGCCGCCCGGCTCAATCCGAAAGAACTCGCTTCCACCGAGACCTACGAAGGCGCCTTCCGGCAATCGCGGATATCGTGGGGTCCAGCGGAAACCTCAGGCTGCTTCTGCCGGCGGCGGCGGCTCGGTTGGCGCCGACCCCAGTCTCACGCACAGCGCCAGCATGGCACGCGCGATCTCGGCCTCACCCATGATCGTCAGCGTCGCACCGCATTTGGTCAGGTGCTCGACCTCCGCATCCGAATGCGCGCGGGCGACGATCGGCAGCGTCGGGTTGTCGCGTCGGGCCTGCATGCAAACCTGGCCGGCCTCGAAGCTCTGCGGAATCGCCACGAAGAGCCGTTTGGCCCGCGCCACACCCGCAGCCGAAAGGACTTCGGGATCAGCCGCATTCCCGACGATGATCTCGGCCCCATCGCGCCTGGCGGTTTCGATCGCATCGGACTGGTCCTCGATCACCAGCAGCTTCTCGCCATGCGCGAGCAGCCCGGCCCCCAGCAATGAGCCGACACGACCGTAACCGACGACGATCATGTGTTGGGAAAGCGAGGTCGGCACGATATCCCGTTCGGGCTCAGGCGCCGGCGCGGGCGCCGCCACGCTCGGCTTCGGCTTCGCCGGCTGCGTCTCCGCGCTGATCTTCTCGACGATCGCGAACAGGACCGGGTTGAGCAGGATCGACAGGATGGCGCCGGCCAGGATCAGGTCGCGCCCCTGCTCCGGCAGGATCGCGAGCGAAACGCCAAGCCCGGCCAGGATGAAGGAGAACTCGCCGATCTGCGCCAGGCTGGCCGAGATCGTCAGCGCCACGGCATTCGACCGGCCAAAGGCGCGCACGATCAGCCAGGCCGCCACCGATTTTCCGACCAGGATGATCGCGAGCGTCGCGAGCAGCGGGCCCGGCGCGCGCAGCAGAATCCCCGGATCGAACAACATGCCGACCGAGACGAAGAACAGCACCGCGAAGGCATCGCGCAGCGGCAGGGATTCCTCCGCAGCGCGCTGGCTGAGCGGTGACTCGCTCAAGATCATGCCCGCGAAGAAGGCACCAAGTGCGAACGAGACACCGAACAGGCTGGCTGCCAGGAAGGCGACACCGAGAGCGACAGCGAGCACCGCCAGCCGGAACAGCTCGCGAGAGCCGGTATGGGCGACCCAGTGCAGGCACCAGGGAATGACGCGACGACCGACGATGAGCATGAACGCGACGAAGGCGATGACCTTGGCGAGGGTCAGCCCGAGCACGCCCCACAGCCCCAGATCGAACTGGGCCGCAAGCGGGCTCGGCGCACCCGGCCGCGCGCCGTTCAGCGCATCAGCGACCGCCGGAATCAGGACCAGCGCGAGGACCATGGCGAGATCCTCGACGATCAGCCAGCCGACCGCGATCTTGCCCTTCTCGGTCTGGACGAGGCGACGCTCCTGGAGCGCCCGCAACAGCACGACCGTACTCGCCACCGACAAAGCGAGGCCGAAGACCACGCCTGCGACCCATGTCCAGCCCAGCAGCAAGCCGAGGCCGAGGCCCAGCAAGGTCGCGACGCCGATCTGAACGATGGCGCCGGGCACGGCAACGGCTTTGACGGAAAGCAGGTCCTTCAGCGAGAAATGCAGGCCGACGCCGAACATCAGCAGGATGACGCCGATTTCGGCCAGCTGATTGGCAAGCCCCTGATCCGCGACGAACCCCGGGGTGAAGGGCCCGACCGCGACGCCTGCGAGCAAATAACCGACGAGAGGAGGGAAGCGGAATTTCTGGGCAAGCGCCCCGAAGACGAAAGCAAGGCCGAGGCCCGCGACAAGGATGGCGATCAGCGGGCCGTGATGCATTGGTCTCCCGGAGCGGTGAGTGATGAAAAGGGGTTGTCAGACCATGGCGGGCGGAAGGTGGAATTTCAACCGCAGCGCGCCGCCCCTCTCGCTTCAGGCAGCAATAATATTGCCGATCGTGCCCGGCGAATTGTCGCAATGGGTCACTGCAGCAGCCTGATGGTGAACGGAAACTTTACGAACGCGAAGCGTTCCGGCAGCGCCCGCCACCTGTGATCAGGAGCGTGGCTTCTCGAGCAGGACCTGTCCCTGCTTCTCGACGCCGAGCTTGAGCTTCTCGGCGAAGACCGCGAGCACCCAGGGCAACATCACCTCGATGCGGACAAGCGTCTCCTCGACCTCGAGCTTGCCCCTGACGGTATAGCCGAGTGCGGCGACGCCGAACTGGACGGCATCCCCGTCCCAGTTCTCCTCGACCAGCTGCATCTTCACCATGCCGAGCTTGTCGCGGATGCGGTCGATGCCACTGCGCAGCCGGTCCAGGGCGGCCTCGCGTCCGAGGTCATGAGAAACGGTGATGCTGACAGGCTTGGCCATGGCGCTCTTCAATCAGGACGACTGACTGTCATGTGATGTATCGCCGCGCGATATCCAGAGGCACACCCGGCCAATGATGGCCATGAGACCGGGTTTTGGCCGAAAGGGCTTCCGCTCACCCCGAGAACGCGCTGGAGCAGAGCGAGCGCGAGGCCTGGGTATGCGCGAGCCACCAATAGTTGCGCTCGCTCAGAGCCCGGTGGCCGCGCGCAGTGACACGCCACAGGCCATCGGCCGGCTCCACGAGTCCCCGCTGCCGCAGCGACAGCAACACGGCATCGTCGAAGATGAAGTGCTTGGTCTCCTCGTCGAGGCTTTCAAGGGCAATCCATTCCGGGTCGGTCATGATGGGGTTGCACTGCATCTGAAGGTGCTGTGTTTCCATGATCATCTCCTTAGTCGATCCGGATCGGATGGTGACGACCTCGCATCCAATCTGGGCACCCTCGTGACCGGAAGTCGGCCTCAACAAGCCTTAGCCGGCAGGCTCGGCACATTTCCGTGAACGCTGACGGAACTCTGTCGCTACAGCATCGTTCAGTTTGCACACCCGAAACGAGAGACTGGAGTGTCCGCGATGGCGACCAACAATGCGTTTCCGCCCGACATGCCGAAGGATTGGGACGAGGCAGAGGATGAGGCCAAGCGTGCCGGCAATACGATCCGCGCCAAGGCGGCCGATCTCGCTGGGACCGTCAAGGATGGCTATGATCGCGCCAAGGACGCGATCCGCGATGTCGATCCCGGCGAGGCAGGGCATTACGCCCAGGAAAAGGGCGAGGTTGCCCTGCGCGCCATCCAACGCCATCCGGTCGTCGCCTTCGGCCTCGGCGCCCTCAGCGTCGGCTTGATCGCCTGGGCGAGCATGCGACCCGCACGACCGCAATGGGAGCCCGACTACGGGCGCCTGCGCCGGCTCTTCTCCGATTATGGCGGAGACGACATGATCAAGGCGGGGAGAGATTCGATGAAGGCCGGCGAAAGCTGGCTGCAATCGTCAGGCAATATCGCCCAGGATTATGCCCGTGATGGCAGCCGCCTGCTGGCGAAACGGACGGAGAAGGAGCCGCTCGCAGCGTTGCTCGGCATTGGCATCGCGGTCTATGTGCTCGGCTCGCTGCTGACGTCATCGAGCGAGCCAGCGCCGGCTCCGGTGCGACGCCGCAGCACGAAACGCTAGAGCATCGGCCCGAGAGGTGGATCGCGGCCTTCGGGCAAGCCGATGCAAACAGAGAAGTGAAATCATTGGACGGATTTCGAGATCCAGTCCGGTGATCTTAAAAAGTGATCGGGGAGACCTGCAGCCGGTCAACCAACCAGTGCGCGCTTCAAACAAAAACCGGGAGGCCGAAGCCTCCCGGAAATGGAATGTCACCACCAGTAGCCGGGACGGCCATAGTAATAGCCGCGACCGTAATAGGGGCGAGACGCTGCGGCACCGACAATTGCGCCGCCGACGACGCCCGCGGCAACGCCGGCGGTCACCGCACTGGCGGTCTCATTCGATGCACGGCGGTTCTCGACATAATTGGCAGAACGGCACTGCTGATAAGCGCGCGTGCCCGGACGGAAGCCCTGAGCTTCGCAGGTGATTTCTGCGTCGGCCATCGATTCCTGTGCAGTCTGGCAGCCGGCCAGCCCCGCGGCCAGAAGCCCCACGACAATAAGAGAACGCATCAATATATCCTTTTTCAGCCACCCAAGACCGCCAATTCGCATGAAAACTATCGCTACGGCAACCGTCAAGGCAGACGAGATATTAAGGTTTCCGCATGTGTGGCGTCGCGGTTACGCGTGCTAGCGGCGGGCTTTCTGCGCCGGCTTTTCCGGGGCGGCCTTTCCGGAACGGGTCAGCGAGGTGATCGCGAGAGCCGGCCTGCCGGACTTCTCCGCGATGATCTGGTCCTGTTCCATGATGGCCTCGCGCGCCGGCTCGTCACCATCGAGCCCGCCGAGCAGGTCGGAGGGAACCCGCCGGTTCGACGAGCGCGAGCCATCGGAATAGACGATGTCGAACATGACGAACTCGGCATCGAGCGGTTTGGATTTCTTGCGGGCCATGGTCGATCCTTATGCGAAAGGTCGCCGGCTGCGGCGCGATGGGCCTGCGGCTCTTGAAGCGACCTGAGTGAAAGCGGCCCCGGGATAGAACACCTGCGTCCGCGGTTCAATGCGATCGTCCGCGGCGGCCTGTTTCCCGAAATTGCAGCCAGGCGGCTGATCGTGCGAAATGTGATATGGCCACACACAGGCCTTCAGGAAAGACCCCGATGCTACTGCGCCCGATACTGCTCCTGTCGACGCTCGCACTCGCCGCCTGCGCCGTTCCGAACTCGCGCTCCAACGCAGTCGTCGTGACGGAGAACAAGGAAATCGTTCAAGCCTGCAAGCAGATCGCGGAGATCAATGGCGATTCGACCATCAATCAGACGCTGCTGATCGACAGCGCCCGCGACAGTGCCCTTGCCAGGCTGAAGATCCGTGCCGCCGAAGCCGGCGGGACACATGTGGTCTCACCGGTCGCAGCCCATACCTGGAAGGGACCCAGCACCGCCGGCACAGTCTATAAGTGCTGAGACCCGCCTGGGGATCGGCCCGAGGCTCGGATTGCGTCGGGTTTCGTTCGTTCCTTCGCGGCAGCACGACAATAGGAAACGCCGCGGCAAACGCTCGTTCGGTTCAGGAAAGACCTAGCCGAGGCGCCGGATGACCTTCTCGCCATTCGGCCAGGGACCACGCGCGCGCCCGGAGCGTTTCTCATAAGGCACATACCGGTACCCGGACAGCACCGGCGCCGGAAACTCCGGCACAGGAGCGAAAATCCAGCATTGCCGCCTGATCCGCTCTGCTTCGGACTGGGCTTCCGCACAGGCCATGATCTGGGAGCGCTCCCAGAAAGCCTCGGCGCGCGACGACAGTGCAGCGACGATTGTCGCTGCCGCAAGGCCGCTCAACAGAACTCTGCTCATGAGACAGTCATGGATTGGAGCCTCTTCGGTCTGGGCACCCGTCTTGCACCCCCAGCATAACATCGTCTGCGTCTTACCGGGTCGTAAACACCACACTCGAAAACCTTCGCCAGTCTTCTGTCTCTGCACCGAAACTCTTCGCTTGACGATGAAACCGAGGCCGGCCCAGCTTCCCTCCATCACGATGTGGGGACCGAATCGATGCGGCGGCACGTTTTGAAAATCGGTGCCGCAATCTGCGCCTTCGCCGGCCTGGCAGCGGGCCCGGCATTTGCGACCGAAGGCGGCGCTAGTCTTTATATCCCGGGCTTGCGCGGGGCTCTGTCGGGCCTGGTGCCGCCGCCGGGCTTCTATTTTCAGAATGATTTCTACAGCTATTCCGGCAGCTTGCCGGGCTCCCGCCGTCTCCAGCTCGGCGGGGCCGTCCTCAGCGACGTCAAGGTCGAGGCGCGGGTCGATTTCCTGACACCGACCTGGGTGACTCCGCTCGAGGTCCTGGGCGGCAATCTCGGCTTCGCCGTGACCTTGCCCTTCGGCATTCCGAGAGTCAGCGCCGGAGCCCTAATTGCCGCCCCGCGCCTGGGGCGAGCTTTCGCCTTCAGCCAGCGCGACGCCACCTTCAACATCGGCGATCCCGTCGTCACCAGCTTCATCGGCTGGCATTCCGGCAATTTCCACTGGACGACCGGTGTTGCCGTCAACATTCCCGCCGGCGCCTATCAGGACGGCCAGCTGTCGAATGTCGCGCTCAATCGCTGGATTGGCGACCTCTACGGCGCCGTGACCTATCTCAACACGACCACGGGGCTGGAAGTCTCGGCCGCAGCCGGATTCGAGATCAACGGCACGAACACTGCCACCGACTACAACAGCGGCAACGCCTTTCACGCCGATCTTTCGATCAGCCAGTACCTGAGCAAGGACTTTTCCATCGGCGTGCAGGTCGGCCATTACCAGCAGGTGAGCGGGGATGGCGGCAGCGGCGCCTCGCTGGGCCCGTTCAAGGGTCGGACCACGGCGATCGGCGGAACCATCGGTTATAATTTCGAGGTTGGTGGCCTCCCGATCTCGACGCGATTGAAGGTCCTTCGCGAGGTGGGGGTCGAGAACCGCCCGCGCGGTACGATCGGGCTCTTCACAGTCGCCTTCCCGCTCGGGGGACAGGCGGCTCCGGCAGCGCCCAAGCCGACCATCGTCAAGCACTGACCCCACACCCCGGCCAAGAACCTGGTCCGACCGGCGATACCGAACTTTGCCGGCCAAGGTCGCGGACGCAGCGTCCCCATCAAGACTCCGCTCTCGCTCCACGAAGGCTGCCACAAAGCCACGCGCTGACGCTGGCCGGTGTCACCGGCATGCCAGGCTGCCGTGCCGGCTGCCTGCAGGGAATCTTGTCATTTCCGTCCATCGAGCCAAGATGCGACGCTATCATTTGCGGCGGTCGGGCCGGCCTCGCATGACATCATCCGACGGCAGCGGGCCTCGTCGTGCCAGCGCGATGCCGACGCCGGGCAATCCAGGGGAATACCATGATGGACAAGGACTCTGAGGCCGGTTCGCGCACTGCGATCGATGGCGAGATCGGAATTCTCGCACGTCGCAAGATCGAGGCCGGAATCATCGCGCCGATCTACGAGGTCATGCGTGAAAAGCTGGGCGAAGAGTTGGCACAATCCATTCTCGACACGGCGATCAGGCGGGCCGCCGTTGAGACCGGCAAGGCCTTTGCCGCCAAGACACCGGGAGGGACGACACTGCGCACCTTCCAGGAACTCCAGGATCTCTGGACGCAGGACGATGCGCTGACGATCGAGGTCATCAAGGCCACCGACGCGGAATTTCACTACAACGTCAAACGGTGCCGCTATGCTGAGACCTATCGGGAGATGGGCCTCGGCCATATCGGCCATCTGCTCTCGTGCAATCGCGACGGAGTCTTTTGCACGGGTTACGACCCACGGATCTCGCTGGAGCGCAGCCAGACCGTGATGGAGGGCGCTTCGCACTGCGATTTCAAGTATCGTTTCTCGGACAAGCTCGACACCGCCCCGGAGTGAGCGGCACCGCGTTCCTGCGACCCCGCTTCACCGGCACGGACCGCCGCAAGAAAGGATGCGGCTCGAGCCTGGGCCCTGGGGTCGAGCCAGATTGTCGCGGCAGGGGAACGCCGGAGCGAACGCGCGGTTTCATCCGGTTGTGACTGGCGAAGGGAGCGAGAGATGGCCAGCAAGGACAGTGCCCAGCGGGAAATCCGCAAAATTGCCTATGCCCTCTGGATGGAGCAAGGCCAGCCGGACGGCCGCGATCGTGAACATTGGGAAGCGGCCAAAGTCATTTGGGCTTTCCGCAACCACGAAGCCGGTGGACACAAGACGGTGATACCGCGCTCGAGACCCGCTCTCACGCGGCTCGACCGCTGCCGGATCGCAGATAGTGCTCGGCCAGCTGATAATAGCGCTCGGCCTCGATGCGATGACCGGCCAAGGCTTCGGCATCACCAAGTTTCAGGGCACGCTCATAGTGCTGCCGCGCGCCCTGGAGCGGCGCCTGTTCGGCGCGCCCGGACTGCGGCACGCGATATGGACGCGGGCGCGACGGGATGGAGTAGGTGCGAGGCATCGTTGCTTCTCCCTAACCTAGGATCTCAGCCACGATCTTGCGGAGCTCCTCACGGCTGAGGCCACAGGGTTCGGGCTTCCAGTTCGGATCTGCCCTGAGCGGGACGATGGCATTCTTCCTCAAGATCTCGGGGCGCGCACGCGCCTCAACAGGCTTCGTTTCAATGTTGTTGTGCATGTAGGTCCATTGGCCACGCGGCGAGGCCGCAAGGCATTCGTGTTGGAGAATCGTCGAGCGAAATGCATGCGACGGGCGCGCTGCATCGAGGCAGCGATCAATCGTCGAAGGGATACGGGTTGAGGCTCCGTGCTCTCTCAGGAGACATGAGCCAAGCCGAGCATTTCTAAGTCGACCCGGCACTGTTAGCGGAACAATGTGGCGAATTCAGGTTGTCCAATTGCTGATCGAGCAACCGGCGTCGCCTTTCAGGAAGCCAGGGCCATCATCCGCACCAACGGTCGGATGCGACGCCCCTGCGCGCCACGGCGGGGCGTCGCTCAAAAAGCCAGGACCTTCGTCGCTTGCCGGGGAACAAGCGCCGCCAGCATCATGGCCCCTCCTCCCGGGGAGAGACCCAACATGATCGGATGGCTCATCCTCGCCTTCATGAGTGGGCTTCTGCTCGGAGATATCATCGGCGCGCGTCGATGGCCGCGCCGGGCGGACGAAGCCCTGCAGCTTGCAGCACAGTCTCTCCTGCTTGTCCGCCGCCGCTCAGGACCGACCGGCAATCCGAAATGATGCGCCGAGCTTCGACTCCCAACAGGACAGATGGCGCAGATCGCATGGGCGCGGGACACCAATTGTCAGGCCCCGTTGGCAGACGATGCCGTCTGGCTCTCGCCCTTGACCTTGCACACCGTTCAAGCCCCCGCGCCCGATCATACAGATTCGCCGAAGACTGTGTCAGGAGTTGCCGCGACTGAAGCCGAAGGGGAAAAGCGATGTCCGCCCTGTGGAAAGAGGCTGCCGCCCTCCCGAACAGCAGCCTCCTCCCGCAGAACGGCGTTCCCCCGAGATTATTACTAGCCCTGCGCTCTCTCCCGGCTGACCATACGATTCCACACGCTTCGGGAGGCCGACAGCTAGACTTTATGCTGCGTATCATCGATCTGCGGTGGTGAGCTTCGCAACTTCCGCGCGTGTCGCGCCGGGTGTCGATCGCGCCTCGTCAGTTCCGCCGCGACCGCGATGGTGAGGCGAGGGAGACGAGGCCTGGAACTGAAAACTCCGGCGCGGCGATCAATCCGGCAGACGGGTTTCCGCGAGAGTGCCGTGTCCCACAGCGTAAGGGCCCGGCGCCCCATTCGAGGAGCCGGGCCCTGTTCAAGGCTATGGCGATTGAGCCTATTTCGCGAAGCGACCTTCATATTTGAACTGCGGCGCCGCTTTCAGCTGGTCCTTGGTGGCGTTGATCCTGGCATTCCACTTCTTGTCGGTCGCATTCCAGGTGATGGCGAGCGCGTTCGGGCTGACCGCAACATAGTGCGTGCCCATTCCAAGGAAGCCGCCGACCGACAGAATGTAAGAGGCGAGGGAGTTACCGGCGATGACGACGTCCTCGATCTCACCCACATTCTCGTCACCGGCATTCTTGACGTTGAGCCCCTTGAGACTGCTGGTCAGGGCGGATGCTTCGTTCACTGAGACGAAGACCGGAGCCTGAGCCGGAGTGGGAGCGGTCTCCGCGAAAGCGGCGCTGGAAAGCACGGTGGCGGCGAGAGCAAGAGCAATGGGACGCATTTTTGGGATAACCTTCTTGTTGGGCCGCAGTCGGAGACCGCTGCGGCGTGACAGAGAGGTAATTCCCGGCCTCCCGATCGGTTCCGGGAATATCTGCAGTGCGACAAGGGGGCTCATGGCCCGGTGGGACCGCTGACATCTGCATCGCGCGCCTGGATATTCGCAGGAGCGCGCGGGCGAACATCTCTCCAGGAGATCACGATTTTCGAGAAGGACTGATCCGATCCCTGCCTCGGGCGTTTAGCCGGCAGGAGGAACGGCCATGAAACATGATCACATGCTCAAGGCATTCACCGTGATGCTTGCGACGACCGCGGTGACGCCGGCTTCAGCCCAGCAGGCCATGATCGACGAAGCGTCCTTTCTACAGGCATTCGAAGGACGCTTCACGGGCACCGGGACGCTCGAAAATGCGGGCGGATCGAGCCATAAACTGAACTGCAAATTCGACGGCGATCAGCAGGGCTCCCGGGTCACTTTAAGCGGCCATTGCTCGACCGCGCTGGTCCTCTCCACGACCGTGAAGATCGATCTGCGCTATGATCCCAGGACGCAGCGCTATGACGGTGAGTTCCGCGAGAGCAAGGGCACTGTGGCAAACCTCGCCGGCGCACGTCGTGGTGACAATCTCGCATTGTCCTTCCGCGAGACGGCGGAGAGCGTTCGGCCCAGTCCGCCGGCCACGCTGACGATCAGCCGGCACGCAGAAGGGTTGGCCCTGGCGCTCAGAGCGAGCCAGCCGGGGCAAGGGCAGAACCTCGACCTGCGCCTCAGCGGAAAACGGCGCGGCCCTTGAGGACAGGGGCTTGGCGAAGAGCAATTCGCGGATAGTCTTGCCCCATGACCAGATCTCTTCACCTCCTCGGCTCGATCGCAGCATTGGCGCTCGCTGCTTGCACGGCCGCCGGTCAACCATCCAGTGCCGCGCCGCCAAGTCCGTGCTCGCCCGAAGGAGCCAAGCGCCTTGCAGGGCAGATCGGCAAGAGCGACGCCGAGGTCATGCGTGCGACCGGCGCAAGTGTGGTGCGACGTCTTTCACCCGGCTCGCCCATGACGATGGATTACCGCCGGGAGCGGGTGACGATCGAGGTGGATGAGAGCGGAAAAATCCAGCGGGCGCTCTGCGGCTGACGCCAAACGGCGCTCCGCAGGGGGGCCATTGCTCGAGGCGATGAAACCCTGAGCGGGAAGATGGCGGACAGGGAGGGATTTGAACCCCCGATACCCTTGCGGGTATGCCGCATTTCGAGTGCGGTGCATTCAACCACTCTGCCACCTGTCCGCGGTCGCCTTCGGTCGAAGCGGGCTGGTTACTACACGCCACATCGGACGGTTACAAGTCTCCTCGCTGTCATAAATCCGACGAATCTGAAGCCTCGCGACTTGACCTGAAGAGCCGCCAAGACTATCGAGCCTCGTCCGGCGTGGGGAAACCCGCGCCTGATCTCTTTTGCGTGTCCGGCTCCGCGTTGCGGCATCCGGCATGATCGAAGAGTGAACCCGACCACGTAACGACTGCCAAAAAGCCGTCCCGCATGCGCCTCGCGAGGCCATGACAGGGCGGGGCTGAACATGGAGAACAACGATGTTCGCAGTCATCAAGACCGGCGGTAAGCAGTTTCGCGTCGCCGCGAACGATGAAATCACCATTGCCAAGCTCGAAGGCGAGCCTGGCGATACCGTTGCCTTCGGCAACGTCCTGATGCTGACCGACGGCGAGAAGTCGACGCTCGGCGCGAAGGAACTGGCCGAGATCACCGTTGCCGGTGAGATCGTGCGCCAGGCCCGCGGCGAGAAGGTCATCGCCTTCAAGAAGCGCCGCCGCCAGAACTCGAAGCGCAAGCGTGGCTTCCGCGCCGAGCTGACGATCGTGCGCATCACCGACATCCTCACGGGCGGCAAGAAGCCCGAGATGAAGAAGGGTGACGCTTCGACCGTTGCCGTGAAGGCCGCCGCCAGCGCCGTCAAGGGCAAGGCGAAGGCTGAAGCCAAGGCTGAGGCGCTCGACGCCTCGAACCTCTCGCTGATCTCGGGCGTCGGCCCGACCATCGAGAAGAAGCTGCGCGCTGCCGGCATCACCTCCTGGAACGACATCGCCGCCTGGTCCGAGGCCGACGTCGCCAAGTGGGACGAAGAGCTCAAGCTGCGTGGCCGCGCCACCCGCGAGGAGTGGGTTGTTCAGGCCAAGGAACTCCTGGCCGGCAAGCCCCCGCGCGCCAAGGTCGACCAGGCCGAACAGGCTTCCGGCGAGGACTACTGACAGCTCCTGTCAGGCAGTCTTCGGCTTTCATCTCCGAACCGGTGGCTTTTGCCGCCGATTCGGGTTAGAGAGACAACAGTAGTTTCGAGGTAGGGCGTTATGGCTCACAAAAAAGCAGGCGGCTCGTCGCGCAATGGTCGCGACTCCGAAAGCAAGCGTCTCGGCGTGAAGCGCTTCGGCGACCAGGCGGTCGTGGCCGGCAACATCATTATTCGTCAGCGCGGCACCAAGTGGCATGCCGGCGTGAACGTTGGCATGGGCAAAGACCATACGCTCTTTGCGACGACCAATGGACGAGTCCGATTCACGACGAAACTCGGCCGAGCTTTCGTGAACGTAGTCCCGGCCCAAGAGGCCGCAGAGTAAAAGGCGGATAGGGAAGTTCCTTGATCCGCCGGTTCCATCGAACCGATCGGATCAAGGGCAAGGCCCGACAAGGGTCTCCCGAAGGTCAAGCGAAAGGGGAGATGGGACCAAAGTCCCAGCTCCCTTTTTTCGTTTGCGCCGACGGAGAGACCGATGTTCCCCGAACTGACCCGCGACGATGTCTTCCGGCTCGAGACCCGCCGTCTCTGGCTGCGTTGGCCGCGCATGGCAGACGCTTCCGCCATCCTGCGCCAGGCTGGGGAGAAAGCCGTGGCCGAGATGACGGCCTCGATCCCGCATCCCTATCCGGCGGATGCGGTCGAGCCCTTCATTTTCGCCATGCGCAAGGGCAATGCGCTCGGCGAGCATCTGGCGCTGGCGATCACGCCGCGCTCCAGGCCGAACGAGCTCATCGGCATGATCGGCGCCCATAAGCAGGCGACCGGCATCCCCTTCATCGGCTACTGGCTCGGCACCCCGCACTGGGGCAAGGGCTACACGACCGAGGCCGCGCAGGCTCTGATCGACACGCTCTTCACCTTGCTCGACATTCCGGCGATCGAGGCGGACACGCGCGTCATCAACCCGGCCTCACGCCGGGTGCTGGAGAAGTCCGGCTTCCGGCAGGAGGGCTCCTTCTTGAAGTCGCTGCCGGCTCGCGGCGGGCTGTTCCCCTGCGAGCAGTACCGGCTCGACCGCTCGACCTGGGCTGCCCTGAAGAGCTGGGGAGCAACGGGCTGGACCCACGCGCCCGAAATCGAGACCCCCGGCGAATTCTGCGTCGCCTGAAACGAAACAGCCCCGGCAGATGATGCCGGGGCTGATTGCTGTTGGCCGTGAGCTCTAGGCTTACCTAACGAAGTTGCCGCCAAGCTCGTCATCGATATGGGCGCGGATGATCTCCTCGAAGCTCGCTTCCGCCTTGAAGCCGAGCGCGGTCGAACGCTGCGGGTTGAAGTTGCGCGGCCAGCCGGCAACGATGCCATCGATGACCGGGTCCGGAACCCGCTTGATCCGCTTCACCACATTCTCGCCGGCGACCTTGCGCAACGCCTCGATCTGCTCCGCCACCGTGCAGGAATAGCCGGGCATGGTCAGGGTGCGGCGAGGCCCGATGGCGCCGGTATCCATCGTCGCGGCATGGATGAGGAAGCCGACGGCCGAACGCGGCGAGGCATGCCAGTGCCGGACCTGATCGGAAACCGGCAGCACCGCCTCTTCACCGTTCAGCGGCTCGCGGATGATGTTGGAGAAGAAGCCGGACGCGGCCTTGTTCGGCTTGCCCGGACGCACGCAGATCGTCGGCAGGCGAATTCCGACGCCATCGAAGAAGCCACGGCGGGAGTAATCGGAGAGCAGCAGCTCGCCGATCGCCTTCTGCGTCCCGTAGGAGGTCAGCGGCGTGGTGAAGAACTCGTCCTCGATCTTCTCATGGAAGGGCGCACCGAAGACCGCGATCGAGGAGGTGAAGACGACACGCGGCTTGTAGCCGCCGCCGACCTTTCGGATCGCTTCGAAGAGATGGCGCGTGCCGTCGAGATTGATCCGGTAGCCCTTGTCGAAATCGGCCTCGGCTTCGCCCGAGACGATCGCCGCGAGATGGACGATCAGGTCGGGGCGGGAAGCGATCAGCGACTCGGCCTCCCCCTCGTTCGACATGTCGGAGACGACGACGTCGAAGATGAAGGGCGCTGCGGCTGGCGCGCTTGCGGCGATGACATCCTGGGCCGTGATCTTGGTGACCGGCTTGCCGCCGAGCTGACCGTCATGGGCCAGTCTTTCGATGAACTTGCGGCCGACCATGCCGGCGCCACCGAGAACGAGAATATGCATGGGGATTTCCTGGTGCTTGTTGTTGATCAGTGTGGCAGGCGCCCGCCGAGTTCATCTTCGATATGGACGCGGATGATCTCGTCGAAATCCTTTTCGGCCCGGAAACCGAGCCCAAGCGCGCGCCTGGCCTCGAAGCCGGTCGGCCAGCCGGCGACGATCTCGGTGACTGCCTTGTCCGGAGCACGGCGGATCAGATTGACCGCCTTCTCGCCGGCCACGCGCCGCAGGGCCGCGATCTGCTCCCCGACCGAGCAGAAGACGCCCGGCATGGTCAGATTGATCCGCGGGCCGAGGGTTTCGCGGTCCAGCCCGGCAGCATGGAGCAGGAAGCCGACAGCCGAACGCGGGCTCGCATGCGTGAACACGAGATCGTCGCCGACCGGCAATGACGCCTCCAGCCCGACCAGCGGCTCGCGGATGATGCTGGAGAAGAAGCCACCGGCCGAGGCGTTCGGCTTGCCCGGGCGCACGGCAATCGACGGGAAGCGAATTCCGACGCCGTCGACGAAACCCCGCCGCGCGTAATCCGCAAGCAGCAGCTCGCCGATCGCCTTTTGCGTCCCGTATGAGGTCAGCGGCGTGGCATGGAACTCGTCCGGAATCACCGCCGGATAGGGCGCGCCGAAGACGCCGCTCGACGAGGTGAAGACGAGACGGGGCACATAGGAGCCGCCATCCTTCCGTCCTTCCCGGCGGATCGTCTCGAGCAGGCTCAGGGTCCCGTCGAGATTGATCCGATAGCCCTTGTCGAAATCTCGCTCGGCCTCGCCGGAGATGATCGCAGCAAGATGGAAGATCACGAGCGGGCGGGCCCCGATCAGCTCCGCGGCGATGGCGGGATCGGCGAAATCCTCGGTCCGGATCTCGATCTCGCCGTCAAAGCCCCCCGGCGTCTCCGGCGTAACGACATCGGTCAGCGTCAGCTTGCTGATAGCCTTGCCGGCGCAAGCACCGACAGCCGCCAGCTGCGCTGCGAGCTTGCGGCCGACCATGCCGGCCGCGCCTGTCACCAGGACGTGCATCGACGCGCCCTTCCCTGCGTCAGAGCGCGAAGCCACCATCGGCGAGATGAATCTGCCCGGTGGTGTAGCTCGACTCGTCGGAACCCAGATAGACGGCAAGCCAGGCGATTTCCTCGGCCGTGCCAAGCCGGCCCATCGGCTGGCGGTCGACGAAGGCCTGACGCGCAGCCGCCTCGGTCGTCTTCGTCACCTTGGCGAGATCGGCGATGCGCTGGTCGAGCGAGGGCGACTGGATCGTGCCCGGGCAGATCGCGTTCGCGCGAATGCCTTTCTTGATGTAGTCGGCGGCGACTGCCTTGGTCAGGCCGATCACGGCCGCCTTGGTCGCGCCATAAGCATAGCGGTTTGGAATGCCGCGCACCGAGCCGGCGCCCGAAGCGATATTCACGATGGAGCCCGCGCCCTTCGACAACATCCCCGGCAGGAAGGCCTTGGTCGTGCGGTGCATCGACTTGACGTTGAGGTCGAAGGAAAAATCCCAGGCCTTGTCGTCGCAGTCCAGAACGGTGCCGTGGTGAACGAAGCCGGCGGCATTGACCAGGATGTCGATCGGTCCGACCTTCTCGGCGAAAGCGTCGACGGCCTTGCTCGAAAGCACGTCGAGCTTACGCTTCTTCGCCTTCGGGATTCCCTCCAGCAGCGCAACATCCTTGTCCGTTGCCCAGACCGTCGCGCCTTCCCTGACGAAGGCTTCCGCGATCGCCCGGCCGATGCCCTGCCCCGCGGCCGTGACGACGGCGACCTTGCCCTTCAAACGTCCTGCCATATCCTTGGTCCTCTTGTTAAGCCGGCTTATTGTCAGAGCTGCTTGCGCATATGCGTCAGGCGCCGATCGGCCAGATCAGTGTGATGGGTAACCGCGAAACCCAAGCGCTCATACCAGGCGATGCGCTCGGTCAGTTTCGCGTGGGTGTAGAGATGCACCGAACCAAAGCCGAGTGCGGCGGCGCGCTCGTCGGCAAAGCGCATCAGCAGCAGACCGGGCTTGCGCCCTTGTGCCCCTGGGGAGACCGCCACGCTCCAGATCGTGAAATCGTCCGGAGAGATCTCGAGAACAAGCGCGGCATCCAGCCCGTTGTCGCCGTCGACCAGCCAGACCTCGTGCTCGGCCACGACCTGCGCATAATCGGCGATCCGCGGCAGCGAAGGCACGCCGATAATGGCCTCGTTCGGCGTATAGGCTGCGCTCTTCAGCGCCCTGATGGCGGGAATGTCGCCGGATGACGCCCGGCGCAAGGATAGCCCATCGATCCCGCCCAGCATCTGGTTGAAGGTCCCGAGCGCCAGCTTCTGCCGGCCCTCGGCGTCGAAATTCGCGGGATCCAGCCAGCGCTGGAAGCCTTGCGCCCGCACCGGCCATTCGCTGTCGAGGATCGAATACCAGGCGGTGTCGCGATTCCTGCCCTTCACCACCATGTGCTGGCGGAACAGACCCTCGTATTGGAAGCCGAAGCGCAGAGCGGCCCGCTTCGACGGTTCGTTCAGGGTGTTGCACTTCCACTCGAAACGGCGATAGCCGAGCGAGAATCCGTAGGCGCCGCACAGATAGATCGCCTCGGTCGCAACCCGGGTCTTCTGCAGGCTCGGCGAATAGGTGATGTAGCCGACCTCGAAGACGCCATGCTCGGGCCTGATCTCCATTAGCCAGAGATGGCCCTTGGCCTTGCCGTCGGCCCTGTCAATCACCGCGAACGGCACGATGCCGGCCTTCGCCGCCATCGTCGTCAGCAGCTCGCGATAGCTTTCGCGATCCTGCGGCGGATGGGCCGGCATCCAGGTCCAGATCTGATCATGCCCGCCATTGGCCTGCCAGATATCGTCAAGATGCCGGTCCGGATCGATCGGCTCGAGCCGACAATAGCGCCCTTCCAGTACCTTGGCCGGCGGAAAGGGCGGTGCTTTCCAATCAGGCGAAAGGGTCATGATTTCCCCCGCGCATGCCAGGCGGAGAGATCGAGCGAGATATTCCAGCCAGCACCGAGCTCGGCAGCGGCCGCATGGGCAAGCGCTGAACCCTCCGCCTCCCAGACAAGCCGCTCGACCTCGTTTGCGAAGGCCGACGCCGCCTCGTCCTCTTCATCGTAGATCGCGTCGAACGCATCCATCCAGGCTTCCAGCCGATCGCCGAACGCCTCGGAGAGACCGGCGTCCTCAGCGTCGATCGCCTTGCGCCTGCCCTTGGCGTCGATCATCCAGAGGCCGCTTCGCCCGAGCCATTCGGGCGCAATGACGAGTTCGCTGCTCACGAGCGCGCCTTGAGGTCGTCCTCGAAGAAATTGTTAAGCGGGACCGACGGCCCGTTGCCGGCGAAGCCTGCAAAACTGCCCTGCTCGGTGATCAGGCGTGTCGCCTCGATGAAGGCAGCCCAGGCCGCGCGCGCCAGCGCCGCGCCGATCGAGATGCGCCGGACACCAAGTGCGGCGACATCAGACACCGTCAGGCCGAAATCGCCATAGATCAGCGCATTGACCGGCTTGCCGCCGGCAGCCGCGACAATCGCGGCGATCTGCTCGCGGGTCTTTGGCCCGGGTGCATAAAGCACATCGGCGCCCGCCTCGGCATAGGCGGCAATGCGCCTGACCGATTCGTTCAGCGGATCGTCATGGCCGGTGAGAAAGCACTCGGCACGCGCCGTCAGCAGAACGCCGGAGCCGGTCTCGTCAATCGCCCGCCGCGCCGCGCGGATCCGCTCGACCGCGAGCTCGAAAGGATAGAGCGGGACGTCATCGCGCCCGGTCGCATCCTCGATCGAGAGCCCGGCGACCCCGGTCGCCACACAGGCTTTCACATTGAGCGCGACATCGGCCGGTCCGTCGGCATAGCCGTTCTCGAAATCGGCATTGATCGGCAGGTCGGGTACGGCTTTCACCATATCCGCGATATGAGCGAGCATCATGTCGCGCGGCACGTCCTGATCAGCCCGCCCCTGCGTGAAGGCGAAACCGGCGCTGGTCGTGGCCAGCGCCCTGAAACCCTGCCCGCGCAGCCAGCGCGCCGAACCGACATCCCATGGGTTCGGCATGACGAAGCAGCCAGATTCGTGAAGTGCACGAAAGGCGGCGATCTGCGGACTGTCGGTCATTTTAAATCGTTTCAGATGCGAGTTGGCCGAGCGATGCCCCATACTGTCCGGGCGCGTGCCGTTTGTCAGCCCTTCACGTCATGCGTCAAGGCTCGGCAACGATGCGCAACCGGCATGGAGGCCGATCAATAGGCTGCAATCAGCTCGTAGATGAAAGCCGTGAGACCGGCCGGGCTCGGAATCCTGGAGGCAAGAGC
The DNA here is from genome assembly GCF_056401655.1 of Allobosea sp. P4_E12. Taxonomy (NCBI): domain Bacteria; kingdom Pseudomonadati; phylum Pseudomonadota; class Alphaproteobacteria; order Hyphomicrobiales; family Alloboseaceae; genus Allobosea; species Allobosea sp. P4_E12. Next base: position 63,974 of record NZ_JBFUIY010000018.1, on the reverse strand, counting down.
ACCGCGCAGGAGCGCAGGCAGTGCCTCCCGGTCTGTGCCGCTGAGCAGGGCAATGCCATGCGCTGCACTCGCATCCTGCGTTGTGGGAAAGGCGGGATGGGGCCTGGCCGCCAGGGCAACGCCTGTTCGGACCGAGAGGACGCCAGAACGCCCGATCAGGTCCACCAGGCTCGGTGGCGGCACCGCCTCTTCACCGCTGACCTGCCATGTCACTCCAGCGAGATAGCGGCCGAGGCCACGCCCGGCCCGGCCCGTCTCACGATAGACAGAGCGGCTGAACGCCCCCATGGCCGGTCGCATCCTGCGCGTTTCCGGGGTCGGATTGGCAAGCAGATCGAGATATTCGGGCGTCTCCAGTGCCTCTGCCGAGCCGAGGTCGTAGAGCGTCAGATAACGGGCGGCGGCGCCACGCCCCCCGACGTAGCGCATCGCGGCGAGGAAGCCGGGCATCGTCAGCCGCTCCGGGACATGCTCGCCCCCGTGCCAGGCCTCGTAATCCAGGCGCATGGCCGGGTCGACGCTGTTGCCGATCGCCAGGAAGACTGGTCCGGGCCAATCGGCCGAACCTGACGGCATGCCCGTCATGGCCGCAGGACGATCTTGGATGCAGTGCGACGGCTTGCTCTTGCAAAGGCGTCGAGCCCCGCTGCGAGCGGCATCTCTTCACTGATCATCCGCCGGATGCGCTCCTGTTGCGCAGCCATGAGCGCGATCACCCGCGGCCACGTTGCCAATGGCGAGCGATAACTCCCGCGAATCTGCTGGTGCCGCCGCACAAGCGCCGTCAGGTCGATTGGCGCCGGACGGGGATGAATCCCGCAGATGACAAGGACACCGCGCAATGCAAGCAGATCGATCGCCTCCGGCACCACTACCGGTGCGCCCGCGGCCTCGATGATCACATCATAGCTGACAGGCAGGCCGACGCGCGTGAGCGCCTCTCGCAAGGTCGTCCCGGCCGTGTCAACCGTCTCGGGAAAGCCGAGTGCCTCGACGGTGGCGAGGCGGACCGCGTCGTCGCGCCCAGCCACGACAACCCGCGCTGCACCAGCCACCTCGGCGGCCAGCGCCGCCCCTTGCCCGATCGTACCGGGCCCGATGACCAGCACCATATCGCCCGGTTTCACCCCGCCCGTATCGACGGCCTCGGTCGAAACCGTCATGGGCTCGGCGAGTGCCGCAACCGCATCATCGAGCTCATCGGGGAGTGCGATACAATTCTCTGTTGGAACGGCGGCAAGGGCTGCAAAGCCGCCATTGCGAGCAATGCCGATGCCGGTCCGCATGGCGCAATCCTCTGCCCGTCCTGAGCGGCAACGCTCACAACGCCCGCAGACGACGGAGGGACGCACCACCACGCGTGTCCCGACCGCGATGCCGTCGGTGCCTTCACCGAAATGCCGGACGCGGCCGACGAACTCGTGCCCGAGCGTGACCGGCATTGCGGCCGCCATCGCTTCGTACCCGCCCGACCAGTCCGCGATATGGAGATCCGTGCCGCAAAGACCTGCAGCCGTAACCTCAAGCAGCACTTCGCCGGGACCGGCACTCGGCTCGGATATCTCACCGAGCCAGAGCCCGGGCGCGGGGGYGGTCTTGCGAAGCGCGAGCATGAACCGCTCTCACTCGACCTTGATCGCAGCCGACTTGACCACCTTTGCCCAAGTTTCGGCATCCTTGGCCATGAACGCCGCGAGTTCGGCCGGCGTGCCGGGTGCCGGCTCGGCGCCGATCTCGACCAGGCGGGCGTTCACATCGGGCCGGGCCAAGGCCGCATTGATCGCGGAATTGAGCACCTGCACCACTTCGGGGGCCGTTCCCTTGGGGGCGACGAGGGCGACCCAGGCCGAGAGGTCGTAGCCGGGATAGCCTTGCTCGGCGACAGTCGGCACATCCGGCAACAGCGAGGCACGCTTGCCCGTGGTCACCGCGAGCGCCTTCATCGTGCCGCCCTTGACGTGGCTGGAGGCGCCGGCAAGGGTCGAGAACATGACGTCGATATTGCCGCTGATCGCATCGGTCAAAGCTGGCGCTTCGCCGCGATACGGCACATGCTGGACCTTGGTATCCGAGACCAGGCCGAAGAATTCTCCAGCCAGATGCGCGACCGTGCCGGTGCCGCCCGAACCGAAGGTGATCGGCCGCTTGCTCGCCTGCCCATGCGCGGCCAGTTCCTTCATCGTATTGGCCGGATAGGATTTCCCGGCCGCAACAACGAAGGGCAGCTTCGCGATCATCGCGACCGGGACGAAATCCTTCTCCCAATCGAAGGGCACAGTCGCCTTCAGCGCGGGATTGATCACCATCGTGGTCGGCGCAGCGAGCAGCGTGTAGCCGTCGGGCTCCGCCTTGGCGACGGTCTGGGAGCCGAGGATCGTGGCAGCACCGCCGCGGTTCTCGATGACGAAGCGCTGCTTGAGCACGTCGCCCGCCGCTTCGGCAACGACGCGCGTCACGACATCGACGCCACCACCTGCGGCAAAGGGCACGACAAGCTGCATGGCCCGCACCGGATAGGCCTGGGCCCGCGCCGGCCCGGCAGCCGTTGCCGCAAGCAGCCCGAGCGCCGCCGCCATCGCCTCACGCCTGCTCAGGGGGCCCGGCCGGATGGGGGTAAGCGCCAACGGGTCCGTCATGATGTTTCCTCCTGCTCTTATTGCAAACGACAAGGCCATCGATGGGGAGGGGCGACAACAGCGAATCCTGCGTCCCGCGATAGCCTGAGGCTATAGATCAGCCCCGACTTTTGAGATCTCGGCCCGCAAGGCCGTCTCGAAATGCTGGATCAGGCGACTGCGCGCGCGTTCGACATTCCGATGCAGGAAGACCTCGTACTGGGCCGGGTGATCGAGCGGCAGAAGCGCGACCACATCGCGGTTGGCCGCCAGCGCGCTGAAACGGTCGACGATGGCAAGACCGAGCCCCGCCTCGGCAAGCGCAATCGCGGTTTCGGCGAAGCGGGCGACATGCGTCCGCTCCGGCACGACGCCACCGTCGCGCAGCACCGCGTCGACGACCTGACCATGCACGGATTGTGGCTCGAACACGATGATCGGAATACCAGCCAGAGCCGAGGGCGACAGGCGCTTGGCCGAAGCCAGCGGCCAGTCACGCGGACACACGGCAACCGCCTTGCCGGTCCCGACCGATATGCTCCGGATTCCCGCATGAAGAATAGGGAACAAGGTGACGGCACCCTCGCCCTGAGCCGAGAGCAGATACTCCATCACCTGGCTGACCGACAGGATATCGAGATGCAGGCTGAGCCCGGGATGGTCATTCAGCAGGCTGGCGGCTGCGCGCGGGATCAGGACGCGGCCAATGCTCGGCGAAGCGCCGAGACGGAGCGAGCCGGTATCGGCCCGCGCCAGCCTGAGCGCCCGCGCCAAAGCGCCTTCGAGCTGGTCGAAGGCGATGTCGACCTCACCGAGAAGACGATGCGCCTCCGCCGTCGGCGTCAGGCGGCCGCCATGCCGGTCGAACAGGGCAAACGCGCAGATATCCTCGATCCGCCGCACCGTCTTGGTCACGGTCGGCTGGGCGATACCGAGATCGCGCGCCGCACCGACGATGGTGCGAGCGCGCATCACGGCGCGGAAGACCTCGATCTGCCTCAGCGTGAGCAGCAAAGCGGCGCGCTCCTGCGCCAGCGACGACCGACTAGTGATTGTCGCGCGGAACGCCGAACTTCTTGTGGATTTTCTGGTACTTGACCGCCGGCTTCAGCACCATGCCCTCGGAGAGCTCGCCAACGATCTTGCGCTGGATCTCCTGCCAGGGGGTCTGGCTCTTCGGATATTTGTAGCCGCCGGCCGCCTTCAGCGCGACGCGGCGCTCGTCCAGCTCCTTGTCGGAAATCAGGATGTCGGCCGTGCGCTTCTTCAGGTCGATGCGGACCTTGTCGCCGGTCTTCAGCAGCGCAAGTCCGCCGCCGGTCGCCGCTTCCGGCGAGGCGTTCAGGATCGAGGGCGAGCCCGACGTGCCGGACTGGCGGCCGTCACCGATACAGGCCAGCGCCGTGATGCCCTTCTTGATCAGGTAATCCGGCGGCCGCATGTTCACGACCTCGGCCGCGCCGGGATAGCCGATCGGCCCGACGCCGCGAATGAAGAGCACGCTGTGCTCGTCGATCGCGAGCGACGGATCGTCGATGCGGTGGTGGTAATCCTCCGGTCCGTCGAAGACGATTGCCTTGCCCTCGAAGGCCATTGGGTCCTTCGGGTTCTCGAGATAGCGCTTGCGGAATTCCGGCGTGATCACGCTGGTCTTCATGATCGCGGAATCGAACAGGTTGCCGCGCAGATTGAGGAAGCCGGACTGCGCCTTCATCGGCTCGTCATAGGCCTTGATGACCCGACGATCGCCGGAGAAGAAGCCTTCGCAGTTCTCGGCCAGCGTCTTGCCGTTGGCGGTGATGGCGGGCTTGATCTTGCCCTTGGCGACGAGCTCGGCAACGACCGCAGGCACGCCGCCGGCGCGGTAGAAATCCTCGCCGAGATATTCGCCGGCGGGCTGCAGGTTGACCAGCAGCGGGATGTCGTAGCCGATCGCAGTCCAATCCTCGTTGTCGAGTTTCACGCCAATATGCTTGGCGATGGCGTTGACATGGATCGGCGCATTGGTGGAGCCGCCGATCGCCGAGTTGACGACGATGGTGTTCTCCAGGGCTTCGCGTGTCAGGATCTTCGACGGGATCAGGTTCTCCCAGACCATCTCAACGATGCGCTTGCCGGTGTGGTAGGCCATCTCATAACGGTCGCGATAGGGCGCCGGGATGGCGGCGCCGCCGGGCAGGGTCATGCCCATCGCCTCGGCCAGCGAGTTCATGGTCGAGGCCGTGCCCATGGTGTTGCAGTGGCCGGCCGACGGAGCCGACGACGCCACCAGATCGACGAAGCCGCGATAGTCGATTTCGCCGGCGGCCATCATCTGGCGCGCCTTCCAGACGATCGTGCCCGAACCGGTGCGCTCGCCGCGGAAATTGCCGTTCAGCATCGGCCCGCCCGGCAGTGCGATGGCCGGGATGTCGACCGTGGCGGCCGCCATGATCTGTGCCGGGGTGGTCTTGTCGCAGCCGGTCGTCAGCACGACGCCGTCGAGCGGATAGCCATAGAGGATCTCGACGAGCGAGAGATATTGCAGGTTGCGGTCGAGGCTCGCGGTCGGGCGCTTGCAGGTTTCCTGGATCGGATGGATCGGGAACTCGAAAGGCACGCCGCCCATCTCGCGGATGCCGTCGCGGACGCGGGCGGCGAGCTCGATATGATGGCGGTTGCAGGGCGCGATATCGGAGCCCGTCTGGGCGATGCCGATGATCGGGCGGCCCGACTGCAGCTCTTCGCGCGACAGGCCGAAATTCATGGTGCGCTCGATATAGAGCGCGGTCATGTCGGCATTGGCGGGATTGTCGAACCAGGCCTTGGAGCGCAGCTGCTCCGGCTTGATCTTGCGGACCGACTTCCTTGCAGGCGTCTTGGCCATCCCCGTCATTCCCTCTCGCACCGGCGCGCAGCCTTCGCGCCGCGTCCGCCATGGTCTTTAAATCGATTTGACCAGCCAATCATGCCGATCGCCATGCGCGCGACAAGAGCCAAATTCGACCAAATCGCGTCACCTGCATTCTGCATACAGCACACAAATTACTTCGCCAATCCATGCAGATGCCGGCTGCGCAGGAAAGGTCGCCGCCCTGCAGTTTGCAAGTGTTCCAAATGCGCGGGCGCCCGGCGGCCGGTGCAGACGGCGGGCTTGCATCGCCGCTGCGTTTCCGGCCAAGACAGCGCACCACGACAGCGCAAGGCCCACGACAGGGCCGCCTCGTCGAGAGCTTGCAGAGGAAAACGCACCATGACGCTGCAGACCGTCTCCTCCTTCGCCCGGATCGGCGAGGAAAACGCTTTCGCCGTGCTGGCACGAGCGACCGAGCTGCAGCGCAAGGGCAAGGACATCATCAATCTCGGCATCGGCCAGCCCGATTTCCCGACGCCCGACCACATCGTCGAGGCCGCGGTGAAGGCGCTGCGCGACGGCCATCACGGCTATACGCCGGCCAATGGCATCCTGCCGCTGCGCGAGGCGGTCGCCGCCGACCTGCACAAGCGCTTCTCGGTCGACGTCTCGCCGGAAGAGGTGATGATCGTGCCGGGCGGCAAGGTCACCATGTTCATGGCGATCCTGATGTTCGGCGAGCCCGGCGCCGAGATCCTTTATCCCGATCCCGGCTTCCCGATCTATCGCTCGATGATCGAGTTCACCGGCGCGACCCCGATCCCGGTACCGATCCGCGAGGAGAACGGCTTTGCCTTCTCGGCCGAGGAGACGCTCTCGCTGATCACGCCCAAAACCCGGCTGCTGATCGTCAATTCGCCGGCAAACCCGACCGGCGGCGTCACGCCGAAGGCCGAGGTCGACAAGCTCGTCGCCGGGCTCAGCCGCTTCCCCGATGTCGCGGTGATGTCGGACGAGATCTACGACCAGATGCTCTATGACGGCGAGAAGCACGTCTGCCTGCTGAGCTATCCCGAAATTCGCGACCGGCTGATCCTGCTCAATGGCTGGTCCAAGACCTATGCCATGACCGGCTGGCGCATGGGGTTCTCGGTCTGGCCGAAGCCGCTCTACGACAATGCCCGCAAGCTCGCGGTCAATTCGCATTCCTGCGTCAACGCCCCGGCGCAATGGGCGGGGCTCGCCGCGCTCACCGGCCCGCAGGACGCGGTGCATGCCATGGTCGCAGAGTTCGATCGGCGCCGGAAGGCGGTGGTCGCCGGCTTGAACGCCTTGCCCGATGTGTCCTGCGCCGTGCCGAAAGGCGCCTTCTACGCCTTCCCGAATATCTCGAAGACCGGGTGGAAGGCGAAGAAACTGGCCTCCGCCCTGCTCGAGGATGCGGGTGTCGCGACGATCGGCGGGCCCGATTTCGGCATCCATGGCGAAGGCTATATCCGCCTGTCCTATGCCAACTCGCTGGAGAACATCGAACGCGCGCTGGAGCGGATGAAGAGCTTCCTCGCCAACGCGAAGGCAGCATGACGATGATCACCTGCCATTTGAGCTATATCGTCGATCCCTACCAGCTGCCGGCCTTCGAGGCCTATGGCAAGCTCTGGATCAGGCTGGTCGAGAAATTCGGCGGCAAGCATCACGGCTATTTCATGCCCTCGGAAGGCACGTCGAACGTCGCATTGGCGATGTTCAGCTTTCCGTCGCTTGCGGCCTATGAGGAGTATCGCACCGCCTCGTTCAGGGACGAGGAATGCCTGGCGGCCGTGGCGATGAACGAGAAGCACCGCTTCATCATCAGCTATGAACGCTCGTTCTTCCGACCGGTCTTCGAAGACGATCAGGGTGCGCGCCGCGCACCCTGATCGCGCCGATTGGAACGGCGTCAGGCTTTCGCCGCGCTCGCGGCCGCGTCGATATTGGCGACCAGTTCGGCATCGAGCCCGACCGAGCCCGCAAGCCCGGCGAGGAAGTCCTTCTCCGCGGGCGTATCAGGATTGATGGCGATGCGAGCCGCCGTGTAGATCTGCGCCGCGAGTTCCGGCGTTTCCGCCGCTTCGGCGAGGACATCGACCGAAGCCGGATTGGCCATTTCATGGGCGAGCCAGGCATTGGCTTCGGGATCGAAACCGGCGTCGCGCAGGCCGCCGAGAATGGCATTGCGCTCCTCGGTGTCGATATGACCGTCGGCGGCAGCGGCTGCGATCATCGCCCGGATGAAGATCAGGGCCGTTGCCTCGCTTGCGGCCTCCGGCTCGAAACCGGTCCCGACTGGTGCCGGCAGAACCTCCTGACGCTTCAGATCGAGCAGGGGTTTGCCGGCTTGATGGTTCTGGTAGGCCTTGTAGGCGAGGCCGCCGATCAGCGCGAGGCCGCCGAGTTTCGCCGCAGAGCCGGCAACCGAACGCCCTGTCGAGGAACCGAAGAGCAAGGCGCCGAGGCCGCCGAGCACCGCAGTCGCCACGGCCGGATTGCTGCTGAACATCCCCTTGGCCTGTTCCAGCAACTGGTCGGGCGTCTTGCCGCCGGAGACCTGGCCGAGAACGTCGCTCGCCTTCTGCTCCAGCCCTGTCTGGCGCGCGGCATCCTGCATGCCCTGCGTCGCCTGGCCGAGCACGCTGCCGACGAGGCCGCCAATGCCACCCGAACCACCGGCCTGCTGAACCTGTTGCGCCAGATTGCCCAGCATTCCGCCGAGCCCCCCGGACTGGCCGGCCTGCTGACCGGCTTGATTGCCGGCGCTGACCAGCGCGTCCAGCAGAGATTTTGCGTTGAACATCGAGAGGCTCCCTCGTTTAGGCCATTCACCGCAAAGCGGCGGCGTAACCTGCACCCGGGTCACGGGCTTCACAAGCCGCCCCGCATGGAAGGGAACCTTGACGCGATCATGACGAAGGCAACGGCAGGAGCCCCGGCTCCTTCAACGTCTCGAGCGCGATTTCCGAGCGGACCCGCGCGACGCTTTCATGCGGCATCAGGATCTCGTTGACGAAGCGCGAGAGCTCCTTGAGGTCGCCGACCGCAACCTTGAGCAGATAATCCGCCTCACCCGTCAGGGCATGCGCCTCCAGGATCGCGGGAGTCAGCCTGACGAGATCGCGAAAGCGGCGGGCATTGTCACGCGAATGAGTGTTCAGCGCGACATGGATGAAGACGGTCACGCCGAGCCCGACGGCTGCCGGATCGATCAGCGCGCGGTAGCCGCGGATCGTCCCCTCCTCCTCGAGCCGTTGGCGCCGGCGGGAAATCTGGCTCGCCGACAACCCGACCTTCTCGGCCAGCGCGCCATTCGTCAGGGAGGCATCCTGCTGGAGCGCATCGATCAAGCGCCAGTCGAAGGAATCGAGACCGCTCACATCACGCACCGTTGGTGACCTCCCTGCACAAGTTGTGCGGATCTCGCGCCATGACGCGGCATTTTGCAAGCTCCTTGCCTTCGCCGTGCGCGACCATGTCGGCAATCCCATCGAGAGGAGAACGCCATGGGTCCATTTCCGCACGACACCGCCCCTCCCGCTATTTCCGAGGTCAATCCGATGGGAACGGACGGATTCGAGTTCGTCGAATACGCCCATCCCGAGCCAGAGAAGCTCGGCCCGCTCTTCCAGCAGATGGGCTTCACCGCCGTCGCCCGGCATCGCTCCAAGAAGGTCACGCTGTACCGTCAGGGTGACGTGAATTTCGTCGTCAATGCCGAGCCGGATTCCTTTGCCCAGCGCTTTGCGGCCGAGCACGGCCCCTGCGCTTGCGCCATGGCCTTCCGCGTCGTCGATGCCAGGCATGCTTTCGAGCGCGCCGTGTCGCTTGGCGCCGAGCCCTATGAAAGCAAGGTCGGCCCCGGCGAGATGCAAATTCCCGCCGTGAAGGGCATTGGCGGCTCGATCCTGTATTTCGTCGAGCGTTATGGCGCGAAGGGCTCGATCTGGGATGTCGATTTCGAGTGGATCGACGAGCCGGATCCGCACCCGGAGCAGGCTGGTCTCTATTACCTCGACCACCTCACCCACAACGTCCATCGCGGCCGCATGGACCATTGGGCGGGCTGGTATGGCAAACTCTTCAACTTCCGCGAGATCCGCTTCTTCAATATCGAGGGCAAGCTCACAGGCCTGATCTCGCGCGCCTTGACCTCGCCCTGCGGCAAGATCCGCATCCCGATCAACGAGTCGCTCGACGACAAGAGCCAGATCGAGGAGTACCTGCGCCAGTACAAGGGCGAGGGTATCCAGCACGTCGCGCTCGGAGCCCACGACATTTACGCCACCGTCGAGCAGCTGCGCCGCAACGCCCTGCCCTTCATGCCGGCGCCGCCGGCAACCTATTATGAGCGCGTCGAGGCGCGCGTTCCCGGCCATGGCGAACCGGTCGAGCGGCTGAAGGCCAACGGCATCCTGATCGACGGCGAGGGTGCGGTTGCGGTCGGCTCCAAGGAGGGCCGGATGAGCAAGGTCCTGCTCCAGATCTTCTCCGGCACGGTGCTCGGGCCGATCTTCTTCGAGTTCATCCAGCGCAAGGGCGATGACGGCTTCGGCGAGGGCAACTTCCGCGCCCTGTTCGAGTCGATCGAAGAGGACCAGATCCGTCGCGGCGTGCTGAAGGTCGAGGCGGCCGAGTAACCTCCGCGATCGCGGCACAGGACGCGGCGCCGCCCCCCACGGCAGCGCCGCGTTTCGCTTGTCGGGGAGCCAAGACAAGCGTAGCATTTTCGGGAGCGCGCACGCAGCCAAGTGCGCGTCTCGAGGGACTGCCCATGTCGACAGCTGCGATCACGCGCGGTCATCAGGGTCCCTGGTGGACGCATCTCTACGTCCAGGTGCTGACCGCCATCGCGATCGGGGTGCTCGTCGGGCATTTCTATCCGCATACCGGCGAGGCGATGAAGCCGCTCGGCGACGCCTTCATCAAGGCCATCAAGATGATCATCGCGCCGATCATCTTTCTCACCGTCGTGCACGGCGTCGCGTCGATGGACGACATGAAGAAGGTCGGCCGCGTCGGCGTGAAGGCACTGCTCTATTTCGAGGTGGTGACGACGCTTGCGCTCATCGTCGGGCTCATCGTGATCAATCTCTGGAAACCCGGAGTCGGCATGAGTGTCGATGTCGGCGGGCTCGACACCAGCTCAATCACCGCGTTCACGGCCAAGGCGAAGGAGCAGAGTACCATCGGCTTCCTGATGGACATCATCCCGGCGACAGTGGTCGGTGCCTTCGCAACCGGCGAAATCTTGCAGGTGCTGTTCTTCGCCCTGCTCTTTGCCTTTGGTCTGCAGATGCTCGGCGAACGCGGCAAGCCGGTCCTGCACTTCGTCGACGATATCGCCCAGGTCTTCTTCAAGATCGTCGGCATCATCATGAAGGCGGCACCGATCGGTGCTTTCGGCGCGATGGCCTTCACGATCGGAAAATTCGGCATCGGCACGCTGCTGTCGCTGGGCAGCTTCATGGCCGCCTTCTACACGACCTGCCTCATCTTCATTTTCCTCGTGCTCGGCACGATCGCCCGGCTGCATGGCTTCAGCATCGTGAAGTTCATCGCCTATATCAAGGAAGAGCTGCTGATCGTGCTCGGCACCTCCTCCTCCGAGAGCGTCCTGCCACGGATGATCGCCAAGATGAGCTATCTCGGCTGCAAGGAGAATGTCGTCGGCCTGGTCATCCCCACCGGCTATTCCTTCAACCTCGACGGCACCTGCATCTATCTGACGATGGCCGCGATCTTTCTCGCCCAGGCAACCAATACCGAGCTGAGCCTGTCGCAGGAGATCGGCATCATCGCCGTGCTGCTGCTGACCTCGAAAGGCGCGGCCGGCGTCACGGGCTCCGGCTTCATCGTACTCGCCGCAACACTGGCCTCGGTCGGCACTATTCCCGTGGCGTCGATCGCCCTGATCCTCGGCGTCGACCGCTTCATGTCGGAGGCGCGCGCCCTCACCAATCTGATCGGCAATGGCGTCGCGACGATCGTCGTGGCGAAATGGGAAAATTCGCTCGACGAGCGTCGCATGCAGCGCATCCTCGCCAAGGAAGCCGATTACGACGCCGCCGAGCCCGAGCGCGTCGTGGCGGTCTGAGCGCTGCCAGATCATCTGACGGGATATCGTATCCAGCCCGATGATCTCACCTTTGTGTTTGCATCGGCTTTCCCGAAAACCGCGATCCACTTTTCGGGCCGATGCTTAGGGCGCGAGCTTGCGCAGCATCAGCGGTGCGCCCACCGCAGGGTCCTTGCGCCATTGGCCGTTCTCGAAGACGAGATCGACGCTGTGCCCCTTGCGTGCAACCAGCGAAAGGCGCCCGGCCGCATAGCGCCAACCGACGGGATCGAAGATCGTCAAGCCAGTATCGTCGCAGCGCCCGTCGAAACGGGCGGGAGCGCCACCCGGAGAATTTGCGGGGCCGGCCGCAAGCATGAGGCGACATCCCTCGCGGTTCTGCTGGCGCATCGTGACATAGCGGCCGGGCACGGCGTCGGTGGCAGGCGCGCCCGCAGGGTCGACAACGGTCGGCCGGGCCGCAGCGGTCGCGGCGCGCTCTGCCGCGCTCGGAGGCACTGGACGCGCGCTGCGTGGATGATCCTTCGGATCCAGCAGATAGTCCTGCCCGTCCGTGCCCTTGCCATTCAGGCCGGCGCCGGACTTGCTGAGCGTGATCACGGCCTTGCCGGCCTCGTCATTCAGGCGCAGCCCGCCCCCCTCAGCCACACTCCAGGACACAATCTGCCCGATAATGGGCAATGCGCGGCGGCAGGTGGCAGGGAAGCGCAATTGCCGCCCCTGTCCCGACTGTTCCGCTCCAAGGGTAATGGTGCATTGGCGCGGCGCGCCGACCTGTTCGAGGTTCCAGGCACCGATCATGGGGCGAACGGTGTCAGGCGCGGTCTCCGCTCCCTTCGGAAGCGGCGGCTTCTGCGCCTGTACGGGCCCCGCGAAAAGGACGCCCGCCACAAGCGGCAGGCATCCGCGCCTCATCTGAACCAAAACGTGGTGTCTCAGGCTTTCTTCCATGGTGTCTCGGCAACCGGCGTCAGAGGACCCCTGCCATCGAACCATGAAACCAGGTTGTCGACCAGAAGCTGGCCCATCTGTTCACGCGTATGCACCGATGCCGATCCGACATGCGGCAACAGCACCACATGATCCATCGCGATCAGTTCGGCCGGCACGCGCGGCTCGTCCTCGAAGACGTCCAGGCCGGCCGAAAGGATGACCTTGTTCTTGAGCGCCTCGATCAACGCCTGTTCGTCGACCACCGAACCGCGGCCGACATTGATGACGATGCCATTGGGGCCGAGCGCCTTCAGGACGTCGGCATTGATCATGTGATGAGTCGCAGCGCCGCCAGGCGCAACCGAGATCAGGGTGTCGACATCGGCCGCCATCTCGATCAGCGAAGGATAGTAGCGATAGGACACATCCGCCTGGCGGGTGCGGCCATGATAGCTGACCGGCAGGCCGAAGGCCTCGATACGCTGCGCCACGGCCTTGCCGATTCGGCCGAGCCCAACGATGCCGACCTTGCGGGTCCGCAGCGAGGTCGTCAGCGGATAGGCCTTCTCCAGCCACTTGCCGGCGCGCAGGTACCGGTCGACCTGCGGCAGCTGGCGCACCGTCGCGAGCAGCAGGCCGAGTGCCAAGTCCGCAACCTCATCGGTCAGCACGTCCGGAGTATTGGTGACGATCAGCCCGCGCTTGCCGGCTTCCTTGGCATCGACGGTGTCGTAACCGACGCCGAAATTGGCAACGATCTCCAGTTTCGGCAGGGCGTCGAACAGCGTGCCATCGATCCTGACATGCGCGCCGCCCCCGGCGACGCCACGAACCTTGCCGCCGATCTCCTTCAGCATGGCGGTCCGGTCCTCTGCCTTCCAGAGTTCATGCACCGTGAAACGGGCCTTCAACTGGTCGGCAGCATAGGCCATCAGCGGGCCGGTCATGATGATGTCGGTCATATCGTGAACTTTCGTCGGGCGTGAGTGTCAGAGCGGCTGGCTTGATTTCAATTCTTTAAAACGATTAGATCGCGAAACCTCAAGGCCTCCGCCACGCGGCATCGGCAGAGCAGTACTACACGGGCTGCAGAGCGAGAAAAGCGCGTCGTTGTCATATGTAGTATGACTTATTCAGGCGATTTTCGGGGTGCTCTGCTGTCCGGCCCATGCCAGGAAGGTGAGCGTGGTGTTCAGGCTGTCCGTTACCAGCGCACTCATCCGGGCCGCGGCGAGATCGCCGTCCCGCTGGATGATCGCATCCAGCACCCGCTCGTGATCGAACAGCGACGTGACATAGAACCCCTGATCGTCTCCCGACTTCAGCAGCAGCGACCATTGGATCGTCGCCGAGACGACGCTTGCCAGACATTGCAGCGTCGAATTCTGCGCGGCAGCGAGGATCGCCTCGTGGAAAGCCAGGTCGGCACGAATGGTTGCCTCGGCATAGGGCGGGTTGTCGATCATGCCGTGATAACCCGCCTGGATTCGTACGAGATCGGCGGGCGTACGCCGCAGGGCCGCAAGGCGCGCTGCGCTCGGCTCGACAAAACTGCGCAACTCGAACAGGTCGCGGATGAATTTCTCGTTCGGGTCGGCCTCGAAATGCCAGGACAGCACGTCGGGATCGAGCAGGTTCCAGCCGTCGCGCGGCGCTACCCGCGTGCCGCTCTTCGGGCGCGCCTCGACCAGCCCCTTCGCCGTCAGGTACTTCACAGCTTCGCGATAGGCGGTGCGCGAGACCGAGATTTCGGATTTCAGATCGGCTTCGTTCGGCAACAGCTCGCCGGCTTTGAACGTCCCTGAAATGATCGCGACCGCGAGCTTCTGAGCCACCTGCCCGAACAGGCGGTCGGGATTCAGGGTCGTCGGCCGCGAAAAGTCGCGCACCCGCATCTGCTGGCGTCCTCACCCGTTTTCAATCGCGCCCAAGCCGCCGGAAGGCGGTTTCATTGGAGCGATTCCGGCGCTTGACACGCCTGTCCGTATCGTATGACTTTATCGTAGATGAAACCCGGCGCAACAGGCACTGCCTGGTCTGCGGCGCTTTTCGTCGGTCGGTCACGAGAAGCCGACAGCAGCGGCGGTGCGGAGTGCCCGGACACGGGACGATACCGGACCCCAGAGGAAACTTAAGTCCGGGAGAGGGTTCAGATGGCCTCAGTCCAGATCGCTGATGTGCGCAAGGCTTACGGCTCGACGCAGGTCATCCATGGCGTCGATATCGACATCAACGATGGCGAGTTCGTTATTCTCGTCGGCCCCTCCGGCTGCGGAAAATCGACCCTTCTGCGCATGATCGCCGGGCTGGAGAATATTTCCGGAGGCGAGATCCGCATCGGCCCGCGCGTCGTCAACGACGTGCCGCCGAAAGAGCGCGACATCGCCATGGTGTTCCAGAATTACGCGCTCTATCCGCACATGACAGTGGCCGACAACATGGCCTTCTCGATGAAGCTGCGGAATGCCCCCAAGGCCGAGATCGACGAGCGCGTCAACAAGGCTGCCGGCATTCTCGGCCTCAACAAGCTGCTCGACCGCTATCCGCGCCAGCTTTCGGGCGGTCAGCGCCAGCGTGTCGCCATGGGCCGCGCGATCGTGCGCGATCCGCAGGTCTTCCTCTTCGACGAGCCGCTTTCGAATCTCGACGCCAAGCTGCGCGTGCAGATGCGCACCGAGATCAAGGAACTGCATCAGCGTCTCAAGACCACGACGGTCTATGTCACGCACGACCAGATCGAGGCCATGACCATGGCCGACAAGATCGTCGTGATGCATGACGGCATCGTCGAGCAGATGGGCGCTCCGCTCGACCTCTACGACCGGCCGAACAACCTTTTCGTCGCGGGCTTCATCGGCTCGCCGTCGATGAACTTCCTCAAGGGCAAGATCACCGCGGCCGGGTTCGAGACCGAGGGCGGCGTGATCTGGCCCATCGGGCAGCATCCGGCTGACTCGAACGGCAAGGCCGCGGTTTTCGGCATCCGTCCGGAGCACCTCCAACTCAACCCCAACGGCCTCAAGGCCGAGGTCGTGGTCATCGAACCGACCGGCTCCGAGACGCAGGTCGTCGTGCGCTGCGGCGGGCAGGAACTGACCTGCGTCTTCCGCGAACGCATCACGGCCAAGCCCGGCGAGACCATTGGCATCACGCCGGACACCAGCGTCACGCATCTGTTCGACGCCGCCACCGGCAAGCGTATCTGAGCTTCTGACTGCTGCGGAGGCCCGCGCCTGATTGCGCCTTGGCCCGCATGACATGACGTTACGACAGGCCAGCACGGACACCGGCTGGCCTGGCGCAGCCAAAAGAGCCGGCGATGACTTCCAGGGACGGGTCGCAGGCCACATAAAAAAGGTCCCTTCTTTCCGGGAAGGAACAACCAATGACGATTTCAAGACGCGATATGCTGCTGGGCAGCGCCGGCGTGGCTGCGGGCGCCGGCCTGATGGGGCACTTGGGGACCGCCCCCGCCTTCGCCCAGGCGGCCGCTCCAAAATTCACCCCCGAACCAGGCGCTCAACTGCGCGTGCTGCGCTGGGCCCCCTTCGTCAAGGGTGAGGAAGACGCCTGGCTCGCCAATACCAAGAAGTTCACGGATGCGACCGGCGTTCAGATCCGGGTCGACAAGGAAGGCTGGGAAGATATTCGTCCGAAGGCCGCCGTCGCCGCCAATGTCGGCGCAGGCCCCGACATCGTGCTCGTCTGGTTCGACGATGCCTTCCAGTATCCCGACAAGCTGCTCGACGTCACCGAGCTCGGCAATTATCTCGGCGGCAAATATGGCGGCTGGTATCCCGGCCTTGAAGGTTACGCCAAGAAGGACGGCAAGTTCATCGGCCTGCCGCTGGCTGCCATCGCAAACGCCGTGCTTTATCGCGACAGCTGGGTCAAGGAAGCCGGCCACTCGACCTTCCCGACCAAGACCGACGCCTTCCTCGATCTCTGCAAGGCGCTGAAGGCCAAGGGGCACCCCGCCGGCTTCACCCTCGGAAAGGGTGTCGGCGACGGCAACAACTTCTGCCACTGGCTGCTCTGGAGCCATGGTGGCCGAACCGTCGATGATGCCGGCAAGGTCGCGATCAACAGCCCCGAGACGATCGCGGCCATCAAATACGCCGCCGAGCTCTACAAGACCTTCATCCCGGGCACGGAAAGCTGGCTCGACATCAACAACAACCGCGCCTTCCTGGCCGGTGAGGTTTCGGTCACCGCCAACGGCGTCTCGCTCTATTACTCCGCGAAGAACGACCCCAAGCTCGCCGACATGGCCAAGGACATGAGGTCGGCGAACATGCCGATCGGCCCGGTGGGCCAGTCGGTCGAATTGCACCAGACCACCACCTGCGTGATCTTCAAGCACACCAAGTTCCCGCAGGCGGCACAGGCCTATCTCCAGTTCATGTACGAGCAGGAACAGATGCCGACCTGGATCACCCAGGCCAGCGCCTATTGCTGCCAGCCGCTGAAGGCCTACGCCAATAATCCGGTCTGGACCTCGGATCCGGTTCACACCCCGTATCAGAAGGCCTCTGAGACACTGCGCCCGAACGGCTATTCCGGCCCGCTCGGCTACGCTTCGGCTGCGGTGATGGCCGACTACGTTCTTGTCGACATGTTCGCGGAAGGCGCCACCGGCCAGCGGACGCCTGAGGAAGCGGCCAAGCGCGCAGAGGCACGGATCAACCGCTACTATCGCGTCTGATCGCTGCAACGAAACGGCGCGGCCACGGCCGCGCCCGCCGGCGGCGAAGAGCCGCCGGCCCTGCATCCGGGAGAGATCACCATGGCTGACACCGCAATCGCGCGGCCGGCGGAGCGTGCGAGACCTTCTATGCTGGCGCGGCTGGGCCAGAGCCGCAACGGACTCGGCATCCTGTTCATGGTGCCCGCGGCGATCTTCCTGATCGTCTTCCTCGCCTGGCCGCTGGCCCTCGGCGTCTGGCTCGGCTTCACCGATACCCGCATCGGCCGGGCGGGCGTCTTCATCGGGCTCGAGAATTACGAGTCGCTGCTGACCGACTCGGTGTTCCGGCTCGCGGTCTTCAACACCATCCTCTACACGGTCGTCGCCTCGGCCCTGAAATTCGCGCTCGGGCTCTGGCTGGCGCTGCTCCTGAACGAGCACCTACCCTTCAAGGCCTTCATCCGCGCCATTGTACTGCTGCCCTGGGTGGTGCCGACCGTACTCTCGGCGATCGCCTTCTGGTGGATCTTCGACACCCAGTTCTCGGTGATCTCCTGGGCTCTGAAGGAGCTCGGCCTGATCTCGACCAATATCAACTTCCTCGGCGACACCACGAATGCGCGCGCCTCGGTGATCGCAGCCAATGTCTGGCGCGGCATTCCCTTCGTCGCGATCTCGCTGCTGGCCGGCCTGCAGACCATTTCGCCCTCGCTCTACGAGGCCGCGATGCTCGACGGTGCAACCAACTGGCAGCGCTTCCGCTTCATCACCTTGCCTCTGCTCTCGCCGATCATCGCGGTCGTGATGACCTTCTCTGTGCTGTTCACCTTCACCGATTTCCAGCTCATCTACGTGCTGACCCGCGGCGGCCCGCTCAACGCCACTCACCTGATGGCGACCCTCTCCTTCCAGCGCGCCATCCCCGGCGGCCAGCTTGGCGAAGGCGCAGCGATCGCAGTCGCGATGATCCCCTTCCTGCTCGGAGCGATCCTGTTCAGCTATTTCGGCCTGCAGCGGCGGAAATGGCAGCAGGGCGGCGCGGACTGAGGACGCCAGCCATGACCGACATCAGTCAACCGACCGCCCCGCGCGTTCAGCTCACCGACGAAAGCGTCGGCACCAGCTACATGGCCAACCTGCCGCGTCGGCTGGTGACCACTTGGTTGCCGCTCATCGTCTTCATCTTCGTGCTGCTGTTTCCATTCTACTGGATGGGCGTGACGGCGCTGAAGCCCAATCACGAGCTGACGGATTTCAAGAGCCACAACCCGCTCTGGCCGGGCGAGCCTACGCTGCGCCACATCAAATATCTGCTGTTCGAAACTACATATCCGCACTGGCTGCTCAACACGATCTTGGTCTCGATCGGATCGACGATCCTGTCGCTCACCGCCGCCGTGTTCGCCGCCTATGCGATCGAGCGTCTGCGCTTCAGCGGCTCGCGGGTCACCGGGCTGGCGATCTTCCTCGCCTATCTCGTACCTCCCTCGATCCTGTTCATCCCGCTCGCCGTGCTGATCTTCGGCTTCGGCATCTACGACACCAAGCTCGCGCTGATCTTCACCTATCCGACCTTCCTGGTGCCGTTCTGCACCTGGCTGCTGATGGGCTATTTCCGCTCGATCCCCTACGAGCTGGAGGAATGCGCGCTCGTCGACGGCGCCAGCCGCTGGCAGATCCTGGTCAAGATCATCCTGCCACTGGCGGTGCCGGGGCTGATCTCGGCCGGCATCTTCGCCTTTACCCTCTCCTGGAACGAGTTCATCTACGCGCTCACCTTCATCCAGTCCTCGGAGAACAAGACCGTCGCTGTCGGCGTTCTCACCGAGCTGGTGCGCGGGGACGTCTATGAATGGGGGGCGCTGATGGCCGGCGCGCTGCTCGGCTCGCTCCCGGTCGTCATTCTCTACTCCTTCTTCGTCGAGCATTACGTCTCGTCGATGACCGGAGCCGTGAAGGAATAATCCAGCGGGGCCCGCCGGGCCCCGTTTGCGTTTGAGGGACTGCGTTCGTGAACGAGATCAAATCCATCGCCTTCGTCGGGCTCGGCGCCATGGGGGCGCCGATGGCCGAGAACCTCGTGAAGCGTCAGTTCCGGGTCACTGGCTTCGATATGCGCAAGAGCGCCCGCGAGGCGCTAGTTTCAGCCGGAGGCCACGCTGCCGAGAGCGCCGCGGCGGCCGCAAGAGATGCCGATGCGCTCGTCCTGATGGTCGTCAATGCCGCGCAGGCGCGCTCGGTCCTGTTCGAGGCCGGCGCCCTGGCGGCACTCGCGCCCGGCGCGAGCGTGCTGCTGATGGCGACCTGCCCTCCCGGCGAGGTCGAGGCGATCGCGACGGAGGTCACGAAAACCGGCCGTCACTTCGTCGATGCCCCGGTCTCCGGCGGCATCAGCGGCGCGCGCGGCGCGACGCTGACCATCATGGTCGGTGCGCCGCAGGAGAGTTTCGCACTGGCAAAGCCCGTGCTCGATGCGATGGGCGACAAGGTCTTCCATGTCGGCCAGAAGCCCGGGCAGGGTGCGACCGTGAAGACGGTCAACCAACTGCTCTGCGGCGTCCATATCGCGGTGGCGGCCGAAGCGCTCTCGCTCGCCGAGAAGGCGGGGATCGACGGCAAGATTCTCTTCGAGATCATGGGTGGCTCGGCTGCCTCGTCCTGGATGCTGCGGGATCGCGGTCCGCGCATGCTGCTGGAAGATGCCCCCGTCGCCAGTGCGGTCGACATTTTCGTCAAGGATCTCGGGATCGTGCTCGATGCCGGCCGCGCCGCCAGGACAGCACTGCCGCTCGCCGCCGCTGCACATCAGATGTTCCTGGCGAGCTCGGGCCTCGGCCATGGCGCGCGCGACGATTCGCAGGTCGTGCGCGCCTATCGCGCGCTCAACGCCAAACCCGCGAATGATCCATGAGCGGGATCTAGCGTTTGGGCGGTGTCGTCGTGCCCCGCACGACGAGCTCCGGCGTCAGCACGATCCGCTGCGTCGGCGCAGTCGGATTCTCGATGCGCCGGATCAGCAGTTCCGCCGATTTGCGGCCCATCTCGTCCTGGAAGTTCTTCAGCGTGGTCAGCGCCGGATACCACTGCGCCGCTTCCTGGACGTCGTCGCAGCCCACGAGCGAAAACTCGACCCCGGCCTCCAGCCCACGATGACGCAGGCCGAGCATCGCGCCGAAGGCGATGAGGTCATTGAAGCAGACGGCCGCGGTTGGCGGATTCTGCGCATCGAGCACCTTCTGAATGCCCTTGAGGCCGTTCTCGCGGGTGCCGATCGACGCATAGACCAACGCAGGATCAAGCGGAATCCCGTGCCGGGCGAGCGTCTCGCAATAGCCCCGATACCGGTTGCGGCCCGTCGAGATCAGGTTGTTTTCGCCGAGGAAGGCGATGCGCCGGTGGCCAAGACCGATCAGATGCTCCAGCGCCAGCACGGTGCCGTGATGATCATCCGACCCCACGAAATCGAGGTCGAGACCCGGAATCTCCCGGGAGAGCTGGACCAGCGGGACACCAGCCTCAATCAGATGGCCGAAGGTTTCAGCCGTGCTGCCGCCTGCGGCACAGATCACCATGCCGTCGGGTCGATACTCCTTCAGGGTGTTCAGGACCCGGTCCTGCCGCTCCAGGTTCTCCGCATAGGTACCGAGCAGGATCGAGCGGCCATGCGCCGTCGCCGTTTCCTCGATCGCGGCCAGGAGTTCGGCGAAATAGGGATTCGTGATGTCGTGGAAGCCGACGCCAAGGATATTGGTGCGGTCGGTCCTCAGCGACGCGGCGCTGCGGTTGTAGCTGTAGCCCATGTCGCGCGCGATCTGCTGAACCCGCAGCCGTGTCGCGTCCGCGACGAGAGGCGAGCCGCGCAGGGCCAGCGACACCGTCGCCGTCGACACCGAGAGATGGTCGGCGATGATCTGCAATGTCACCCGCCCACGGCCCGGCGCAGCCAGTCCCGCCTTCCCGGCTGGCCCGGCCTCGGGGGTGTGGCCGTTGCTGGTCATGACACGCCCTCTTCAGACGGAAGCGAAAGAGTCCCGCGAGTTTCAACCGGCCTGCGAAAGGCCGTCTGATCGAGTCCTTCTCATATAAGTCGGAGAAATTGAAGATGAGCACCGCGAAAGAGTCGATCGGCTTCATCGGCGTCGGCCTGATGGGGCAAGGCATGGCCCGCAATCTGCTCGACAAGGGCTTCCAGCTGACGGTGATGGGCCACCGCAACCGCAAGCCGGTCGAGGAACTGGTGGCGGCTGGTGCAACCGAGGCCAGGACACCGAAGGAACTGGCCTCGCAGGCGACGATCATCTTCCTGTGTGTGACCGGCTCGCCCCAGGTCGAGTCCGTGCTGAACGGCCCGGACGGCATCGTCGCCGGCGCCAGGCCCGGCACGATCGTGGTCGATTGCTCGACCTCAGATCCCGGTTCGACCATCCGCCTTGCCGCCGAACTCGAGGCGAACGGCCTGCATCTCTGCGACGCACCGCTCGGCGGCACACCGGCACAGGCCGCTCAGGGCCAGCTCTCGACCATGATCGGCGCCAGCGATGCGGTCTTCGCGCGCATCAAGCCGGCCTGCGAGGCCTGGGCGCAGAAGGTCGTCCATCTCGGCCCCGTCGGCGACGGCCACAAGATGAAGCTGCTCAACAACTTCCTGTCGATGGGCTATGGCGCGATCTATTGCGAGGCGCTCGCTCTGGCCCAGAAGATCGGCATCACGCCGCAGACCTTCAACAGCGTGCTCTCCGGCAGCCGGATGGATTGCGGCTTCTATCAGACCTTCATGAAATACGTGCTGGAGCGCGACCGTGACGCGCACAAGTTCACGCTGGTCAACGCGCTGAAGGATGTGCGCTATCTCGAAGGCGTCGCCAATGCGGCAGGCGTCCCGAACCCGATCGGCAACGCCGTCAAGAACGCCTATGCCTCCGCCGTTGCCAATGGCCGGGGCGATGATTACGTGCCGATGCTCTCCGACTGGATCGCCCAGCAGAGTGGCGTTTCGCTGGCGCCGAAGGACTGAGCCCTGCCAGTGCTCAATCGAGCCGGGCCGAGCCCTCGGGCACGGCCCGGACCCGCTCGCGATAGAGCAGATAGAGTCCCGACGAGATCACGATGGCTGCGCCGATGAAGGTCCAGCGGTCGGGTAGCTGCCCGAAGACGAGATAGCCGAGCGTGACCATCCAGACGATCTGCGAATAGATGAACGGCGCCAGCACCGTCGCGGGCGCCAGCCGGTGCGCCAGGATCAGCAGCCAATGCCCGAAGCCGCCCATGGCGCCGGTCACCAGCATCAGCGCCCAGGGCAACGGTCCATCCGGCCAGGTCCAGAACAGGGGAATGAGCGGCAGCAGCGCGACCGTTCCCGCGACGCCGGAATAGACCATTGTCGTCTCCGGCGGGTCGAAGGCCGCCAGAAGCCGGGTCGAGATCGAATAGAAGGCGTAGCAGACGACGCCGATCATGCAGAGCAGCGCCGCCGGATGCATGCCGCCAAGGCCAGGCCGTGTGATGACGAGCACGCCGATGAACCCGACACCGATCGCGACGAGCCGGCGCGGCCCGGGCCATTCGCCGAGCAGCGGCCCGGAAACCAGCGCCACCAGAAGCGGCGTCGCGAACATGATCGACACGGTCTCGGCGAGCTGCAGATATTTCAGCGCGAAGAAGTTCAGCGCCGTCGAACCGAGCAGCAGCAGCGAACGGACCGCCTGCAGCCAGGGCTTCTTGGTGCGCAGGATACCGGGATGGCTCCAGGGGTTGAGCAGCAGCGAGACCAGGATCATGCTGCCGGCATAGCGCGCGAACACCACCTGAAGCGGGTCCATATGACCGGCCAGCCATTTCGCGCTGGTATCGAGCAGCGAGAAGCACAGCACGGCACCGCACATCAGCCCGATGGCGATCAGGCGGGAGCGGCCCGTTTCCGGTCGATGGGAATAGGCGGGCAAAGGACCGTCCCGTCATGCGTGAGAAGAATGACGGAGAGAGATTTAACCGATTTAGGGAACGACGCCAGCGCCAGAGGGCATGCGTTCCATGCGCTGATCAGGCCTCAGCCTCGGCCTCGTCCCCATCGGCGTCAGGCTCGTCGATTTCGGCCCCGGCCTTGGACAGGCCCTTCGAGGCCTTGCGCAGCAGCTTGCGGAGCTGCTTGCGCTCCTTGGCGTCGAGCTTTTCCAGCAGTTCGTCCTCGACCTGATTCCAGACCGCATCGAGCGCAGCCGCGGTCTTCTGACCGTGCTCGGTCAACGCGACCTGAACCAGCCGGCCATCGCGGCTACCGCCCTCGCGCGTCACCAGCCCCTGCAAGGAGAGCCGGCCAATGGTCTTGGACACCGTCGGCGGTTTGACCCGAAGCAGGGTCGCCAGTTCGCCCATCGTCATAGGGGCTGGCTGGAGGGCCTTCAGCGCCTGCTCCTGCCCGGGAAAGAGCCCGAGGCCGTTGAGCCTCTCGCCCATGCGCGCCCGATGCAGGCGCGCAGCCACAAGGAGAGCTCGACCGACGCTTTTCTCGAGGGACTTGGTCATGAGCCGGTCCTTGGAAACTGCTCGGAAATCTATTCGCCGGCTCTGAGATCGCTTGCGATCATGACAGTGTGATGACGCAAGTGCAGCGCACAATCACAGAGTACGCATCTTTTTCGAGACGCGCGCAAGGAAGGCGTCTCGGCTGCCCGCTGTTGCGCGATTCATGTCGTAGTGAGCCAGGTAAAGCGGGCGTGCACTCGGATGACAAACGGCGCGCAGGGCCCGACACACCACCTTGCGCGGCGGATCGCCCATCAGAAAGGCGCGCCAGCGCGAGCCGCCATAGGTTGTGACGGCCACGAGACGGCGAATATTCCAGAGATTGGGCCTGACCTTGCCATCGTTCAGCTTGAACGAAACACCGGGCAGGAAGACGCGATCGAAATAGCCCTTGAGGATCGCGGGATAGCCGAAATTCCAGACAGGAAAGCACAGGACCAGCGCCTCGGCTGCTCGTAGCCGCTCGACATAGCCGGCAACCGGAAGCGTGTTGCTGGCAACATCGTGATAGCCGACCCGGCCCTCCCGGCTCAGCACCGGATCGAAGCCCTCGGCATTGAGATCGCAATCGTCGACCTCATGGCCGGCCTCTTCGAGCCCCTTCACCACGGCCCGATGCAACGCCGCCCCAAAACTGTCCGGATCGGGATGAGCGTAGAGGACGAGCACGCGCATGATCATCCACCCACGCCGGCATCGGCCAGGCTGCGGAACAGGAAGGTCTTGCCAGACTTGTAATCGTAGGACGGATCCTCCCAGGCGATCATCTTGCCGGGATTGAGCAGGCCTTGCGGATCGGCCTCGCGCTTGAAAGCGAGCTGCAGCTCGTCGGTCTGCTTCATGCCGCCTTCTTCCAAGGTGTAGCGATGCGGGTTGAAGATCGGCGCTCCCATCTCCTCATGAATCGCCATGATCTCCTCGAGCCGCTCCTCGCTGGTGAAGCGCACCAGCGGCAGGCCGAAGCAGGTGACCTTGCCGTCGAAGCGGACGAATTCGAGATGGCAGCGCACCTCGTCGCCAAAGCGCTCATGAATGCGCTGGATCAGCTCGACCTGGTTCGGGAAGGGGTAGAGCACCTGGAGATAGGTGATGGACGGGTCAACCCGCAGCGCCCGCAGCGTCGTGTGGTTCCAGCCCAGCTCATAGCCCGGCGGCAGGCCCTTGGCCTCTTCCGGCGAGAGTTTGTCGGAGCGCATCAGCAGTTCGGCGCCGCGGAAATGCCGGGCATAGGCGAGCAGTGCATCGACTGCGAAATCCGCCGCCATGACGATCACGACATGGCTGTCGCGCGGCAGGAATTTCTTGTGCCGCAGAAAATAGTCATGCGGCGCCGGGGCCGCGACGACCGCGAGGTTCTTCAGAGCCAGCCCGTCCTGCTCACCAAGCGCATTGGCGAACTCGGTCGCCGCGCGCAGCGTGTCGAAGCCGAGGATGACGTCGACCCAGTCATAGGCGGGCCCGAGCGGCATCTCGACCTCGGTGATGATGCCGTTGGTGCCATAGGCATGGGCAACCTTGTGCAGGTCGTCGCCGGTGAATTCGAGGATCCGGGGCGAGGCCTCCATCGTCGCGACCTTGAGCCGGATGATGTTGCCCCAGTCGCGCAGGCCACCCCATTTGATCGAGCCGACGCCGCCCGAACCACCGGCGATGAAGCCGCCGATCGAGGCGGTCTGATAGGTCGAGGGATGCAGGCGCAGCTCCTGCCTGGAATGCGCCCGCGTCTGCTCGTCGATGCGGGCCATGACCGCGCCCGGCTCGGCGACATAGCGTCCAGGCCCGATCGACTTGACCTTGTTGAACCCCGAGAGATCGAGCAGCACCCCGCCAGAGAGCGGCATCGCCTGGCCGTAATTGCCGGTCCCGGTGCCGCGCGGCGTCACCGGAATGCCGAGTGCATGAGCGGCCGCAAGGACGTCCAGCACCTCGGCCTCGCTGGTCGGCGAGACGATGATATCGGCCGTGACGTGGTCGAGCTGACGCTTGAGGGTCGGCGAGTACCAGAAGAAGTCGCGGCTCTTCTGCTTCACCAGCGCCGGATTGTCCTCGGTCCTGATTCCGCCGAGACGGTTCTTCAGGGCGGCGATGTCGTAGCGGGGGCTCATGCGCTCTTGCTCATCAGATGGTCGAGTTCGCGGTAATCCGGCAGCGTCCGGTCGATCGCCTTGCCGGCGACCAGCACCGTGCGATCAGCCTGGGGGCGCGCGAAGAATTCGGTCCAATCGCGGGCGCGGGTCAGGATCAGGTCGGCGGACAGTCCTGGCGCCACAACGCCCTTGTCGGCGACGCCCATGATCGCAGCCGGTGCGCGCGCGATCATCGCCGCGAAATCGGTCGGGCCATGATCGAGCTGGAGGATGCGGGTGCCTTCGCGCAGCACCTCGACGAGGTCGAGATCGCCATAGGCATAGAACGGATCGCGCGTATTGTCGGAAGCGATCATCACCGCCACGCCGGCAGCCTTCAGTTCGTGCAGCGCAGTGACGCCGCGCCAGCGTGGCGTGCGGCCGCCGTCGCGGTCCTGCAGATACATGTTGCACATCGGCAGGGACACAACCGCAATGCCGGCTTGCCCGACCTTGGCGATGATCCGCGCCTCATCCTGCGGAGCCTGCACAGCGAGCGAACAGCAATGGCCGGCGAGGATCTTTCCGGTGAAGCGATGCCGGAGTGCGGCCTCGGCAATGTATTCAAGCGACCGCGCCGCCGGATCATTGGTCTCATCGACATGGAAGTCGAGATCGAAGCCGTTCTCGATCGCCGTGCGGAAGACGATGTCGAGCGCCTCCGCGAGCTCCGGGATCATATAGGTGACGCAGCCGAAGATGCCGTCGCCATGCGCCTTCACGGCCCGCGTCACCGCCTGCATGTGCTCGGCGTCGAGCGCAAACTGGATGCCGAAAAGCGGCGAGGCCTGCAGCGCGACACGCCCGGCCCATTCCGCCCGCATCTCGGCCAGCACCGGCCAGGAGATGCCGATCTGCTTGCCGAGCGAGTCGATATGGGTGCGGACCGCGCTCGTGCCATGGGCGAAGGCGCAGCGCAGGCCGAAATCCATGCGGGCACGCACATCTTCCGACGTCCAATTGGCCTCGCGATCGGCCATGACATTCTCGAGTGCGCCCATGAAGGTGCCGTCCGGATTGCGGCGGCGCGGCCAGATATGGCCCTTGTCGAGATGGACATGCGCATCGACCAGCCGCGGCAGCACGATGCCGCCATCGAGATCGAGCCTGGGACCGCCCTCCGGCGCTTCCGTACCGGCCGGCAGGATCGACGCGATGCGCCCATCCTCGACGCGAAGGTCGACCAGCGCCAGTCCATCACGATCGGCAGCAAGGTCCGCGCCCTCGATCAGGCAGAGCGGGGAGCGGGCATTGGTCAGGCGATAGCTGGTCGAGGCGGGAATGGCGGCAAATCCTGTCGTCACGTCGTCAGCACTCCATCCCGTCAATCGCTGCCTTGCCCTCGCTCGATACAGGCCAGCATGAGTGGCGGCAAGGCGGCGATCACGCTGCCGTCGCCGCAGGCAAGAACAGCGCCTTTGGCGCAAATGGCCAAGGCGACGGCGCATCGATAATGGTGCGTCGATACTTGCCGCCCGCACGATGATCGCGCATGAGGAGCACTCAGCGAAACACAGGCGGTGGGTCATGGCGGATCAGGCGCGCATCATCGACGGCAAGGCGGCAGCTGCGGCACTGCGTGCCGAGATCGGCCAGGAGATCACCGCGATCAAGGCTGAACGGGGCCTGGTCCCCGGCCTGCATGTCGTGCTCGTCGGCGACGACCCGGCGAGCCGTGTCTATGTGAACTCCAAGGAAAAGCTTGCCGGCGAGATCGGCATGAACTCTGCGGTTCACCGCCTGCCGGCCGAGACCAGCGAAGCGGAGTTGCTGGCCAAGGTCGCCGCG
Source organism: Allobosea sp. P4_E12 (assembly GCF_056401655.1). Classification (NCBI taxonomy): domain Bacteria; kingdom Pseudomonadati; phylum Pseudomonadota; class Alphaproteobacteria; order Hyphomicrobiales; family Alloboseaceae; genus Allobosea; species Allobosea sp. P4_E12. The sequence continues at coordinate 36,361 of NZ_JBFUIY010000018.1, read as the reverse complement.
CTGAATGCCGACGACAGAGTCGACGGCATTCTGGTGCAATTGCCCTTGCCGAAGCACATCAATCCCGACCGCGTGATCGAGGCGATAGACCCCGCCAAGGACGTCGACTGCTTCCATCCGATCAATGTCGGCCGCCTCGCCAACGGCCAGGCCAGCCTGATCCCCTGCACGCCGCTCGGCTCGATGATCCTGCTGAAGCAGACCCTGCCAACGCTCGCCGGACTGGAAGCCGTGGTGATCGGCCGCTCGGGCATCGTCGGCCGGCCGATGGCGCAGTTGCTGGTCCAGGCCGACTGCACCGTCACCATCGCCCATTCCCGTACCCGCGATCTTCCCGCAATCTGCCGGCGCGCCGACATCCTGGTCGCGGCGGTCGGGCGGCCCCACTTCGTAAGGGGTGACTGGATCAAGCCCGGCGCCACCATAATCGATGTCGGCATCAACCGCCTGCCCGACGGCAAGCTCGCCGGCGATGTCGACTTTGCCGAGGCCGTGAAGGTTGCAGGCGCGATCACGCCTGTACCGGGCGGCGTCGGCCCGATGACCATCGCCTGCCTGCTGCGCAACACCCTGACCGCCTTTCATGCAAGGCGGGGCCGATAAAGCCGAGGTCACGCGGACGCCGGTTCTGCCTTCGCATCACCCGAAACGTGAAACGCCCGGCGAAGCGCCGGGCGTTTGTCATAGGGGCTGAGATTCCCGGGCCTCCGCCTACGCTTCGGCCGGGAATCGAGATGCCGCTCACATATGGATCGCGCGCTTGTCGACGGCGAGCGCAGCTTCCTTGACCGCCTCGGCCAGCGTCGGATGAGCATGGCAGGTGCGGGCGAGATCCTCCGACGAGCCGCCGAACTCCATCAGCACCGTGACTTCGGCGATCAGGTCCCCGGCATGCGGGCCGATGATATGGCAGCCGAGCACGCGGTCGGTCGCCGCATCGGCGAGGAACTTCACGAAGCCCTCTGTGTGGCGCATGGCGCGGGCGCGGCCATTGGCGGTGAAGGGGAACTTGCCGATCTTGTAGGCGATGCCCGCAGCCTTCAGCTCCTCCTCGGTCTTGCCGATCGCGGCGACTTCGGGAGCCGTGTAGATGATGCTCGGGATGGCGTCATAGTTCACATGCCCAACCTTGCCGGCGATCAGCTCGGCCACCGCCATGCCCTCGTCCTCGGCCTTGTGAGCGAGCATCGGACCGCGCACCACGTCGCCAATGGCATAGATGCCCGCGACGTTGGTCTTGAAATGGTCGTCGATCACGACGCGACCACGCTCGGTCGCGACACCAGCGGCGTCCAGGCCGAGGCCATCGGTGTTCGGACGACGGCCGATCGCGACCAGCACGATATCGGCAGACAGCGTCTTGGCCTCACCGCCGGCGGCGGGCTCGACCGTGACGGTCGCGCCCTTCTTGCCCGTCTCGACCTTGGTGACCTTGGAACCCAAGTGGAATTCGAAGCCCTGCTTCTGCAGGATGCGCTGGAATTGCTTGGCGATCTCGTCATCCATGCCGGGCAGGATGCGGTCGAGATATTCGACCACGGTGACCTTGGCGCCGAGACGGCTCCAGACCGAACCGATTTCGAGACCGATTACGCCGGCGCCCACCACCAGCAGCTCCTTCGGCACGGACGCAAGCTCGAGTGCGCCGGTCGAGGTCACCACGGTCTTCTCGTCGATCTCGACGCCCGGCAGGCCGGCCGCTTCCGAACCCGTCGCAATGACGATGTTCTTGGTCTCGAGGACCTGGCTCTTGCCGTCCGCACCCGTGACCTCGACTTTCCCCGCGCCGGGGATGCTCGCGGTGCCCTGGAAGGCCTCGATCTTGTTCTTCTTCAGCAGGAAGGCGACGCCATTGACGTTCGCGTCGATCGTCTCCTGCTTGTGGACCAACATCTGCTTGAGATCGAGCTTGGGCGTGCCGACGCTGATGCCGAGACTCGGGAAGGTGTGGCCGGCCTCTTCGAACATTTCCGACGCGTGCAGCAAGGCCTTGGACGGGATGCAGCCGACATTCAGGCAGGTGCCGCCATGAGTCTTGCGCTTCTCCACCACGGCGACCTTGAGGCCGAGCTGAGCGGCGCGGATGGCACAGACATAGCCCCCGGGGCCAGTACCGATGACGACGAGATCGTAGGACATGACTTCCTTCCGTTGAGCAGGCAATGCGCGCCGACACTCGCGGCGCGGCGTCTTACCGGCCGCAATACATCGCTTTGACGCAGTCCGCCATGCCCGCAATAGATGTCGACATTGCGAGCGCGATTGCTATCATTTCCGTTGATTGAGCGTATAATTCGCAACAATACCAAGAAGCACATTTCGCGTTCCCGCCTTGCGACGGCTCAAGGGAAGATAGCGCCATGTGGAATCAGGTCTACGACCCATTCGGAAACAGCGCCCTGTCGACGCTCGCCGCAGCGCTTCCGGTCCTTGTATTATTAGGATTGATCGCATCAAATACCGTCAAAGCACATATTGCAGCGATCATTGCTCTTATTGTCGCCAATCTTGTGGCGATATTTATATTCACGATGCCCGCCGGAATGTCGGCCCGCGCTACGGCGCTCGGAGCGGTGACTGGATTCTTCCCAATAGGCTGGATTGTCCTAAATGTGATCTTTCTCTACCGGCTTACGGTCGAGAAAGGCGCCTTCGAAACCTTGCAGACCACGATCGGCGGAGTGACCAGCGACCGACGGATTCAGCTCCTGCTGATTGCCTTCGCCTTCGGAGCCTTCTTCGAGGGCGCTTCGGGCTTCGGCACCCCGGTCGCGGTGACCGGCGCGATTCTGATCGGGCTCGGCTTTTCCCCCTTGGCAGCATCTGGGCTCTCGCTCATCGCCAATACGGCGCCGGTCGCCTTTGGTGCTCTTGGAACACCGATCCAGGGGCTCAGCCAGGTCACCGGAATTGATCCGTTCCTGCTTGGAGCCATGGTCGGCCGACAATTGCCGTTCTTCTCGTTGCTCGTGCCGTTCTGGCTGATCTGGGTCTTCGCCGGCCGGCGTGGCATGCTGCAGATCTGGCCGGCCATATTGGTCACCGGCGTCTCTTTTGCGGTGCCGCAGTTCCTCATCTCGAACTTCATCAATCCCTGGATCGTCGATATCGGCGCCTCGCTGATCTCGATGGCTTGCCTGATCGGCTTCCTGCAGATCTGGAAGCCCCGCGAGATCTGGGCCTCACCGGCCCTGCGCGGCCATGACGTCTCCGCCGAGGGGCGAATCATACCGGCTGTATCCACGGAGCGATCCGCACCTGCGCAGGTCTGGATGGCCCTGGCGCCCTGGATCATCGTTTGCGCGATCCTGCTGATCTGGGGCACGGACTGGTTCAAGACCAGTGTGAATTCCTGGGCCGTGTGGAGCTATCCGGTGCCGGATCTCCATAACCAGATCGCCAAGGTGGCGCCGGTTGCGCCACGTCCGACACCGGAGGCCGCCGTGTTCTCGTTCACCTGGCTCTCCTATACCGGCTCGGGCATGTTGATCGCAGCGATCATTTCCGGCTTCGTCATGGGATTCACGCCTGGTCGCATGATCATGACCTATGTCCGGACGATCAGGCTCTGCGCCTATTCTCTGATCACCATTTCGGCCATGCTGGCGATTGGTACCCTGACCAGGCTCTCAGGCATCGATGCCACCCTCGGGCTCGCCTTTGCCGGAACCGGGGTGCTCTATCCCTTCTTCGGCACCCTGCTCGGCTGGCTCGGCGTGGCGCTGACGGGCTCGGACACCGCCTCGAACGTGCTGTTCGGCAATCTGCAGAAGGTCACCTCAGAACAGCTCGGCCTTTCGCCGATCCTGATGGGGGCGGCGAACTCGTCCGGCGGTGTCATGGGCAAGATGATCGATGCCCAGTCGATCGTCGTCGCCTCCACGGCGACAAACTGGTTCGGGCACGAGGGCACGATCCTGCGCTTCGTCTTCTGGCATTCGATCGCGCTAGCCTGCCTCGTCGGCGGCCTCGTGATGCTGCAGGCCTATGTCCACCCCTTCTCGGCGATGGTCGTGCACTGAAGCAATGGCGCGATCGGGCTTAGGCTTCAGCCCGGCGCCAGCGGCGCGTTGAAGGCCCAGACATGGCCGAAGGGATCGGTCAGGCGGCCGTAACGCGCGCCCCAGAACACATCGCCCGCCGGCATGAAGGTGATTGCGCCCGCAGCTTCCGCCCGGGCCATTGCCGCGTCGACATCGCTCGGGCTCGGCAGATTGACGTTGAGCGCGATGCTGGCGCCGCCATGTGCATGCGGCGAAGCGACAGGCCCCCCGAATTCCGGGAACTCGTCATGCAGCAGGATTTCGCTGCCGAACAGCGCAAGATTGGCGTGCAACACCCGCACGCCATCCTGCGCCATCTGCTTGAAGGTGCACTCGGCGCCGAAAGCCTTCTCGTAGAAGGCGATCGCCTGGAGGCCGCCCTTGACGCAAAGATGCGCCTGGAGCGAGGGAGGATTGGGGCCAAAAGCCATCGCGAACTCCTTCCCTATCCCTGATCCCAGCGCGAGACCGCAAGACAAGCCGAGTGGTCGCGCAGCCGGATCAGGCCCTTGAAATGGGAACCAAGCTCGCACCCGGCGATGGCCGCCTGAGCGACGTGCCGGGCACGGGCACGGTTCCCGCAGTCCTATGCGAACTCAGAGGTCCAGGACGAGACGTGCCGGGTCCTCAAGAGCTTCCTTGATGCGAACGAGGAAGGTCACAGCCTCCTTGCCGTCGATGATGCGGTGATCGTAGCTGACCGCCAGATACATCATCGGGCGCACGACGATCTGGCCGCCGACCACCATTGGGCGCTCCTGGATCTTGTGCATGCCGAGGATAGCCGACTGCGGCGCGTTCAGGATCGGCGTCGACATCAGCGAGCCATAGACGCCGCCATTCGAGATCGTGAAGGTGCCGCCCTGCATGTCCTCGATCTTGAGCGCGCCATCGCGCGCCTTCTTGCCGAGCACACCGATTTCCTTCTCGACACCGGCAATCGAGAGCTGGTCGGCATCGCGAACCACCGGCACGACGAGGCCCTTGTCGGTGCCGACCGCGACCGCGATATGGTAGTAGTTCTTGTAGACGATATCGGTGCCGTCGATCTCGGCATTGACCGAGGGGATTTCCTTCAGGGCCTGCACGCAGGCCTTCACGAAGAAGCYCATGAAGCCGAGCTTCACGCCGTGSYTCTTCTCGAASMCGTCCTTGTACTGGTTGCGCAGSGCCATSACMGCCSWCATGTCSACCTCGTTGAAGGTSGTGAGCATGGCSGCRGYGTTCTGSGCYTCCTTSAGGCGGCGCGCGATGGTCTGGCGCAGCTTCGTCATCTTGACGCGCTCTTCGCGCGAAGCGTCATCGGGAGCCGACGGGGCGCGGACCTGGACCGGAGCTGCGGGCGCGGCCGCAGCCACTGAACCCGTCGCGATGGCGGCCAGCATGTCGCCCTTGGTGACGCGACCGTCCTTGCCAGACGCCGCGACATTCGCCGGATTGACGCCGCTCTCGGCGGCGAGGCGCGCGACGGCCGGGCCGGAATCGGCAGCCTTGGTCGCCGGCGCAGCAGCAGCGGCCGGAGCAGCGGCAGGCTTCGCAGCCTCGGCAGCCGCGACAGGCTTTGCCGGAGCTGCAGCCACGCCGTCACCGGCCGAGATCGAGCCGAGCAGGGCGTTGACGCCGACCGTTTCGCCTTCCTTGGCGACGATCTCGCCGAGGACGCCGGCAGCCGGGGCGTTCACCTCGAGCGTGACCTTGTCGGTCTCGAGCTCGACCAGGGGCTCGTCGGCCTTCACAGCCTCGCCCGGCTTCTTGAACCATTTGCCGATCGTCGCCTCCGAGACGGATTCGCCGAGTGTGGGTACGCGGATTTCGGTCGCCATATCAGGCCTCTTGTTCGTGTCTTTGTCTGGCGTCTTCGGACAGGGTCAGGCCGCGAAGGCCTCGTCCATGAACGCTGCGAGCTGGGCGGTATGCTTCGACATCAGGCCGGTCGCTGTCGCGGCCGAGGCCGGGCGTCCGACATAACGCGGGCGCTTCGGCTTCGAGCCGGCATGGCCCAGCACCCATTCGAGATAGGGCTCGACGAAGGTCCAGGAGCCCATGTTCTTCGGCTCCTCCTGGCACCAGACCACATCGGCGGCCTTGAAGCGCGCCAACTCCTGCGCCAGCGTCTTCAGCGGGAACGGATAGAGCTGCTCGACGCGCATCAGGTAGACGTCGTCGATGCCGCGCTTCTCGCGCTCGTCGAGCAGGTCGAAATAGACCTTGCCGGAGCACAGCACGACCCGGCGGATCTTGCCATCCTTGACCAGCTTCGTCTCGGACCGGCCGCGCTCGGCATCATCATGCAGCACGCGGTGGAAGGTCGAGCCCTCGGCCAGCTCCGACAGGTCGGAGATGCAGCGCTTGTGGCGCAGCAGCGATTTCGGCGTCATCAGGATCAGCGGCTTGCGGAAGTCGCGCTTCAGCTGCCGGCGCAGGATGTGGAAATAGCTCGCAGGGGTCGAGCAGTTCGCGACCTGCATGTTGTCCTCGGCGCACATCTGCAGGAAGCGCTCGAGGCGGGCCGAGGAATGCTCCGGCCCCTGGCCCTCATAGCCATGCGGCAGCAGGCAGACGAGGCCCGACATGCGCAGCCACTTGCGCTCACCCGACGAGATGAACTGGTCGAACACGACTTGCGCGCCATTGGCGAAATCGCCGAACTGCGCTTCCCAGGCAGTCAGGGCGTTGGGCTCCGACAGCGAGTAGCCGTATTCGAAGCCGAGCACCGCCTCTTCCGAGAGCATCGAGTTGATGACCTCGTAGCGTGACTGGCCTTCGCGGATGTTGTTCAGCGACGTATGGCGGGCCTCAGTCTCCTGGTCGATCAGCACCGAGTGGCGCTGCGAGAAGGTGCCGCGTTCGCAATCCTGGCCGGAGAGACGCACGGGGTGGCCGTCGAGCAGCAGCGAGCCGAAGGCGAGCGCCTCGGCCGTCGCCCAATCGATGCCCTGCCCGGCCTCGACCGCCTTGCGGCGATTGTCGAGGAAGCGCTGGATCGTGCGATGGACGTTGAAGCCGGGCGGCGTCGAGGTGATCTTCTCGGTGATCTCCTTCAGCACCGCGGCCGGAACGCCGGTCGCGCCGCGGCGCGGGTCGTCCTCGTCGGCGCGGATCGCCTTCATGCCGGCCCAGCGCCCGTCCAGCCAGTCGGCCTTGTTGGGCTTGAAGGTCTGGCCGGCGTCGAACTCGATCTCGAGCTTGCCTTTCCAGGCCGCCCTCATCTCGTCGAACTCGCCCGGCTGCACCACGCCTTCGGCTTCCAGCTTGGTGGCGTAGAGCTCCAGCGTGGTCTTGTGGCCGCGGATCTTGCGATACATCAGCGGCTGGGTGAAGCCCGGCTCGTCGCCTTCGTTATGGCCGAAGCGGCGATAGCAGAACATGTCGATGACGACCGGCTTGTGGAATTTCTGCCGGAACTCGATCGCGATCTTGGCGGCGAACACGACCGCTTCGGGGTCGTCGCCGTTCACATGGAAGACCGGCGCCTCGACCATCTTCGCCACGTCGGACGGATAGGGCGAGGACCGCGAATAGCGCGGATAGGTGGTGAAGCCGATCTGGTTGTTGATGATGAAATGCACCGAGCCGCCGGTGCGATGGCCCTTCAGTCCGGACAGCCCGAGGCACTCGGCCACGACACCCTGGCCGGCGAAGGCGGCATCGCCATGCAGCAGCAGCGGCAGCACCTTGGAGCGCTCGACGATATCGCCGAACTGGTCCTGCTTGGCGCGGACCTTGCCGAGCACCACGGGATCGACGATCTCGAGATGCGACGGGTTGGCGGTCAGCGAGAGATGGACGTTGTTGCCGTCGAACTCACGGTCGGACGAGGCACCGAGATGGTACTTCACGTCGCCCGAGCCCTCGACATCGTCGGGAGCGAAGGAGCCGCCCTTGAACTCGTGGAACAGCGCGCGGTGCGGCTTACCGAGCACCTGGGTCAGCACGTTGAGGCGGCCGCGATGGGCCATGCCGAAGACGATGTCGCGCACGCCGAGCGCGCCGCCGCGCTTGATGATCTGCTCCAGCGCCGGGATCAGCGCCTCGGCGCCATCAAGGCCGAAGCGCTTGGTGCCGGTATATTTCAGGTCGATGAACTTCTCGAAGCCCTCGGCCTCGACCAGCTTGTTGAGGATCGCCTTCTTGCCTTCGCGGGTGAAGGCGATCTCCTTGTCCGGCCCCTCGATCCGCTCCTGCAGCCATGCCTTCTGCTCCGGATCGGAGATGTGCATGAACTCGATGCCGATCGTGTTGCAATAGGTCCGCTGCAGGATCGCGACCATCTCGCGAAGCGTGGCGAACTCCATGCCGAGCACGTTGTCGATGAAGATCTTGCGGTCGAGATCGGCGTCGGTGAAGCCGAAAGTGGCCGGCGACAGCTCCTCGGGATCCCTCGCCTGCTCAATGTCGAGCGGATCAAGCTTGGCGTGGAGATGGCCGCGCATCCGGTAGGCGCGGATGAGCATGATGGCGCGCACAGAATCCCGCGTCGCCTGCTGCACGTCCGACGCGCTGAGCGTCGCGCCGGCAGCCTTGGCCTTGGCGCTGAGCTTGTCGCCGATGACCTTCTCGACCACGCCCCAATGGCCATCGAGCGCCGAGATGAGCTCGCCGTTGGCATGGATCGGCCAGTTCGGCTTCGTCCAGGACGCACCCTTGGCGTTCTGGATAATGGCCGGGCCATCATCCTTCAGCCCGGCGAAGAACCCGCGCCACTGCTCGTCGACCGAATTCGGATCGGCCTGATAGCGCGCATAGAGGTCCTCGATATAGGCCGCGTTGCCGCCATAGAGGAAACCCGTCTGCGCGAGAGCCTCGTTGATGTCCTGGCGAGCCATTGTCGTCCTGCCTTCTACCGTCGTCCTGCCCCGTTCCCGGAGCGTCTCATGCCGTCATTGCGTCTTAAGTAAGATGGCCGGGCTGGCCCGGCCATCTCGTCGCGTGGGCGTTCAGCCCTTCAACACGTCGACCAAGGTCTTTCCGAGGCGAGCCGGCGAAGGCGAGACCCGGATACCGGCCGCTTCCATCGCGGCGATCTTGTCTTCCGCGCCGCCCTTGCCGCCGGAGATGATCGCGCCGGCATGGCCCATGCGGCGGCCGGGAGGAGCCGTGCGGCCGGCGATGAAGCCGACCATCGGCTTCTTGCGGCCGCGCTTGGCCTCGTCCTTGATGAACTSCGCGGCGTCCTCTTCCGCCGARCCGCCGATYTCGCCGATCATGAYGATCGACTCGGTCTTGGGGTCSGCCAGGAACATCTCGAGCATGTCGATGAACTCGGTGCCCTTGACCGGGTCGCCGCCGATGCCGACGGCCGTGGTCTGGCCGAGACCCTCGCGGGTGGTCTGGAATACGGCCTCATAGGTCAGCGTGCCGGAGCGCGAGACGATGCCGACCGAGCCGGGCTTGAAGATATTGGCCGGCATGATGCCGATCTTGCTCTGGCCGGCGGTGACGACGCCCGGGCAATTCGGCCCGATCAGGCGCGACTTCGAGCCGGAGAGCGAACGCTTGACCCGCACCATGTCGAGCACCGGGATGCCTTCGGTGATGCAAATGATCAGCGGAATCTCGGCGTCGATCGCCTCGCAGATCGCGTCGGCCGCGCCCGGAGGCGGCACATAGACGACGGAGGCATCGGCCCCGGTCGCGGCGCGCGCCTCGGCGACGGTGTCGAAGACCGGCAGGCCGAGATGCAGCGCACCGCCCTTACCGGGCGAGGTGCCGCCGACCATCTGCGTGCCATAGGCGATCGCCTGCTCGGAGTGGAAGGTGCCGTTCTTGCCGGTGAAGCCCTGGCAGATGACCTTGGTGTTCTTGTCGATCAGGATGGACATTGTTTTTCCTCAAGCCTTCTTGACCGCAGCGACGATCTTCTGTGCCGCATCGTCGAGGTCGTCCGCCGGGATGACATTGAGGCCGGAGGTCCGGATGATCTCCTTGCCTTCCTCGACATTCGTGCCCTCGAGGCGCACCACCAGCGGGACCTGGAGGCCGACCGCCTTCACGGCGGCGATGACGCCGCGCGCGATGACGTCGCACTTCATGATGCCGCCGAAGATGTTGACCAGGATGCCCTTCACCTGCGGGTCGGCGGTGATGATCTTGAAGGCTGCAGTGACCTTCTCTTCCGAGGCGCCGCCGCCGACATCGAGGAAGTTCGCCGGCTCCTCGCCGTAGAGCTTGATGATGTCGAGCGTCGCCATGGCGAGGCCCGCGCCGTTGACCATGCAGCCGATCGTGCCGTCGAGCGCGATATAGGCGAGGTCATACTTGGACGCCTCGATCTCCTTGGCATCCTCTTCCGTCTCGTCGCGCAGCGTCATCACCTCGGGGTGACGATAGAGCGAGTTGGAATCGAACGAGACCTTGGCGTCGAGGCACTTGAGCTGGCCCTGCGTCGTCACGATCAGCGGGTTGATCTCGAGCATCGCCATGTCCTTGCCGACGAAGGCGGCATAGATCTGGGCGATGACCTTCTCGGCCTGCTTGGCGAGGTCGCCGGTGAGACCCAGCGCCTTGGCAACGGTGCGGCCGTGATGCGGCATGATGCCGGTCGCGGGCTCGACCGAGAAGGTCAGGATCTTCTCGGGCGTGTCATGGGCGACAGCCTCGATGTCCATGCCGCCTTCGGTCGAAACCACGAAGGCAACGCGCGAGGTCTCGCGGTCGACCAGGGCCGAAAGGTAGAATTCCTTCTCGATGTCCGAGCCGTCCTCGATATAGAGGCGGTTGACCTGCTTGCCGGCCGGGCCGGTCTGGGCCGTCACGAGCGTGTTGCCGAGCATTTCCTTGGCATGGGACTCGACCTCTTCGATCGACTTGGCGAGACGCACGCCCCCCTTCGCATCGGCCGGCAGTTCCTTGAACTTGCCCTTGCCGCGACCACCCGCATGGATCTGGCTCTTCACGACATAGAGCGGGCCCGGGAGCTTCTTGGCGGCCTCGACGGCTTCCGCCACCGTAAGGGCCGGGAAGCCGGCGGAGACGGGCGCGCCGTACTCCTTGAGGACCGCCTTGCCTTGATATTCGTGGATGTTCATGTGCTCGAATTCCTTGCGTGCGCTGGCGAGGGCGAATGGAAGGGCGCGCAGCAGTGAGACTGCCGCACGCCCTTCGCTCTATCTCACGCCAATGACGAATCGATGGACTTGCAGGCGTCGATCAGGCCCTGCACCGAAGCCACCGACTTCGAGAGCATTTCCTGCTCCGCCTTGTTGAGACGGATCTTCACGACCTTCTCGACGCCCTTGGCGCCGATGACCACGGGAACGCCGACGAACATGTCGCGCACGCCGTACTGGCCCTTCAACGCGGCAGCCGCCGGCAGGACGCGCTTCTGGTCCTTGAGGTAGCTCTCGGCCATCGCGATGGCCGAGGCCGCCGGAGCGTAGAAGGCCGAGCCGGTCTTGAGCAGGTTGACGATCTCGCCGCCGCCCTTGCGGGTGCGCTCGACGATGGCGTCCAGACGCTCCTGCGTCGTCCACTTCATCTTGACGAGATCGGGCAGCGGGATGCCGGCGACGCCGGAATAGCGCACCAGCGGCACCATGTCGTCGCCATGGCCGCCGAGCACGAAGGCCGAGACGTCCTTGACCGAGACCTGGAACTCTTCAGCCAGGAAATGGCGGAAACGGGCCGAGTCGAGCACGCCGGCCATGCCGCAGATCATGTTGGGCTTCAGGCCCGAGAACTTCTGCAGGGCCCAGACCATCGCGTCGAGCGGGTTGGTGATGCAGATCACGAAGGCCTTCGGCGCATATTGCTTGATGCCCTCGCCGACCGACTTCATCACCTTGAGGTTGATGCCGATCAGGTCGTCGCGGCTCATGCCGGGCTTGCGCGGCACGCCGGCGGTGACGATGACGACATCGGCGCCCTTGATGTCCTCATAGGACTGGGTGCCCTTGTAGCCGGCGTCGAAGCCGTCGACCGGGGATGACTCGGCAATGTCGAGGCCTTTGCCCTGCGGGATGCCTTCGGCGATGTCGAACAGCACGACGTCGCCGAGTTCCTTGAGCCCGGCGAGATGGGCGAGCGTGCCGCCGATCTGGCCGGCGCCGATGAGGGCGATCTTCTTGCGGGCCATAGCCTAGTCCTTGTGCTTGCGCTGCGAGATGCCGGAGACCCGGCGAAACCGTGGGTTTCTTTGGCCCAAACAGGCCTTTTGCTGCAAGTCGTCTTATGGCGATCACGGTCGGGCTGGAGCGCACGCGCCCTGGAAAACAGCCTTCACCTTTCTCGCCGTCAAATCAATGTCTTGCGCAATGCACGCCTCGCGCGAGGCAAGAATAAGGCGGGCAAATTTCCGATTACAAATTACAAAAAATGTAATTTGTAGCCAGAATTTTCAGACGATGCCCGTCGCCAGCACGCGCAGGATGACCCTGATCAGCGTCGCCAACCGAAGGTCTACCGAAGCCTGCGGCACATCCGCGTCGAGCGCCAGCGCAGCAGGGTGAATGAAGCGATGCGTGGCATCGATGACGAAGGCGATCGCCCTGTCGCGATCGCGCGGTTCGAAGGCGCCCGAGCCGATGCCCTCGTCGATGACCCGCTCGAACAGCGCCCTCACCCGGGTGCGGTTGCGACGGCTGATCGCATGACGCCCGGCGACAGCCTGCGACAACGCGGCGAACAGATGCCGGTCCTCCAGCAGCAGGTCGCGATTGGCCTTGGCCAGAGCCAGGATCAGCCGCTCCAGCTTGTCATGGGCGGGGTCTGGTCCGTCGGCGATGTCGGCGAGGCTGCGCTCCGTCGCCTTGAGCCAGACATCGACCACGGCGTCGACGAGCGCAGCCCGCGACGGGAAATAGCGATAGACATTGGCATGCGTCATGCCGGCTTCTTCGGCGACCGCCACGACGGTGAAGCGCTTCAGCCCGTGCAGGCGCAGATGCTCGCTGGCGACGGTGAGGATGCGGGTTTCGCTCGGCTCGCGCGTCGGCATGCGGCGACGCTTCTCAAGTCTCGACCAGGCCGGTCGTGTCGCCGCTGGCGGCGGAATCGACACGGCCATGCGGCAAGGCCAGGTAATCGCCGGAGCGCATCTCGATCAGCCGCGAGACCGTACGGTCGAACTCGAACGCCTCGCGACCGCTCGTGGCGATGTAGAGTTCGTGCGGCTCGGCCTGCGCCGAAGCGATCAGCTTCACATGGAGCTCATAGAGCGTGTCGATCAGGATGATGAAGCGCTTCGCCTCGTTGCGCTGCGTCTCGTCCATCACCGGAATGTCTTCGATCATCAGCGTATGGAAGCGCTCCGCCAGCTCGAGATAATCCGAGGCGCCATAGGCCTCGGCGCAGAGATCCCTGAAACCGGCGCGCGCGACGCCCCCGGCCGCTTCCGGCACGCGCAGCTCATGCCCCTTGACCGACAGGACGAGCGGCCGCCCATGGGCGACCCCGCTCAGAGTCAGAAAAGCCTTGTCGAGCGCGGCCCTGGCCGTTGCATCGGCAGGCACATGATAGGTCGGTGCGCCGCCAAGCTTCTCCAGCCGGAAGTCGGTGCGGGCATCGAGACGCAGCACATCGACCTTCTCGGTCAGCAATGCGATGAAGGGCAGGAACAGCGCTCGGTTGAGCCCGCCCTCATAGAGACGCGACGGCTCGACATTCGAGGTTGCGACCACCACCACGCCGGCCGCGAAGAGCGCCGTGAACAAGCGCCCCAGAATCATTGCATCGGCGATATCGGTGACGGTGAATTCGTCGAAGCAGAGCAGCGTTGCCTCTTCGGCGAGTTCGGCTGCGACGGGACCGATCGGGTCGGGCTCCTTGACCTCGCCCGCCTTCAGGCGCTGGCGGTAGGCGTGGATGCGCGCATGGACATCGGCCAGGAAGGAATGGAAATGCACGCGCCTGCGGGCCATAACCGGCGCCGAGTCGTAGAACATGTCCATCAGCATGGTCTTGCCGCGGCCAACCGAACCCCAGATGTAGAGGCCCTTGATGCCATTGGCCGACGCCTGCCGCTTGCCGAACAGCCAGCCGAGCGCACTGCTCTTTCTGGCCAGTTGGCGTGAGGCGAGTGTCTCCGACAGCGCCTCGAGCCGCTTCACCACGGCGAATTGCGCCGCATCGCGCTCGATGACGCCGGCCTCGACCATGGCGACATAGCGTTCGGAGATGGTGGCGGGCATGGCCTGCGGGCGGGACAGCATCGGCTGCCCGGGTTAAGCCAGGCTCGATGCAACCGCAAGCCTGCTGGCTGATGCACGCTTAGGCATGGGCCGCAGATCGGGGCAGATTGGGCGAAATATCCGCGCTCCCGCCCAAATTTGCCACAGCTTCGCCTCTTGCATTCCCAGATTGGCGGCGCATCTTCCGACCCGAGCTCTAGGGACGAACGCCTCCTGGACGGTAGCGCGACTTGGCGCTGTGACAGGAGAAGACAATTGGCTCGTTCGACAAAGGCCGGCGCAATGTCCGGCCAGGGTGAAATTCGCCGGCTCTGGCCTGCGGAACGCACCCTCTTCATCGATCATCTGCTGCGCTTGGACGTGCTTACGCGTCGCGAGCGCTTTGGCACGGCCGTCAACGACGATTTTCTCGTCAATTACGCTGAGACCACCTTCGGCGTCGGCGGGCTGGTCTATGCCTATATCGAGGACGGAAAGGTCCGCGGCGCGGCCGAACTGCGCGGCCTGGAAGACATCGTCACCCAGACGGGCGAAGCCGCGTTCAGCGTCGAGAAGGCCTGGCGCCGGCAAGGCATCGGCGAAGCGCTGTTCACGCGGCTGATCACGGCCTCGCGCAATCGCGGCATTCGCACGCTCTACATGACCTGCCTGCCCGAGAACGCTGCCATGCGCCGGCTGGCGCGCAAGTTCGAGGCCGAGCTGATTGGCGGCTACAACGATGTCGAGGGGACGATCGCCACCGGCGGGCCGACGCCTTTCACCGTCCTCGACGAAGCCTTCGACAATGCCAAGGGCTTTGCCACTCTGGCGCTGTCGCTGCAGCGCCGGTTCTGGCGCCCGGCCTTTTTCGCGAGATCGTCGTCGCGCCCATGAGGCGCGACGAGCAGGCCCGCCTCAGCGGTTGAGCGAGAGGGCGGCGCCGGATTTGGTGACAGCGCCGTTCATGCTGCCACTGTCCCCGGCACGCAAACGCGCGACTACCGTGCCGCCCGGCTGGTAGAGATAGACCTCGCCGTCGCGATAGTCCCAGGCATTGACCTTCTGCAGGTCACGATTGGCGCAGCCTGCCGCATTGGCGCGGTAGAGATCGAGAGCCGGCGTGCTCGACAGGTGGATCCGGCAGGAACTGCCCGTCGCCTCGCGCGCGGTCCAACTCCCGATGACGCTGTCACGCGAAGATCCCGCGCTGCGGGCGGGGGCGGCGCCCTGGCCCAGCGTCGCGACCTGGCCGCTGCCGCCTCTGAGTTGCGGAATCTCGGTTGCCCCGGCGACAGGCGGCGCGCTCTGCGGTTGCGGCCGTCCTGCATTGGGATCGAAGAACGGATCCTGCGGCGCCGGCAGGGCTCCCGGCGACGAAGGCGCGGAGGCGGCCGGATATCCGCCCGGCGGCGGCAAGGGCTGCGACGTCACGGGAGCAGAGCTGATCGGCGGAGCCGATTGCAGCTGAGGCTGGCCGTAGCCCGGCCCACCGGAGAAGCCGGGTCCCGGCCCGTTGAAACGCTGCGACCCCGCGCAGGCCGTGAGCGCAAGGAAGGGCAGCAGGCAGGCGGCCTTGAAGAAGCGATGTCGTGTCGCGGTCACGGTCGTCATGCGGTGCCTATTCCCGTCTCGTTGGCTCAGCTGATTCGCAAGCCTAGGCCTGCGCAATGAACGTGGCATGAGCACCTCAATCCCCCAAATACCGGAACTGATCAACTCCGCCACGGGGCATTTGGTTCTTGGGTGCCCGGCGCGGCATAGTCCGGCAGCTTTGGAGAACCAGCATGAAGCCGCTCAACCCGCCCTCGATCCGCCCGCCCTTCGCCCGTTACAGCCATGGAGCCGAACTGCCCGGCGGGCAGCGCCTCGTCTTCTGCTCCGGGCAGCTCGGCATCACGGCCGATGGCGGCATTCCCGAAGATGCACGGGCTCAGGCCGATCTCTGCTTCGCCAACATCGCCAAGATCCTCGGCGAAGCCGGCATGACGCTCGCCGATATCGTGCGGATCAATGCCTATGTCACCGACCGGGCGTATATGAAGCCTTATATGGAATCGCGTGACGCCCATGTCGGCACGCCGCCTCCGGCCTCGACCCTGATGATCGTCTCCGGCTTCACTCTGCCCGAGTTCAAGGTCGAGATCGAGGTCGTGGCCGCAGCAGCCTGATCCGAGCGATCAGACCTCGGCACGCCACGGATAACTCCAGGTCTCCGTCAGCGTCTTGTCGCCGCTCTTCAGGAAGGCACGCATCTCTGCGAGTTGCCCGGGCTCGACGACGATGTCGATGAAGGCGCGGAAACCTTCGGTCTTCGGGTTAGGCACGATAAAGGCACGGTTGATCCGGCCATAGGCGATCGACGGCACGATCTCGACCTTCTCCGGCTGCTTCAGGTGATAGTCGAGATCGCCGCCGGCGAAATCGACGATGAAGCGGCGCGCGCCATCGGTGACGGGCTCGCCCGAGCCGAGCGCCTTCGGCTTCGCCTGGTAGGTGTTGATCACACGGCCGCCGGGGTGGAGGTCGCTGGAGTCGAGCAGCGCGGTCAGCTTGTAGCCGAAGCGGAACTCGCGGCCGGCCTCGAGCGCGGCCTTGGGTGCCCAGAGCGCGACGATATTGTCATTGGTCTCGTCGCCGGTCGGCAGCTCGATCAGCTCGACCACGCCCTCACCCCAGTCGCCCTGGGGTTCGATCCAGTAGGACGGCCTGAGCTCGTAGCTGAGATCGAGATCCTGATAGTGCTCGAAGACGCGGTCGCGCTGCATCAGCCCGAAGCCGCGCACATTGCTTTCGACGAAGGAGGAAACCGCCTGCTGCCGCGGATTGCGCAAGGGCCGCCAGATCCATTCGCCGGTGCGCGAGTGCACCATCAGGCCGTCGGAATCATGCAGCTCGGTCCGGAAATCGTCATGGAAGCGCCGGTCGTTCTCGCCGGTGAAGAACATCGAGGTCAGCGGCGCGAGGCCGAGCTTTTCGATCGTCTTGCGCGGGAACAGCGCGACGCTGATATCGACCACGCTGTCGACATCCGGATAGATATGGAACTGGTAGGCGCCCGATACCGAGGCTGAATCGAGAAGCGCATAGACCGTGACGCGCTCGGCGCCCGCGCTCGGTGCCTCCACCCAGAACTCGCGGAAGACAGGGAACTCCTCGCCTCCGGGCACGCCGGCACCGATGGCCAGGCCGCGCGCCGAAAGCCCGTAACGCTGCTCGCGGCCGAGCACCCGGAAATAGCTGGCGCCGATGAAGGAGATCAGCTCGTCGAAAATGCGCGGATCGTTGAGCGGATAATGCAGGCGGAAGCCGGCAAAGCCGAGATTGACCGGCAGCGGCTTCTCGAACTTGATCCGGCCATAGTCGAACAGGTTCGACGAATAAGGCACCGGTGTCGGTACGCCGTCGCGCACGATGTTCACGGTCACCGGGCGCGTGAACAGGAAGCCGGGATGGAACATCTGCATCCGGAAACCCGAACCGGTCGGCGCCAGCAGCGCCCGCTCGGGGCGGAAGCGGATATCGCGCCAGGCGTCGAAATCGAGACGCGACAACGGTTCCGGCAGGGTCGGACCAGGCTCATAGGGCGCGGCCGCGATCTCGCGAGCCCGGCGCACCACGTCCTCGAAGCCGAAGCGCGGCTGCGGTGGGGTCGGGGCCGGAGCCGGCTGCGTCTCCGGCTGCTGCGCGAGCAGCGCGGCGGGCGCCACGGAAAAGCTCAAGGCGGCGGAAAGGCCGGCCAGGATCTGGCGGCGATTGGATACGGTCATGATTCGAGGAAGCCCCGTCGCGTTTGCGCCCGAAGGCGCATCTCGCCAACGACTTAGGCGATGAAATGGGGCCGGTCTAGGGCGCAGCGGCGGCGCATCTCCGGCACGCACGATGTTGACAGCCGATCGCCCTGTTTTCTACGTTTCGCCCCGGGCCGGATGCAGCCCGCCGCTCGCGCCCTCCCGGGCATGGTGAATGCATCCCGCTTCCGTCCCGATCCCGATCGATCCGGTGGACGCTTCCAGCAATGCGAGCCCTGGCCGCTTCGTCCACCATCGAGAAGGATTGTGAACATGCGCACCTATCGCGATGCGAAACTGATGGCCAAGGCCCTGCGCGAAGCCGTGGCTCCGCAGACCGCGCTTTCACACGCCCAGGCGCTCGAAATCGTCGCCCGGCAGTTCGGCTATGACGACTGGAACATCCTCGCGGCGAAAATCGGCGAGGCAGAAGCCCGCCCGGCCGCCGGCACCGACCAGGCAGGCGTGACCCTGAATATGGGTATCCCGATCCTGCGGATCTTCGACCTAGAGAAAGCCAAGGAGTTCTATCTCGGCTTCCTCGGCTTCAGCATGGATTGGGACCACCGCTACGGACCTGAATTCCCGATCTATATGCAGGTTTCACGCTCGGGCCTGCAACTTCACCTCTCCGAGCATCATGGCGACGCCAGCCCAGGATCGACCGTCTTCGTCTGGATGCAGGGCGTGGACGCCTATCGCGCCGAACTGATCGGCAAGCGCTATCCCTTCTCGAAACCCGGTATCCAGGAAAATGGCGCGGGCGGTCGCACGCTCGAGGTGCCGGACCCATTTGGGAACCGCATCCGCTTTTGCGAGAAACGGGCCTAGATTGAGGCTCGATCAGCCTCGATACCTGCGGTTGCGCGCCCGTCGACCAGCCCGGCGCGCTTCTGCCTCGCGCGTTCGGCGAAAAAACCGAACCCCGAGGTCAAAAAGAACTTGTAGAGGGGGGCCGCAGTTCGTATATGCGGCTTACCCAATTCGCACGTGCCTGTGGCCGCGTGCTGGTCGGTGGGCATTCGGACAAGAGGCCGGACAGCCGCCAGGGATGGGAAACGGATGGAGGGGGATGGATATCCCCTCAAATCACGCTCCCGGCTCTCGCAAGAGAGCCGCTCCCGAACAGCGACCAGCAGCCGGAGGCGAAACCGGCAAACCCCGAATCTCCACGGGGGACGCAGCTTAAAGCAACGACGGAGCGGGCTTTTTTGGTCTCGTTGGCTTTCCACAGGTCAACACCGAAGAGGCTTGTCCTTCATTGCCGGCCGTGCGGGGGTTCCCCAATCGACGGTGTTTCGGGTCCGGACGTTTCGTCCGCTGTTCTCGGCGTCTCCATCGCGCCGTGACCTGCGAACGACTCACCCGGCGATACGTCGTATCGGCGCCGCTTGCGCCGTAGGGGAGTCGCGCCGATGACCGAGCGCATCCGTGAATTTCTGCGTAACCGCCGTGAAGACGGCCCCTGCGTCGTCATCGATCTCGATGTCGTGCGCGAGAATTATCGTGCCTTCTCCCGGGCCCTTCCCGACACGCGCGTCTTCTACGCCGTGAAGGCGAACCCGGCACCGGAGGTGCTTGCCCTGCTGGCCAAGCTCGGCTCCTGCTTCGATTGCGCCTCGGTCGTCGAGATCGAGCTCGCTCTCGCGGCCGGCGCCACCGCTGACCGCATCTCCTATGGCAACACGATCAAGAAGGAGCGCGACGTCGCGCGCGCCATGGAGCTCGGCGTGCGCCTGTTCGCCGTCGATTGCGTAGCCGAGGTCGACAAG
The DNA here is from genome assembly GCF_056401655.1 of Allobosea sp. P4_E12. NCBI lineage: Bacteria > Pseudomonadati > Pseudomonadota > Alphaproteobacteria > Hyphomicrobiales > Alloboseaceae > Allobosea > Allobosea sp. P4_E12. Next base: position 16,652 of record NZ_JBFUIY010000018.1, on the reverse strand, counting down.
ATCGCCCGTTCCGCCGCCCTCACCGCGGTCAAGGACGCGCGCATTTTCTGCCGCATCCTCTGCGACGGCGCCGGCGCCGACTGGCCGCTCTCGCGCAAGTTCGGCTGCGTGCCCGAAATGGCCGCGGACGTGCTTGAGCATGGCCATCGTCTTGGCCTGGGCGCCTATGGCATCTCGTTCCATGTCGGCTCGCAGCAGGCGAACGTGAACGCCTGGGATTCCGCCCTGGCCTCGGCCTCGGCGGTGTTCAAGGAATGCGCCACCCGTGGCATGTCGCTGTCGATGGTCAATCTCGGCGGTGGCTTCCCGGCGCGCTACCTGCGTCCGATCCCAGGCGTTCCGGCCTATGGCGATGCGATCTTCCGGGCGCTGTCGAAGCATTTCGGCAACCAGCTTCCGGAGACGATCATCGAGCCGGGCCGCGGCATGGTCGGCGAAGCCGGCATGATCGAGGCCGAGGTCGTGCTTGTCTCGAAGAAGAGCGAGGACGATCAGGTTCGCTGGGTCTATCTCGACATCGGCAAGTTCAGCGGTCTCGCCGAGACCATGGACGAGGCGATCCGCTATCCGATCCGCACCCCGCGCGACGGTGACGCGACCGTGCCGAGCGTCCTGGCCGGCCCGACCTGCGACTCGGTCGACGTCATGTACGAAAAGACTCCGTACATGCTGCCGTTCAGCCTGGAGATCGGCGATCGCGTGCTGATCGAGGGCACCGGTGCTTATACGACGACCTATTCGGCCGTCGCCTTCAACGGCTTCCCGCCGCTGAAGCAATACGTCATCTGACGTTCCGGCTCCGGCACCTGCCGGAGCCGCCCCCCAAATCATTCTGTTTGGCCGCGTTCGCGCGCGGCGCCGGGAAGGTCTGCGCTCTTGCGCAGGCGCTCCGGCCGGAGGTGCGTCATGATCACGATCCGCGAGGAAACCGCGTTCGACATCCAGGCCCGTGAGGCCCTGCTCGACCGTTGCTTCGGCGAGCGCCGTTTCGCCAAGACCAGCGAACGCCTGCGTGAAGGCCGGATGCCGGCCGCCGGGCTGGCGCTTGTCGCGGAGCGCGACGGCGCAGTCGTGGCAACCGTCAGGCTCTGGAACATCGATGCCGGCGGCCATGATGCTCTGCTGCTCGGGCCGCTCGCCGTCTCCCCGGATCTGCACGGCGAAGGGCTCGGCAAGACGATGATGCGCGAGGCGATCTGGCGCGCTGCCTGCCATGGCCACGGCGCTGTGCTGCTGGTCGGCGATGCGCCCTATTACGCTCGGTTTGGCTTCTCGGCCGAGCCGATGCGCGATCTTGCCATGCCCGGCCCGGTCGAGCGCGAGCGCTTCCTCGGCCTCGAACTGCGCCCCGGCGCGCTCGCGGGCGCCGCCGGCGTCCTGTCCGCAACGGGGCGCCTGATCGAGCCCCTGCCTGCCGCGGCGCTCGCAGCCTGATCGCGAGCGTCACCACGGCGTCATCCGCACCGGATTGTCTTCAGCGTCGTCGGGGTCGGAATCGACCCTGGCGGCGCAAAAATGGCGTTCCGGATTGACGAGCGCGGCCGCTCTCCATACGAGCCCGCGAAAGATTTACCCCCGTTCCACCCCAACCAAGGAAACATCATGACTCATTGGCCCGTCCACGGCACCATCACCGGACCGATCGTAATGATCGGGTTCGGCTCCATCGGACGCGGAACACTGCCGTTGATCGAGCGGCATTTCGAATACGACCGCAGCCGCTTCGTCGTCATCGACCCGCATGACACCAACCGTGCCCTCCTCGACGAGCGCGGCATCCGCTTCATCCAGGAAGCGGTGACCCCCGAGAACTACAAGAGCCTGCTGCAGCCCCTTCTCACCGAAGGCGGTGGCCAGGGCTTCTGCGTCAACCTGTCGGTCGACACCGGCTCGCTCGACATCATGCAATTCTGCTCCGAGCTTGGCGCACTCTATATCGACACCGTCAACGAGCCTTGGCTCGGCTTCTATTTCGACCACAGCAAGGGTCCCGAGGCCCGCTCGAACTATGCGCTGCGCGAAGCCACCATGGCTGCCAAGCGCGCGCGTCCGGCCGGCACCACCACGGCAGTCTCCTGCTGCGGCGCCAATCCCGGCATGGTCTCATGGTTCGTCAAGCAGGGCCTGCTCAACGTCGCGGCCGATCTCGGCCTCCAGACCCCCGAACCGAAGAACCGCGCCGAATGGGGCGCCCTGATGCAGCAGGTTGGCGTCAAGGGTATCCATATCGCCGAGCGCGACACCCAGCGTGCCAAGCATCCCAAGCCGCGCGATGTCTTCGTCAACACCTGGTCGGTCGAGGGTTTCGTCTCGGAAGGCCAGCAGCCGGCGGAGCTCGGCTGGGGCACGCATGAGCGCTGGATGCCAGAGAACGGTCGCACGCATGAGGCTGGCTGCCAGTCGGCGATCTATCTGCTCCAGGCCGGGGCCGAGACGCGCGTGCGGAGCTGGTGCCCGACGCCCGGCCCGCAATACGGCTTCCTGGTGACGCATAACGAGGCGATCTCGCTCTCCGATTACTTCACGGTGCGCAACGAGGCCGGCAACCCGACCTATCGGCCGACCTGCCACTATGCTTATCACCCCGCCAATGACGCCGTGCTTTCGTTGCATGAGATGTTCGGTAGCGCCGGCAAGGTGCAGGAGAAGCAGCACATCCTCGAGGAGAGCGAAATCGTCGATGGCATCGACGAACTCGGCGTACTGCTCTATGGCCACGGCAAGAATGCCTACTGGTTCGGCTCGCAACTCTCCGTGGAAGAGACCCGCCGGATTGCGCCTTATCAGAACGCCACGGGCCTCCAAGTGACCTCCGCCGTGCTTGCCGGCATGGTCTGGGCCCTGGAGAACCCGAAGGCCGGCATCGTCGAATCCGATGAGCTCGATTTCCGTCGCTGCCTGGAAGTGCAGTTGCCCTATCTCGGCCCGGTGGTCGGGACCTATACCGACTGGACGCCGCTGCAGGGCCGCCCGGGCTTCTTCCCGGAGGATATCGACACCAGCGATCCCTGGCAGTTCCGGAACATTCTGGTCCGCTGACGCCTACCATCCTCGGGAAGCCTCGCACCGGCCCGAGGGTCTCCGGACCCCGTTGCACCGCCTGAAGCAAGGCAGCACGCACCAAACAGAAAGGCCCGCCGATCCGGCGGGCCTTTCTCGTCTCTGCCCGGACGGCTCAGAAGCCCGGCGTCGAAAACGTGTTCCGGAACGGGTTCACACCGGCGCCGATGCGCGGCGGCAAGGTGCTATCGCCGTAAAGCTCAGCGACATTCGAATAGACCGGGGGTGAGATGAGCTGCTGAGTGGCGTATCGGTTCAGCGAGCCGACCGGCACGACATTGCCGGGATCGAGATAGCTGCGCTTCTGCACGATCACGCGCAACGGCTTGCGCTGCTGCTGCGCCTCGGCCACCGAAGCGACCGCGGTCAACGCCACGAGCGAAATGCCGAGACCGGCGGCGAGACGCTTGAAGGAATTCATGGCGAGGGTCTCCTGAGGCGATGACCAAGGGGAAGTAAAGCGGCGATTGATAGCGCCAAATCTATCCCGCCGCGGTTAACGCTTTTACTGCCCCATAGCTCTGAGATAACGCTCGGGCAGCCGATTTCAACGGCCGTCCCCTCACCTTTTCGCGGCCGCCTGGTGGCTCGGCAGCGTGCCTTCGGCGTCGAGCGATGACGTCTTGCGACCGGCCGCGGATGGGCGCGGCGGTGAGCAGGCGCCGCCGCGGTTACGTTCAGCTGCGGCAAAGAGGCTACGCAGCACTTGATCCTCGCCGGCGCTGAGCAGGGCAAGCCCATCGACCAGGCAGGCCAGTTGCTGACGATCGACCGGGCGCGCCGCCCCACCGCACCACCAGCCGCTCAGTCGCAGCGGCGTGTCGCCGCCCCGGTGGCGGAAGCCGATGCAGGCGCGTTCATTCGCACCATCGCTCAGGGTCACATCCGTAGCTTCGACAGAGCCGAATTTGGTGGTGAGCCCTGTCGGCGCACCGCTGCGCTGCACGGACATGCCGCGCGCAGCGGCCTCGCGCACCAGCGCGATGATGAAGGGCTGCGTCAGATGATCGTCGCCATGGTCAACGACGAGGCGCAGGAGCAGATGCGGCTTTGCCTCGGTGAACGCCCCAAAGCTCAACACATCCTCACGCTTCGCGCCGTCCTGGCTCCGGCTCGCCTCATAGGCCATGGCCTGGCGCTCCAATTCCGGAGAGTCGAGGCCAAACATCGCGATCGGCCGCGCGATCCTGGTCCAGTCTTCATGTTGGGCGCCGAGCAGGCGCGGCTCCTGGCGAACGTCCCGAACGGACCGGATCTCCGCAGCCGGTTGCTCGGCAAGGCTGGCGACCTGCATCTCGCCGCCATCGCCCGAAAGGCCCGTGACGAGCGCAGCCGCCATCCCGATACCGGCAACGGCTGCCAGGCCGCGCCAGGCCAGACCGCCGGTCAGGCCCAGGCCACGATGGCGGACGGCAGCGCGCAGCCAGCGGAGGATTGTCCGCATCGCTGCCTCGACATGGTCCATCACGCTGATCAAGGCGCCAATCGGATCGGGACCGCCGAGCTTGCCCTTCACGCTGCCCGCCACAGGCAAGGCACGATGTGCGGCCGCCGAGCCGAGCTCCCGGCAGCTCGAGCCGAGCCGGCGAAAGCCATTGACCAGTAACGCTGCGAACTCACGCGACACGACAAGACCCCGCTCGTTGCCTGCGCCTCCGCGCCAGCAGCCTGTCCTCACCCGCCGGCGACGCTGAGGGCATCCGGGTCAGTATCGGGTTACCGGCGGCCTGCGAACCGCGATTGTCGTGAATCGCTGGTTAGGAGGCAGGGTTAATCCCGTCCTGACGCGCTGGGCTGCCGAGACCAATTGACTTTTTATCGCCGCGGGTGTTCTGGATGAGCATCGCGAGGCGAGCATCCACTCGAGCGCGACCGCGAATGCTTTCAGCCCTATGGGATTTGGCTCTGTGATTGTCGCCCTGACGACGAAACGCACGACCAAAACGACGACCGGCACGCTCCGGACGTCGCGCTGACGCTTCGCCTCGGTTCCGGGCCCTCCCCCCCGGCGGGGGCTAAGGCCGAACCCGCCATCCAGACCAGGCGGGTCGGCATCTCCCGGGGGAGGCAGAACCGGTTACTTCCAAAAGGAACAGCAGCATGAGCTTCAAGGTCGCGGTTGTCGGCGCCACAGGCAATGTGGGTCGCGAAATATTCGACATCCTTGCCGAGCGGGCTTTCCCGGTGAGCGAGGTCGTGGCGCTTGCCTCCTCGCGCTCGATTGGTACCGAGGTCTCCTTCGGCGACAAGACGCTGAAGGTGAAGGCGCTCGATCACTATGATTTCTCCGATACCGATATCTGCCTGATGTCGGCGGGGGGCGAGGTCTCGAAGCAATGGTCGCCGAAGATCGGCGGCCAGGGCTGCGTCGTCATCGACAATTCCTCGGCCTGGCGCATGCATCCCGACGTGCCCCTGATCGTGCCGGAGGTGAATGCCGCGGCGGCCGCCGGCTTCTCCAAGATGAACATCATCGCTAACCCGAACTGCTCGACCGCGCAGCTCGTCGTGGCGCTGAAGCCGCTGCATGACCGCTTCGGCGTCAAGCGCGTCGTCGTCTCGACCTATCAGTCGGTCTCCGGCGCCGGCAAGGAAGGCATGGACGAGCTCTTCAACCAGACGCGCGCCGTGTTCTCGGCCGGCGACGTCGTCACCAAGAAGTTCCCCAAGCGCATCTCCTTCAACCTCATCCCGCAGATCGACGTCTTCATGGAGGACGGCTTCACCAAGGAAGAGTGGAAGATGATGGCGGAAACCAAGAAGATCCTCGATCCGAAGATCAAGCTGACCGCCACCTGCGTGCGCGTGCCCGTCTTCATCGGCCATTCCGAGAGCGTCAACATCGAATGCGAGAAGCCGATCACAGCCGACGAGGCGCGCGAGGTGCTCCGCACCGCGCCCGGCATCCTCGTCATCGATAAGCACGAGCCCGGCGGCTACATCACCCCGCACGAGGCGGCCGGCGAGGACGCGACCTATGTTTCGCGCATCCGCGAGGACAATACGGTCGAGAACGGTCTCGCCTTCTGGTGCGTCTCGGACAATCTGCGCAAGGGCGCAGCCCTGAACGCCGTGCAGATCGCCGAGGTGCTGGTCAACCGCAAGCTGATCCAGCCGCGCAAGAAGGCGGCCTGATTCCGACAGCTCGGAAAGCTCCACGAAGGCGGGCGCAAGCCCGCCTTTTTCATGAAGGGCCCGGGCGCATGGGCGCTGTTCCGAGTTTGCGCGCCCGCCGCAGGCAAATCCTGCTAGCGTCGTCCCACTCTCCAGTTCCGGCGTCGCCTTGTCCTCTCCCCACCCTTCAAAAGCTCCGGTACCGGCCTTGCCCGCGCATACCGAGGCCGTTCCTCCCGTGCCGCAACGTCGCGATGCTGCGCTGCGCGGCATCGGATTGATGCTGCTTGCCAGCATCTTCCTGTCCAGCTCCGACGTCGCTTCGAAATATCTCGCGGCGACGATGCCCGCGCTACAGATCACCTGGCTGCGCTATGCCGCCTTTACGGCGATCATGTTGGCGGTGGCACTGCGCGGCGGCGCAGCACGCCTGCGACCGAAGCGTCTGCACATGCAGTTGCTGAGAGGCGTCGCAGTCACCCTCTCCTCCATCATCTTCGTCTCGTCGCTGCGATACCTGCCGATCGCTGATGCGACCGCGACAAGCTTCATTGCGCCGCTCTTCGTCACGGCCTTGTCGATCCCGATGCTTGGGGAGAAGGTTGGCTGGCGGCGCTGGACCGCGACCCTGGTCGGTTTGGCCGGTGTCCTGATCATCGTCCGGCCCGGAGGTGCCAACTTCCACGCCGCGTCGCTTTTGCCAGCGCTTTCAGCCGCGACCTGGGCCTTTGCCCTGATCGTTACCCGCATGATGAGCACGACCGAGGATCCGGTGACGACACTGACCTGGTCGGCCGTGGTCGGCTTCCTGCTGCTGACCGTACTGCAGCCCCTCGGCTGGCAGCCACTTACGGCGGAGGCGATCGCCATCGGCATCTTCATCGGCGTCGCTTCGACCATCGGGCACTGGTTCGTCATCATCGCCTTCCGCCATGCCGACGCCTCCCTGCTCGCGCCCTTCTCCTATGTGCAACTGCTCTGGGCTTCGGTCTTCGGCTTCTTCCTGTTCTCGGTCCTGCCGGATCTCTTCACCTTGCTGGGCTCGGTGATCATCGCCGCCTCGGGCCTCTACACCGCCCATCGCGAGCGGATGCGGGCGCGAGCCTTGTAAGCGGACTATCGCTTGCCGTATCGCGCGAGGAACATTGCGACCGCCGAGGCAACCACGCGGGAGATCTCGGCCTCGGACGGTCGCTCGCGCACCGCATTGAACAGGCGCGGGCGCAGCACGGTCGACTGGCACAGGTCAACGAACTGCACGGCTGCCAGCGCGGTATCGTCGATCTCCAGCTGTCCCTCCGCGACCTTGCGGTCGAGATAGCCGGCGATGCGCCGTGCGCCCTGCAACGGTCCGTTCTCGTAGAATTCACGGCCGAGATCGGGCATGCGCTCCGCCACGCCAACGACGATGCGCTGGGCGCTGAGCGCAAAATCGCAGACCAGGAGCTGGACGATCCGCTCGCCGAAATGCGTCAACGCATGACCGAGATCGGGATCATCGTCGAGCGCTTCGAAGATCCCGCGCTTCTGTTCTTCACGCTCGCGTTCGATCAGGGCGACGAAGAGATGTTCCTTGTCCTCGAAATAGACATAGAGCGTGCCCTTCGAGACATTCGCGGCCGCGGCAATGTCGCTCATGCTGGCATTGTCGAACCCGCGCGTCAGGAAGACCTCATGGGCTCCGTCCAGGATCTGGCGACGTTTGTCGGGATCTGCGCCCGCCGCACGCCGTTTCCGGCGCGGCGGCACTCCTGCGATCTTCACAACCTCGTCCATGACCCCATCTCGCCCCGGCATTTTGCGCCGCACAAAAATAATCGAACCACTCAGTTCGATTTCACTTGATATGCGCCATCGCCAGCGCTATTTCAACTGAAATCGAACCGATCGGTTCGAACAGTGATTATCAGGATCGCCCATGTCCGCCGAGACAAAGACTGAGTCGCGTCGGGACCGGCTGAAGCTGGTCGACCCCGCGCTCGAAACCACGCCGCTCCCCGCCCAGGCCCGCAAGGCCGACGAAGCAGCTCCGCGCGAAGCGGAGAGCCCTGCCGCCGCCAAGCCCCGCGGCAAGACGGTGCGCCGTGCGGGCATGATGCTGCTGGCGACAGCCGCGCTCGGCTCCGGACTCTGGTTCGGCGTCGACTGGTGGCGCAATGGCCGTTTCATCGTTTCGACTGACGACGCCTATGTCGGCGCCGAGATGGCCACGATCTCGGCCAAGCTCGCAGCCAATGTCGCAACTGTCGCCGTCAAGCAGAACCAGCAGGTCAAGGCCGGCGAGCCGCTCGTCACCCTCGACGATGGCGACCAGCGCATCGCACTGGAGAGCGCCCGCGCCAAGAGCGCGACGGCAGGCGCGACGCTGCTGCGCATCGACAGCCAGATCGAGGCCGGCCGCGCCAGCCTGCTGCAGGCCCAGGCGCAGCGGGACTCGACCCAGGCCGATATCATCCGCACCGTCGCCGATTTCGACCGCGCCAACAGCCTTGCCGCCAAGTCCTACGGATCGCAGGCGACCCTCGATGCGGCAACGGCAGCGCGTGACCGAGCCCGCGCCGCACTGGCCAGCGCCGAGGCCGGGGTCTCCGCGGCCGAAGCCAATATCAAGGTGCTGGAGGCACAGCGCAACGAAGCCTCCCGCCAGATGGACGAGCTGAAGGTCGCCGAGGACAAGGCCGCCCGCGACCTGTCCTTCACCAGGATCGCAGCGCCGATCGACGGACTGGTCGCCAACACCAATGTCCAGCTTGGCGACCTCGTCAGTGCCGGCAAGCGGCTGATGTCGATCGTCCCGCTCGACCAGGTCTATATCGATGCCAACTTCAAGGAGACGCAGGTTGGCGGCCTGAAGATCGGCGACAAGGCAAGGGTCACGGTCGACGCCCTGCCCGATCAGGTGTTTGACGGCGTCGTCAGCGGCATTTCCGGCGGCACGGGCTCGGTGTTCTCGCTGCTGCCTCCTGACAACGCCACCGGCAATTTCACCAAAATCGTCCAGCGCGTCCCGGTGCGCATCACGCTCAGCCCGCAGGCCATTGCGCGCCATGCGCTGCGTCCGGGCATGTCGGTCGTGGTGAAGATCGACCCGCGCCCTCAGGCCTGAACGGAACCACAAGACCCATTCCGGATGGCGCGTCGCGACGATCCGGAATCCATGCAGCCGTAACGCCCACCGATTGACCCCGGCTTTGCGCGGCCAATGCCGCTTGGCCAGGGCGACGGTGCGGGGCGCCAGGAAGACGAGGCCGTCATGGCCACTGCAACACTGACAGCCGGCGCGCCGGCGGCCTCCGACGCCATCCCGATGCGGCGGATCTTCGCCTTCCTGGCGATGGTCTTCGGCATGTTCATGGCGATCCTCGACATCCAGATCGTCTCCGCCTCGCTGGCCGAGATCCAGGCGGGCCTGTCAGCCAGCGCCGACGAGATCGCCTGGGTCCAGACCGCCTATCTGATCGCAGAAGTGATCATGATCCCGCTCTCCGGCTATCTCAGCCGGGCGCTGTCGACCCGCGTCTTCTTCTCGATCGCCGCAGCCGGGTTCACGGTCTCGAGCGTGCTGTGCGCGATGTCGTCCTCGATCAACGAGATGATCCTGTGGCGCGCGGTCCAGGGCTTCATCGGCGGCGGCATGATTCCCGGCGTCTTCGCGGCCGCCTTCACCATCTTCCCGGCCTCGAAGCGGCCGATCGTCTCGCCGCTGATCGGGCTTGTCGCGACGCTCGCGCCGACCATCGGCCCGACGGTCGGCGGCTATCTCAGCCATGCCTTCTCCTGGCATTGGCTCTTCCTGGTCAACGTCATCCCCGGCATCGGCGTCACCATCGCAGCCTGGACGCTGATCGATTTCGACAAGCCGCAGCCCGGCCTGCTCAAGCGTTTCGACTGGCTCGGCCTCGCCAGCATGGCCGCCTTCCTCGGCAGCCTCGAATATGTGCTGGAGGAAGGCACGCGGCTCGACTGGTTCCAGAGCCACGAGATCGTGTTCTTCACCGCGTTGATGCTGGTGGGCGCGGTCCTGTTCTTCTGGCGGGCGCTGACGCGCGAGGATCCGCTCGTCGATCTCTACGCCTTCACCAACCGCAACTTCGCCTTCGGCTCGCTCTTCAGCTTCACGATGGGCATTGGCCTCTACGGGCTGACCTATCTCYACCCCGTCTTTCTCGGCCGCATCCGCGGCTATGACGCGCTGATGATCGGCGAGACGATGTTCGTCACCGGCCTGTGCATGTTCCTGACGGCGCCCGTCGCCGGCAAGCTGTCGCAGAAGCTCGATCCACGCGTGATGATGATGATCGGTTTCGCCGGCTTCGCCGCCGGCACCTATCTCGCGTCCTTCATCACCAAGGACTGGGACTTCCACGAACTGCTGCTGCCCCAGATCCTGCGCGGCGTCTCGCTGATGCTGTGCATGGTGCCGATCAACAATCTGGCGCTCGGCACCTTGCCTCCGGCGCAGCTCAAGAACGCATCGGGCCTCTACAACCTGACGCGCAATCTTGGCGGCGCGGTGGGCCTCGCCGTGATCAACACGCTGCTGAACACCCGGACCGACCTGCACATCACCCGGCTGCATGAAGCTGTCGCTGTCGGCAGCCAGGTCGCCGAAGAGAGGCTGGCCCAGATGATGCAGCTTTTCGCCAGCTATGGCGCCAATGCCGAGGCGATGGCGCTCGCCAAAATCAGTCAACTCGCCCATCGCGAGGCCTTGGTCATGGCCTTCGGCGATGTCTTTCTCGGCCTGACCTGGATCTTTGCAGGGCTGGTCGTGCTGGCCGTGTTCATGCGCAAGCCGCCCAAAGCGCCCCCCGCCGAGGCCGGGCACTAGCCGCGCCGGGACCTGATGCACCGTGTCGCAGCCGGCTCCGGATTGACATTCGCGCGGAGTCCCGCCAAATATAGCAATGATATCAGTAGTTTAGATATTTTCTAAACTACGAGGCCGGCATGCCGGCGATGTGGAAGGCGTACCGATGAGCGTTTTGCCCGTGAAGGATCCCAGCCAGGCCCGTGCTGCCGCGGAACAGATTCCGTGGCCGCAGAAGAGCCCTGCTTCCTGCCCGATCAGCGCGGTGAAAACGCGGCTACGCAATGCTGGCCTGCGTCCGACCAGGCAGCGCATGGCGCTGGGCTGGCTGCTCTTCGCCAAGGGCGACCGGCACGTCAGCGCCGAAATGCTCTATGAGGAGGCGCTGCGCGCCCGCGAACCGCTGTCCCTCGCGACCGTCTACAACACGCTGCGGCAGTTCTCGGAAGCTGGCCTGCTCCGCCAGGTTTCGGTGTCCGGCCCCAAGACTTTCTTCGACACCAATGTGTCGGAGCATCACCATTTCTATAACGAGGACGACGAAACCGTCGTCGACATCCCTGGCTCGGAAATCCAGGTCTCCGGCCTGCCCGTCGCCCCGGAAGGCATGATGATCTCGTCCGTGGAGGTCATTGTCCGCCTGCGCAACGCCGATGGCGCCGAAGTCGAGACCCGGGTCGCCGCCGGAGCTGGGCACCACGCGTGATCGTCTGCTCCTGCAACGTCCTGTCCTGTCGGCAGATCAAGGGAACCATTGCCCCCGATGGCACTGGACCGGTGACGGCTGGCGAGGCCTATGACTGTCTGGGCTGCAGCCCGGACTGCGGACGTTGCGCCCGGGCCGTCAGAGCCATTCTTGCTGAGGCCCGCGCCGCCTGCGCCAGCCAATGCCATTCCTGCGCCAGTCGCGACGTTGAATGCGCGGTGCATGTCTCCGTCACCCAGATGATGGACGGGCTGGCGATCGAGAAAGACACGATCGCGGCCTGAGGCTTCTCGGCCGCGGGCCACGTCGATATTTCCCGGTCCTGGCGCGACTTCTCCCTTTCATTCTCCGAATTGCCGCTCTACATTAGGATCATTCTAATGTGATGCGAGCCCGAGGAGAGCTGCGATGAAGGGTGACAAGAAGGTCATCGAATACCTCAACAAGGGGCTCCGCTCCGAGCTGACCGCGATCAATCAGTACTGGCTGCACTACCGGATGCTCGACAATTGGGGGCTGAAGGAGATGGCCAAGACCTGGAAGAAGGAATCGATCGAGGAAATGGTCCATGCCGACCGTTTCGTCGACCGCATCCTTTTCCTCGAGGGCTTCCCCAATCTGCAGACGCTTGACGCACTGCGCATCGGCGAGAACGTCAAGGAAGTGATCGAGTGCGATCTCAAGGCCGAGGTCGAGGCGCGCGGACTCTATCAGGAAGCGGCCAAGTATTGCCGCGAGGTCGGCGACTACCCGTCCGAGGACCTGTTCAAGGCGTTGATGAAGGATGAGGAAGGTCATATCGACTTCCTCGAGACCCAGCTCGACCTCATCGAGCGCGTCGGCATCGAACTCTACACCCAGAAACATATCGGCGGACTCGAAGCGGATCATTGATCCCCGAAGCATTCCGACGCCGGTCGCAAGCCGGACCTGCCCCGCAGGTCCGGCTTTTTCGTGCGGAAGCAGTGGCCCGAAGTCGGAACAGGACCACCGCCTTGACGGCGCGATTGAAAGCGACCTAATTCATAGGCTGATACCGACGTAGTTTGTAATGATTATCGTTCAATACTGAAGCTCTACGGAAGATCAGCGCCGAACCTTGTCTGCCTCCTGCAGATTATCGATTTGGATCGCTGCGATGAGTTCCGTTCCGCCATCTGATCTTGCTGGCAAGACAGCACCCCACTCCGGACAATCGGACGTCCCGGTCGTCGACGTCCGCCAATTGGTCGGCACCGGACGCGAGGTCATCCTGATGCATCTTGGCGAGGCCTATCGCCTGCGCGTCACCGCCCGCGACCGGTTGATCCTGACCAAATAGCGCCCCGCTCGCCAAGCCACGCGCTCTGTGCCAGAGAGCCTGCTTCCGTCCCGGACTCCTCTCCGCTGTCCTCGGGCGCGATTCCGAGGGCCGGCTCGTTCGCAAGTCCGGAATCATGGCGATCGTTCTGGCGGGCGGCGAAATCCGCTCAGGCGATGCCATCGGCCTGACCTTGCCTGACCTCCCGCATCGCGCGCTCGAACGGGTCTAGTCGAGCGCTCGCAACCAAGACTCGCTCGGCCCTGAGCGATCATTGCGCCAATCGAAGAGCGCCGTGTGCGTCGCTCGCCAATGTTCGGGCGTGCGCGCTGCCAAGAGGCCAGAGCCGTCTTGTCCAGCGCGATAGGGCGAACCATCCCAGCGCGCGACGCGGCCGCCAGCCTCGCTCAGGAACAACGTTCCGGGCAGATGATCCCATGGCAGCGTTCGCCAGAAGACGGCGAAATCGCGCTCGCCAGTGGCAATGGCAGGATATTCGGCCCCCGCGCAAAGCAGCGGCGGCACGATTAAGGGCACTCGATCCAAGCGCGCCTCGATGACCTCAAGCACGTCAGGCGGCAGGAAACGAGTGGAGATCGAGCCCCGCCGCAGCCCATCCGGCTTCCCATCAGCGACCACGGGCACTCCATTGATCTGGGCGCCGCTGCCCAGTTCGGCGACATGAAGCTGATCCGACAACGGATCGAGCATCCAGGCTGCGACGACCTCGCCTTCGCGAAGCAGTGCAAGCATGATCGAAAATGGTCCTCGGCCGGAAATGAAATTTCCGGTGCCGTCCAGCGGATCGATCAACCAGACGGTGCCCCGATCGAGAGTGTCAGCCAATGCAGGCGTCTTGGCGCAGGCTTCCTCGCCCACGACCCTGGCGGACGGATCGAGCAGCAGCAATTGCTCGCCGATCAACCGTTCGGCATGCTGATCGGCAACGGTGACGAGTTCTCCCGGGGACTTTTCCTCCACATCACGCGCGGTCAGATTGCGAAAGCGCGGCAAAATCGCCTCTGCAGCTGCCTGTCGCAGAACCGTCGATACTTTATCGATCAGACTCATCGTGATTTCGGCTCCCCTATCTCGGGCTTGCCTTCTGGATCCCGCCAATTTGCCAAGGACCGCCTACCACCACCCAAACCGGCGCCGCGTTTCAAAGGAAGCGCCCCGTACTCGCGCCCGAACCGCGAGCACCGATCGCGAAACAAAAAGATCGGGTTGTTGGGGCTCCGGCCGCCCGTTGATACGGGATGACGGAGAGCGGTCTTCCGGTCGGGCTCCATCGATCCAACCGGTCAGGAGGCCTGCCATGGAGCTGTTCGTCGGTCTTGATGTGTCTGTTCGCACCACCAGCGTCTGCGTCATGGATGCGGGCGGCAAGCTGATCCGGGAGAGCAAGGTCGAGAGCGAGCCGGAGGCGATCGACGGCGGGCTCTATGACCCCGCGGTGGGCGCTTTTGCTTGACTCCTACCGCCCCAAAAGAGAAGGCCCGCCAAACCGGCGGGCCTTGGATCAGGTCGGTGCAAAAGCAACGATCAGATGAAACTGACGTTCGCAGCTTCCGGGCCCTTCTTGCCGGCGCGGATCGAGRAACGCACGCGCTGCCCGTCCATCGGCGGCTGCAGGCCGCTGCGGCTCAGCGAACTGACATGCAGGAACACATCCGGTCCGCCATTGTCAGGCGCGATGAAGCCGAATCCGCGATCGGAGTTGAAGAACTTGACGGCACCGTCATAGGGCCCTTCCATCGGGGCGCTGTTGCGATCGCCGAAGCCGCCGCGATCGCCGCGGTCGTAACCACCGCCACCGTAGCCACCACCACCGCCACCATAACCACCGCCGCCGCCATAGCCGCCACCACCGAAATCGTCACGCGGCGGGCGCGGCGAGAACGGGCGCGGAGCACGCTCGCCACGCGGGGCGGCGGGCGTTGCGGTCGAGGCGTCGATCTCGTGCACGGCCACGACCTGAAGACCGCGGCGGCCTTCGCCGAGATCGGCAACGATCGTCGCACCCGGCTGCAGATCCTGCGGATCGAGCGGACCGATGGACGAGACATGCACAAAAACGTCGCCGGATCCGTCGGCAGGAGACGCGAATCCGAAGCCCTTCTCAGGGTCGAACCACTTGATCTTGGCTTCGATATTTTCGTGGGTGACGAAGGGAGCGGGAGCCGAGGGCTTACGACGATCGAACATGCGAGCTTCAAAAATCAGTGACCGGGAAGCGACAATCTAGCGCAAGCCGCGCCCGCCGTCATGGGGGGCGGAGCAGCTAAATTTTCGCCCTCATCCGGCTTCGCTGCAGCGGATAGTCTGCACCTTTTTGGGCATCTCGCCAATGGCCGGAACGAACTGTCCGGTCGCGGCATCGAGCACCATCARCACGCCGGTCGCGACGGCGAAATAGGCACCGTGCAGCTTCAGCCGGCCCTTGCCCTCGAGGATGCTGATGCAGGGAAACGTCCGCAGATTGGCGAGAGATTGCTGGATCGAGGCCAGCGCCAGGCGCTCGACATAGGTTTCCAGGTCCTCGTTGCGGCCGCGGCCGCCGCTGCGCTGTGCTGCCGGATTGATCAGCGTGATCCATTTTCCGATGAAATCGCCGGGCGAAAGCGGCCCCTGCGCATCATCGGCAAAGGCGCGGATGCCGCCACAGCGGCCATGGCCCATCACGACGATATGCTCGACCTTCAGCGCCTGAACGCCATATTCGAGCGCGGCCGAGGTGCCGTGCAGCTGATCGTCGGGCGAGAATGGCGGAACCAGATTGGCGACGTTGCGCACCACGAACATTTCGCCGGGGCGCGCATCGAAGATGGTTTCGGGCGCGACACGCGAGTCGCAGCAACCGATCAGCATGATCTTGGGAGTCTGGCCGCTTTCGGCGAGCTCCTCATAGCGGCTCTTCTCGCGCGAGAAACGTTCGTCGAGGAAGGCGCGATAGCCTTCCGTGAGCCGCTCAGGAAAAGACTGGGGTGTGTCCATTGCCCTTGTTCGGACAGGAACTGGCCGCCTTCGTCAAGAGATTTGTGCAGCGCGGGAGGAGCGAAGAGCCCCTAGCCCGCCGCAAGAAGCTGTTCCAGCCGCACCGCGAGCAGGTCGGCTTCCCCCGCAACCAGCAGAGTCTTGAGCCGCGCCGTGCTTCCGGCAGCCAATGTCACGGCGGAACGGGAGACCGACAGGCTGCGCGCCAGCAAGGCGATCAGCGCTGCATTGGCCTCCCCCTCGCTGGGCGCGGCCCGCACCCGTGCCTTGAGCACGGCACGGCCGTCCGCGAGGACCTCGATGCCGTCGACCCCGTCGCGCCCACCGCGCGGGGTCAGCCTGACGCTCAGCCGCAATCCCCCGGGCGTCGCCGTCCAGGGAACGGCCATCTCAGAATACGGCAGGGTACAGATAGCGCTCGATCACGCGCTCGATGAAGAAGATGATCAGCAGCAGGATGATCGGCGAGATGTCGATACCGCCGAGATTGGGCAGCATGTTCCGGATCGGCCTGAGCACCGGCTCGGTCACCCGATAGAGGAAATCCCAGACCGAGGAGACGAACTGATTGCGGGTATTAACGACGTTGAAGGCGATCAGCCAACTCAAAACCGCTGATATGATGAGGAGCCAAGTGTAGATGTTCAGCGCGAGCATCACCACGT